>JAOBAU010000367.1 GCA_025463165.1 Acidobacteriota bacterium | reverse complement strand
CTACCTGCGGGCCTGAGCTCGACGCTCAGACCCGCAGGTCAGCATCCGGCGGCTGACTATCCCGATACAGCTCGGGGTGCTCCTCAAGGCACGCCTGAATGAACGCGCAGAGATCGTAGGCTTCTTCTGCGATCTCCTTTTCGAGCGCGGCGCGCAACTCGCTCGGAAGCACGATGCGAAGCGGATCGAAACACTCGGCGTAATTGCTCATGATGCGCGACTGAATCTCCCTAGTAAGGCGGAAGAGGCGCAGCGCCGGTTCTATGTCGTCGTAGAGATCACGCAAGGATTGCCGCATTGCTCCCTCCAATTGCGACCGACTCGGAGGGTTCCGAGGTGCACGTGCATGAAACGAAGCTCGGAAACTCCTCAGTGAGCCGGCCGCGGGAAGACAATACGGCCGCCATTCGCGTTCTTCGGCAGAGTGTCACGCTTCGTAGCGATTGAGGTCGCAGGCGCTCAAGTTCGTGTGCAGTTTCCGACTGTTTCTCTATTCCCCGTGGATAAGAAAGAGCCCGCCGCTTAACGCGACGGGCTGGATGCTGCAGATTTCAGGATGGAGCAGCTCGGCGACGACGCCTGCCGAGCGATCGCCGCAAACCCTCGACGGTGGCGATCACGGAGGCCGCCCCTTTTTTGTAAACGGTAAGACAGAGCAGCTGCTGGTCGTCGTAGACCGCCCAGAAGCGCCGATACCGTTCGAATCGCAATGGCATACGTACTCCTTTGATCACGCGTGAAGCGCTTTGAGACCATGAGCTGCGTCGTACCGTAACGAGCGACACGCTGCTCATGCTGGCGAGAGGGCGACGAGAGGTGCGCGGGTCGCAAGCTCCTGCAGCTTCGCGAGAAACGGAGCGAGCCGGCCAGCAGTTCGAAGCCGTGCCACCGGCTCAAGTACTTGGAGCGCTGACGTAAAGGCGTTCTCCAACGACCAGAGAGTTCGCGGTTCGAAGTCCGGGTGCTTCGGTTTGAAGTAGTTCGTGTGGACGACCTGACCGAGATGCTTCGGGAGATCGGCGGCCCCGCCGAAGAACGCCTCGTAGATCGCGAGCTTCGCGCGGTCGTCCGAAAGATCGCAGCCGCGGAAGAAGGCGATCTGCCGCTTCATCGGTTCGAAGTTTCGCTGCACCTTGTCGACGGCTGACGACATGATCTCCTCGATCTCGACGTTCTTCGTGTGCTTACGCATGACCGGCGGGTAATCGCCGAAGAGCGCGAGGTTGTCGCAAACGAGCACGCGGTGTCCGACCGTCATCCCCATCGAAAAGGATTTGTCGTGCGAGTTGCGGAGACCGATCGCCACGCGGACGCCGGTCTCCTCTACGTTCAGGGTGAGCGCAGCGAAGAACCGCATGCCATCGGCGGACACGGCGTACTCCTCGGAGACGATCGTGAGGTGCCGAAAGGCAAGGGTTTCCGCGAGCGTCTGGACGATGCGCCAGTGTGGAATGGGGAAATGTGTTTCGGTCGGATCGGGTGTTGGAAGGTCGCGAAGATCCTGTCGTCCGACGAGACGGCTCTTCGCATGCAGCAGAATCACTTCAGCCATAACTTCTCCTTTCTGATGAGCTGTGTTTGGGAGGGAGAGGTCGGGCTCTGCGAAGGAACGAAGGGCGTTACCGAACGACGCGCAGCGCGCCGCTTTCGGCGCGGAGCACCGCGCCTTCGATCATCGTGAGCACGTAGTCGAAGACACGTTCGCGTGCCGCTTCTGGAACCCGGCGCAGTTCGCGGATGACGGCGAGTTCCCGTTCGTCGAGGTGTTCGAACTCGCTGAAGACCTCGTACTCAACCGCGCCGCCGAAGAACTCAGCGGGAGTCATGTCATAGGCGCGAAGAAGCGCAAGGAGTTGCTCTACCTTGATGCTTGCTATGCGCCGGCCGGTCTCGAACGTACTGAGCGTCCGTGGTCCCATGTCGGAGTGTTCCGCAGCTTGCTTCTGGGAAAGGCCGCGCAGCCGACGCAGCTCGCGGAGTTTGAGGACGAGATCCATGCTTCACCGTCCGTTCCTCCTCTGCCAGACGCCGCTCGGATCGCGCGATCGAAAAGACTTCGCGGGATGCAGCTTGATGAGAAGCGCGGCGGGTGCGTCGAGATCCTTGCCGGATTTGAAATGCGCTTCAGTGATTGCGCTGGACATACGGTCTCCTTTTTCTTGTTTTCAAGTTGCTCAGCGAGACCATTCCCGCTGACCGCTGCGCCGAGAGGCGCAGGACGTCAGGGGGTGTCCTTGCGGAAGCCGTGGAGCGCGAGCGACGCGGCATCGAAGAGGTTCACGCGCCGGTCCTCGGTTTGGCTGATCTTTCGCCGGGGCGGGACATAGGGCGCGAGCTCGTCGAAATCGCGCGCGATCGCCTCGGCCACCGCCTCTTTCGTGCGCAGACCGCGGTCTCGCCAGTCCCTGCGCACGTCCGCTCGCGAAACCGTTACGACCCGTATGCCGCGCCTTGCCGCATGCGTCGCGATCCGCCGCAGGAGTTTCCGCACGCGGTCGCTCCGCGCGCACTCCGGATCATCGGCGTCTTCGAGCACCAGCGTATCTGCCGCGAGGCTCTCGGTCAGCTGGTCGAGGAAATCGAGAGTGCTTCCGTCTCCGCGTCTCGCGTAGCGATGGCCCCAGTCCAAGAGCTCTCCGCGCTCGAAGGCAACGAACGCGAAGCCGTAGGTTGTCGGATCAATCGCGAGGATCGTTCGCGCCTTGCGCCGCCTCATCGCTTCAGGAGTTTGTCGATCGACCTTGTGCGGTGCGGGATGGCTGCGTTGCTACGGGACTTTGCGAACGATGCGGCGAGGCGCTTTGCGCGCAGTCGTACACTTCCGCGAATGTCCTCAAGATGCCGGCGGAAGAGCGCCGCGACCGGCACCCCGAAGACGACTTCGTAGGCGAGGGCCGTCGCGAGATCCGGCATTCGCCCGCGCTCGTACCGTGAGATCGTCGCCTTGCTTTCCGCGCCAATGAGCGCCGCAACGTCGCTCTGGCTGAACTGCCGGCGGCGGCGCTCACTGCGCAAATGAATTGAGTGATGCTTGGTCATGAGGTTCGGGATACAGGCTAGTCGGCTTTGGCAGTGCTCTCTAGGCATCAGAAGTTGCCGCAGCGGCAACTTCTCACGCCTTCCCGCAGCGTGCGTCGCCACAGAAGGCGCGGGCCGTCAATGCCGCAAAAAGCCGCCAGTCTAGCGAACCGCTAATCAAGAAAAGTTCAAGAGGAGATAAACCGTTCTTTATCGCGCTTCCGCATTCTTCTTCTCATCGACGTGGATCGTTTTGCCGGTAAACGGCGGCCATACTTTGCCGCCCACGAGCGGGCGAATCCAGAAGTTGCGGTTCTCAAGAAACGTGAGGTCGTCGGGCTCCACGTTTGGGCCAAGCTCCTTCGCGATGCGCATCGCGTCCGCCGCGCCGATGCGGAAGACGACGAGGGTGCCCACATTGCCGAGGATTGCGCTCCGAACCTCCGGCGAGAGCTGTTCGAGGTGTTGGTTCGCGAGCACCAACGGCAATTTGTATTTGCGCAGCTCCGCCATCATCGTCGCGAGCGCGAGCGTCGTGAAAGTCTGGAACTCGTCCATGTAGATCACGAAGTCGCGCCGGAATGCGGCGTTCGTGTCCGCGCGCGCGAGTCCCGCCATCGCAAGCGCGGAAACGAGGAGGCTGCCGAAGAGCATCGCCGGCGCTTCGCCGATCTTTCCCTTCGCGAGATTCACGACGAGCACGCCGCCGCGATCCATGACTTCGCGCGGTTCGAATGAGCTTTCGCGCGCCGTGAGGATGCGCGAGACGAAGGGATCGATGAGGAAGGCACCCAACTTGTTCTCGATCGGGCCGATGGCCTCCACTTTCAAGCGGCCGTATCGCTCGAAGTCTGTCGTCCAGAAGCGCTGCACATGCTCGTTCGTGGCCTTCGCCGCCGCTTCGATCCGGAACTCCGGCTCATGGAAGAGCCGCAGCACGTCCGCGATCGTGGCGGAGGGTTGGTCGAGGAGGAGGAGCAGCGCGCTTCGAAATATCCATTCCAATCGAGGCCCCCAAGACTCGCTGAAAATCTTTTTGAAGGCCTCCACAATGCCGTTTGCCGTGACGGAGCGCCGAAGGAGCGGCACGTGCTGCAGCGGATTGAATCCGAAGGGCTGCGCGGGATTCGGCACGTCGAGATAGATGAGGTCGGACCTGCGCCACGACGGCAGCCACGCGACGACGCGCTCGGCGAGATCGCCGTGCGGATCGAACAGCGCGAGCCCGGCGTCGGAGAGAAGATCCTGCCGGATCATGAGCTCAAGAAGCGAGGACTTGCCGACGCCGGTCTTGCCGACGATGTAGAGATGCGCGCCGCGGTCTTCCGCGCGAATGCCGAACGGCCGCGCGCGGCCGCGCCAATCGGTGCGGCCGAGGTACGTCAAGGGGCGCATGTCACGCGGCTCTGCGTTCTTCCTCTTCGACCTTTTCCACCGGGTCTACGCCGTAGCGTTTGTAGAGCGCTGCGAGGCGAGCCACGTCTTCCGGGCCAAGCGTGAAGATGCCCGTGGAGCGGGAAGGACGAAGCCCCAGCCGCCTGCGCACGATGGAGCCGATCCAGCGCGGCGTGACGCGCTTCGCGTATTGGCTGCCGTAGCGCGCGGTGAATTCGTCGGCGACGTCCTGCATCGCAAGGCGCGCTTCCGGCCCTTTGGCGACGAGATCCCGGATGACCGTCAAGACCTCGGCCTCCACGCTCTCCGCCCGTTCGTCGACCAAGTCTTCGTTGTACTGGCCGAGCGTGCCGATGAGCCGTTTGCGCGCCTCGTCGTCTTCGATCACGGCGAGGAGCGGCCCGAAAATCTGCTCGAGTCGGGGCTCCAAGTTGCCTGCGGCGGACTGGAGGAGTGCAGGGGCGCGGTGAAAGTTCCTAAGACGAAAGAGGAGCAATTGGTTGCGGAGCGCAAGCGCATCCGCACGATGTCGTTCGTCGAGATTCAGCGGGATCTCCGCGCGCAATGCGCCGCTACGCAGGTCTTCGGTGAGGCACCGGCTTTCGAGCGCCCGGTCTTGGAAGAAACCGCGCGTCGCGATGAGCTTCGGGCCGAACACGTGGTAGGCGCGCGGGTCGAATTCTTTCTGGCGCGAGACTTCCGTGCGGAGAACCGGAAAACCCTGAGCGTTGCCATTGTTGAGTATTTTGATCAACTCATTCTGCATATCCGAATGCTTCAGATCTCCTTCATCGAGTATGAGCGTGCCCCGAAATGAATCCAAGAGCCGGAAGAGCGGCGAAACCGTCGATGCCGCCGAGGCGAATATCGGGAGGCGGCAAAGCGAACCCACGGTTAGTAAGAACCGTGTTTTGCCGCTCCCGTATCCGCCCCGAACCCGGACGTAGGGGACTTCGTGGAAAGCGTCGTAGAGCCACGTGAAGAGGACGTAATACGTGGCGATTTCCTCGAAGCCGGGCGAGAGATCGACGTAGCGCCGCAGATACTCCCGGATGCGGCCGAGGAGATCCGCCTCCTCTCCGTACTCCACCGGTTCCGACGGAAACAACACGACGTGGTGCTTCACGAGATTGTTCGTTGCGGAAAACGGGACGAGGCGCTCGTTAGGGGGAAGAAGCACACTGTCTGCGAAGTCCCATGCCGCTCCATTGCCCACGACGAACCGCGTCCGCCGTGCAGCAGCGTCATAGACCATCTCCACGAGCTCGCCGTCCGGGAGGAGAGCCGCCGCGGTCGGCGTGTCGACGGGTTTGCGCGCTGCTACCGGCTCAGGCGACGCCGAAGAGTTCATTGGTGTCGCGGAAGCGCTCAACGGCTTTGAGCGCCTCCGGGAGATTCATCGACTCTTTTTCTATGAGGAAGGAGACTGCATCGCCGTCTTTGTGACAGCCGAAGCAGTAGTAGGTATTCGTTGCCGGATAGACGGTGAAGGAGGGCGTCGTGTCCTCGTGGAAGGGACATCGTGCGACAAGCTGCCCGCCGGAGGCCCGCAGATCGAGATAGTTCGCGAGGACGCGCGCGATGGGCACCTCCCGGCGCAGGTTCTCGCGACGGCGCCGCATCGCTTTGCTCCAGCCTCTCGCGGGCGAGACCTTCGGCGGGCGGTTTTCCTCTTCCGGTTTGGCAGCCGCTGCAGCCAGCAGTAGTTCAAAATCGACGCGCGTCTTTGCAAGCGTCGCGAAAAAGTCGGTCACGTCGCCATGGCGGCCGACGTCCTCTGGCAATTGCACGATCACGGCGTGCGGCAGAAGCGCCTTCACGCGCCGCGCGCCGAGATCGCCCGCCTCGTCGCGGTCAAAGCAGATGAAGATTTGCTTCACGCGATCGAAGTGCGGCACCCACTCCGCGAGGAAGACGCCCGCACCGGCGGTCGATGTGACGGCCGGTATGCCGTGGGACTCAAGAACAAGCCGATCGTATTCGCCCTCGCAGATGACGACGGTTTTTGGCGCTCGTTCAAGCGCCTCTACGCCATAGAGCTCCGGACACGCGCCGATCTCCGAGAGCATCTTCGGACTGTCGGATTGGTCGTGCGGACTCCGGCCGTACCGGAAGGAGATGACTTCGCCGCCGCGGCCGAAGATGGGAATCGCGATGCGCCGCCCGGTCCAGCCAAGGAGATAGCGGTCGATGGTTTCGTTTGCAATGCCTCGACCGTTTAGATAACGCCGGATGTCCGCCGGCAGGGAGCGGTGGTACCGCTCGGCGACCTCTCGTCGCAGGTTTGGATGAATCATGCGACAGAGCTTAGAAAGCCGCGGGGATAGTTCATAGGCATCGAGAGTTGCCGTTGCGGAAACTGTGGTCGCCTAGGATTGGGACGCGCCTGCGCGTACGGTCAGTTGCAATGACCGAGAAACCTGATTTTTCGCCTGAAGAACGCCTGAGGCAATACGCCGAAGTGATTCTTGAAATTGTCGGCAGGCAACCGGCGGAGGCCGTTTTGACACCCTCCGATAGCGGAGCTAACGTAATGGCGGGGCCGGAGGTCGAGCCCTCAAAGCAACTACCAACACAACAGCAACAATGAAACGTGTATTTGGGTACATTCGTGTATCCACCACCAAACAGGCGGAAAAGGGCGTCTCACTTAAGGAGCAGCGGTCCGCAATTAAGACATACGCGGCAAAGCAAGGCTTCAAGATCGTCGGTTGGTACGAAGAGCACGTCACCGCGGCAAAACGCGGCCGACCTCTCTTTGCCGCCATGCTCAAAGCACTCCGTCAGGGCAAAGCCGACGGAATCGTCATTCACAAGATCGACCGCAGCGCGAGGAACCTTGGCGACTGGGCTGATCTCGGCGAACTCATTGACGCCGGATTCGATATTCATTTCGCGCATGAGCCGCTCGATCTGCGCTCCCGCGGCGGCAGGCTTTCCGCGGACATTCTCGCTGTCGTCGCCGCAGACTTCATCCGCAACAACCGTCAGGAAGCTCGCAAAGGATTTGATGGCCGCCTGAAGGAGGGTATTTATCCGTTGGGCGCGCCGGTCGGATACCTCGACCACGGTCGGGGCGGGAAGGTGAAGACCATCGATCCTCGGAACGGCCCGCTGGTACGTCACGCCTTCGAACGGTACGCGAGCGGAACCGCAAGTCTTCTCCCTCTTCTTGATGAAGTGACAACGAAAGGCTTGCGAAACCGGAAAGGCAAGCCCCTCAGCCTCACCGGCCTCGTGACCATGCTCCGAAATCCGTTCTACGCTGGCGTGATCCGCCTACGGAAAACAGGCGAGCTTTTCCCGGCGATCCATGAGCCGATCATTCGCATGAAAACCTTCCGTCGCGTGCAGGAAGTGCTCGACGGCAAGAAGCCGCGCCGCACGCAGCAACACGATTTCCGCTATCGGCGACTCTTCTCATGCGTGAGTTGCGGCCGGTCGCTCATCGGCTCGCTCGCTAAAGGCCACGTCTACTACCGCTGCCAGATGACGGCGTGTCCAACCACGTGCGTGCGCGAGGATCTGCTCGACGATGCCGTCAGCAAGACATTGCTGCGTATTACCCTTCCGGAAAAGCATTTCGCTAGGCTGCGTGCCGAGATCGAGAAAGTCTCGTCGAACGCCGTTGAAACAAGAGAGGCGAGCAGGGTCCAGCTCCAAACTCAGTTAGGCTCCCTTACATCCCGACTTGGGCGTCTCACCGACGTCTACGTCGACGCCCGTATCGACAAGGATGCCTATGACGAGCGACGCAACGCGCTTGTGATGGAACGGAATGCGGTCGGCGACTCACTTGCACATCTTGACGGCGATCAGGCCCGAACATTGGACTTCGCGCTGAGATGCCTCCAACTTGCGAAGAGCCCGGAAACGCTTTATGAATCGGGGAGTCCTTCAGACAGACGACGGCTCGTGGAAATACTCACCTCCAACCGCACCGTGAGCGGCAAGAATGTAGAGATTGCGGTGGCTGAACCGTTTCGCTTCCTGTCGAGCGTGCAGAAATCTGACCTAGGTGCACTTCAAACCGGGCAAACTCGAACTTTCCAGAACCTCGAACCATCATGTGTCCCCGCACTCCTCAAGTGGGCAGAGCAGCATCCCGGTGAGATGATCCGCATTGAACGCCTGCTCGCCGAGGAGAACAAAGACCTCGCCGCCTGACAGCACTTCCCCCGCAACGTCCCTAATGTCCCCAACGTCCGGTTCTGCATAGTGAAGAGATGACCAACATCCCTTCACCTCAACATCAACCCAAAGGTCGGTACCTCGCATACGTCCGCGTCTCGACCCCAAAGCAAGGCGAAGGCGTCTCCCTCTTAACCCAGCGGGAAGGCATCGCCCGCTATGCTGCTGCCCACCGGCTCCGCGTGAGCGAGTGGTTCGAAGAGAAAGAAACCGCCGCGAAACGCGGCCGGGCCGTCTTCGGCCATGTGCTCCGGCTCCTCTGTGGCCACAAGGCAGATGGTCTCATCGTCCACAAGATAGACCGCTCCGCCCGGAACCTGAAGGACTGGGCGGAGCTTGGCGAGCTACTCGACTCTGGCATTCCGGTCCACTTCGCTGGCGAAGGGATCGATATGACCTCCCGGAGCGGAAGACTTGCAGCGGACGCAACGTCAACAGAAGCGACGCCAAAGCGGTTAGTGACGTAAGGCGACCTGTCGCGCCGAACCGCCGACCGAAAGAAGCGCAGCTAATGCTTCTTATTTCGGCAAATCAACCACGCTTGTTGTGTAGAAGTAGAACGGAAATACGCGCGGTGCTACTTCCGTTCGGCCGCGGACCGACGGTGCTAGCGGACGCAGTGGCGGCAGAAAATACGTTCCTGCGACGAGATACTGCCTCCCCCTGACTCGTGCTGCGCCGACATATCGCAGGCCCGGCAGCACGTCGGTTCTTACAGTGAACGCTATGGAACACGTGTCCGTGCCGGTACTTTTCAACTCCCCATCGATCACCGCAAAGGTACGGCCACCGGAGGTTAGCGACCCCGTGAAGCGTCCGTCGGCCGTCACGTTTGCGAAGCTCAGCACATCAACCTCGGTCGGTTCCGGGGACGAGTGCACATTGACCGATAGGCTCGTAAGACCCGATCAGTCGGCCGCAAGCGCAGGAAAGGCGCCCAGACAAACGAGAGCAACAAGGATACTCCTCATGATTTCTCCTTTTCGTAAGCACGGACTGCAGATGTCGCGACGAAGGGTCGCACGTCTTAGGAGTGTGCCGCGTTCTCCAGATCCCTACCTCCCGCAGTGAACAGCGGCCTGCGAGGCCGCAGTTTGCGATCGCCGACTGCCGAGGTGCTCCGCAAACGGTGGGAGTAATTGCTGAGGACGCCATCAAGGCTGCACCAGCCGCTTGTCACGAAGGAACTCTTCTTCCGGGTGCAGGAGCCGGTTGCGGGTGAGGATTGCACCGAGGAGGCTGCATCACCGCTTCACGTACGGCCGGATGCTGCGGTGCGTGACGTGCGGAAAGTGCCTCGTGGGATCTGAGGCGAAGGGCCGGGTCTACTACCGATGCCAGACGATGACTTGCCCAACTGTCTGGGTGCGGGAGGCAGGGTCATCGGTCGGCCGGACTTCCTCAAGCTTCACTATTCTCTCTTGCAAAGACGTTCATGAGCCTTGGGAAGAATACACACGCGGAGTCGAGTGTACTCCGGCAGGAGGAACGCAAGTGATCGCTCAATGCTGGCCGATGCGGTATGATTAATCGGTCCCAAACCACCTAGTCCATGTCGATCACTTCTCCCTTTCAAACGACCGATGCGCTTGTTAGGAGAGCCCTGCTCGATCGTTTAGCGTGTGAATATCCCATCACGAAGTATCGAATTGTTCCGGAGCTCGGGCTCTGGCACGGGACGGTTCGCATTGATGTCGCGGTGGTGAACGGCATCGCGCATGGCTTCGAAATCAAGAGCGACCGAGATACTTTGGGCCGTTTGGACACGCAAATGCGCGCGTATAACTCGGTCTTCGACAAAGTAACCCTTGTCGTCGGTAGGACACACCTTGTCCAAGCGTTTCAAGCCATCCCCGAATGGTGGGGTATCGAGACAGTCGGAGTTGCCGCTGACGGCATTGTGATTTTCAATAAGATCCGTGAGGGGCACGACAATCCGCATCAAGATCTAACCTCCATCGTCCGTCTTTTGTGGAGAAATGAAGCGCTGGACCTCCTCGAGGAAGCAGGAAGCGCCGCCGGGGTCCGTTCAAAACCTCGCGATGCCATATACCAGAGACTCATCGATTCGTTTGAGGTGAACGCTCTCAAAGAACGCGTGTGGCATGTGCTGCAACACTCTAGAGAGAGTTGGAGGCCTGATGCGCAACTAGCGTGAGGTGGTGATTGATACCAATCGACAACCACTTCTCCGGGTTGCCAGTCTTGCCATCGCGCCCATCAGCGATTCTTTTGATTTCTGCATCGCCGAAGCTGAATCGCTCACCCTTATAGAACGGCTGTTCCACGATCGTCTTCGCGTGGCCCACGTACTGCTTTGATCCCGGTCCCTTTTCGCCCGTTTTCTTGTTGATGTATCCAAGCGCCTGACCGCGAAACACTTGCCAGCGATCATCGTCTGTATATCTGACGCTAGCACTGACTTTTGCGCCGGGGACGTACCCGTAAAAAATGGGGTGCTGTATTGTGTAGTCGGAAAAGAGCGGTTTCCGCGGTAGCTCCGCGGCGCCAGAAATCAGGCGCCACAATCGCCACTCCGCTCGATCGACGACATGAGTTTCAAAGACGCCCAGATGGGTTAGATCTTTTGGGAACGCGCCTCCTGCAACAATGAACGATCGCCACTTCGTTAGGTCGGGCAATCTCGCGAGCTGAGCCACGATGCCTCTCGGATCAACGTGCTGGTCGACAATCTTCAAGTCAACGAGGAGATCAGTGTTCGCAATGTCGAGATCGTTCACATTGATGAATTCGGTAATGTGCTCAGCAAGTCTCGGTTCAGCGAAGTGAGATCGATCGATTCGGATACAGAGGCCGTTACCGCTTTCTCGGGCGAAGCGTGCCGCGACTCCGCGAGTAGTGTCGTCGGCAATTGTGCTCGTCACGGGAATGATATGAGTGACAGGAATCGAAAAAATGTCGAGCGCTCGCGACGCGGAGAGGAGTGTGTCGAAAGCGTTGGCTCGAATATCCCCGTCGAGAAGGTGGACATCGAGAAAGATCGGATCGTTGCCGCAGAACTGTAGCAGTTCATTACTCATCTCCGGCAACTTTCGCAGGAACTTGTTTCTTGAGCTCTCCTTGATCTGACGGTTCTTGTCCAGCGCCGGGCTCGGCATGATGAATTCGACGAGAGGTGTAATACGCTGACGCTCATTTGGCTGGAGCATTTGTAGAGCCTTCAGTTCAGCTGATCGCCAACGCAAAATGGGGACGTATGAATGTATAGATTTCGGCATGTTAGCTCTCAAAAAGGTCAGGGAAAAACTTGCGGACGCGAAGACTTTCGTCGTTCACAAGCTTGTTTAAGTAGTAGTAATTCTGGTGTTTGAAGCGAATCATGCCCGCGATAACAGAGGGGTGGATAACGAGTTCCCGCGCGAGGCTTTCCGCGGCCATCGGCGATGGTGTATATTTCGCGGCGCTGATCTCCCATTTGCTATTCGGGAGGATGGCTTCTTCCGCGAGCGTGTCAGCTTCTTGCTCCGCAGTATCGATTTCGATCACGTTGCTCGCGTGAAGCTCCTCGTCGTAGAAGGCTTCTACGCCGCTCTCGTAGTGAAGTGCAACGTGTGCGAGCTCGTGGATCAGGGTGAACCAGAAGTTGTCCGGCCGGTCATGACGCAGCGTAAGGCCGATGATTGGATGCTCCTTATCCGTGAGAATGGTCGCGCCGTCGAGATGTGTCTTCGGTAGGTGCGGCTCGATGACGAGCTTGATTCCTTTCGCCGCGAGGTAGCTTACGGCATGCAGCGGCCCTTGAGGTTCGATGCTGAGTCGCACAACTTCCTGTAGGAGAGCCGGCGTCGCGGTCTTTCTGTACTTAGTAGCGACGCTGACCTCAGCAGCTTTCTGCAGTACGCGCAGCCTCCACGCGAGAAGCGCGTTCTTGTCGGTACGCGGTGCAACACGGAATGCCGTTTTGCGATAAAGCGCCGCCGGTTGCAGGCCGGCGAATGCACCGATAAATCCGTCTATCAGATCCGCTTTCGTCGCGGTCTTTAATGTCTTTCCACCGAAGTAACCGCGCTGCGCCATAACCTTCACGAGTGCAGTATCCCAGTTCTGAAACTGTGTGCCGTGCGTCGGTTTTTGGATAAGAACCTTCGCTGGAATACCAAGACCACTCGAAAGCGCACGGACCATTTCGAGCGTGAGCTGTCGTTTCCCTGAAAGGATTTCTGAAACTCTCCCGGCAGGGCCGATAAACGGCACGAGATCCACGGGTTTTAGCCCGGCTTGTTCCATGCGAAATTTGATCGCCTCGATCGGGTCAGGAAGATGTTCTGGAAACGCTTTTGCCTCGTAGTCACGAACGAGAGCCGTAAGTAACGTGAGGCGGTCCGCATCGGCAGAACCCGCCGCTGGGTCGCGATCGACCAGCTCCTCGATGAGCTTGAGAGCTTCGTCGTAATCCGCTTTCGATTTGATGAGTTTGATGTTTGTCATTTGAAGGGCTATTCGATTGGCCATCGGTCGTATTCTTTGTGTGTCCCAATCTCCTTGACGACCACGACGCCAGCGTTATAGGCGACCTTTACCCATAACCGGTACCTGTTCCATCCGAAATCGAAGATAACCTGCTGTTTGCCGGGGAAGCTTGCCTTCGGGTACCGCTCTTTGACGTCCATCGGCGTTTTCCAGTCGGCGTTCTCAACCTCGGCTTCCCATGCGGCGACCTGCGGCTTAACGTCGGGGTGCGCATTCTTGAAGGCGGACAAGCGTCCTTTTCCTAGGAGTGTCATGTTGTATTCTGATACCTACAGTAAAATCTGCTCCCACAGTGGGAAGTATAAACGATGTAGCGGTGCTGTCAAGTATGTGCTGCGCCCTCACGTAAGTGAGAGGGAGGGTAGGAAAAAGTCGTTTGCTGGCACTCCTACGTAGCGGTGAAAGATGACCACGAATGTTTCTTGCCAAGCGCCCGGTTTCACACGTCCGAACGGAAGATCGAGTGTCGACTCCCTTGGGCCTTGCCCGGCCTCCCATCTGCCGGCGATCTTTCAAAGGCGAAGTAGAACGGGGCGATGGAAGAAGGCACGATCATCTGATACGATCGCAGCGGTGCACGGTCTCGGCGGCGCGATCCCCGAACTCGGCCTCGCGGGAGCTTGCTCTTCGGCCCGGTCGGCGAAGCTGTCCTCAGTTCTCTCGATGAGACTGCCGCGTGCACCTCACGGTGCAATCTCCGGCGTCCCGACGCCGTCGGCTGTGAACTCCCGGCGAACTCGCGCGCGACCGGCCAATGGCACATTAAACGGGCGCGCCGCAACGTTCGTATCTCGTTCGCGTATTAGCTTCTCGCGCAGGTTGTGCCGTGAGCTACAGCACTTCCCCGCCGTCGTCGTCATGAAGTTGAGTAACCAGTGGATCGGGCCTGTGACTTGCACTGAGGAAAGGGTTGACTTATGCTGACGCTAGGCCGTAAGCAATTGAAATTAAAGGACTTGTCACAGGAGGCAGGCACAATGGCGGTGGCCGAAGCGATCCCATCTGCAACCAATCAGGCAGTCGTTGAGAATGAGACCCAGTTCGTTACTCATAAGGCGAGCAACTTCTGGCTGCGACATCCGGGCATAGCTGATGATCTGCTATACATTCTCGATGTCTACGCGAAGTGCGATCAGGTTCCTCACACGGCAGCACCTCCAGATCTTGAAGACGCGTATACCCATGTGTTCGGATCGTCTACCTCTCCGGCTTGCGAGCGCTGCTATCCCCGATTTCACCGAGAGAAGCGCATCCTAGAGTCGCTAACTCCTCGATAGCAGACGCCTCAGAGACATAGCAACCCCTCGCCCGAAGCGTGGGGTTGTGTTTTAGCCGACTCTAGTCTTTGACGTTGACGTCGGGTGCTCGCTTTGATTTGCGATTCGGCTTCGAGGGTATCGCCTCTTGTTCGCCAACCGGACTAGAACTCGAACCACCATTCGGAGACGACGCAGGCGTTATCCGCGATCCACCCGCCATTAACGCGGACGCGCTCGCATCTACTGCCCGGTGCTCCGGTCTTTTCTCAAGGGCCTGCGTGAGCGTTCTGAGGAGGGGTTCGCCCTTCGCAGATCTCTGCGAAACGCCGCTGACTGCTTCGGCGAGGGTCTGATCGGAGTACTGGGTGTGACCCGCATCGAGTTCCTGCGGGATGCCTTCGAACGCGACGCGATCCCACAAGTCGACGTACAGATGTTCCTTCAGCTCTCGGAGCGCAATCGCCTTGTCGGAAGAAACTCGAGGCTCTGCTTCGACATCGAGCTCCTTCATCTTCGACGCGCTGAACAAATAATTAAAAACGTCTTCACGTTTCCGGAGCTGCTCAGGCAGAATCTCTCGCGGAACGCTGAACCATCCCGGTTTCGCGAGCGTGTTCATGGGGCCTAGCCGAATGCTCAAAACGGCCCGCTCGAAGCGTTCTTTGAACCGCGGCATGAGATCAACGGTACTTTTGGCATCGCGAACATACTTCGCGACCGCCCACGCAAGCCGGCCGGCGCGAGACAGGAGGTCGGGCGGGTAGATGCCGACCTTCGCGTCAAATCGACCGCCGCGAATCGCCGCGTCATCGAGTTTTCCAATCAGATTTGTATTCAGCACGTATGCGACCGATCGCCGCGACGCGGACGAATGAAGTGTTTTGAGCTTTGGCAGCATGCCGGGTGTCAGAAATGAGAAAGCCGTTGCCTCTTTCTGATCGTCGTGTCGCTGCAGAAGTACCGGATCGAACTCGTCGAAGATAATTACGACACGCGTCAACAGTGAGAGCGCTCGAAACACAGCACGTGCAGTCCGTTCGATTGAGTCTACCCCGTCGGCAACAAGATCGCTCGGTGTGATCTCGACGAGTCGAACGCCGCAAGTCTTGGCCAATGACTCCACGAGGGTCGTCTTTCCCGTGCCCGGCGGGCCATGCAGTATGAGAGAAAAAAGGCGCTCCGGATACTCAGCGCGCAACAAGACGCCGCTGACATGGGCACGCATCCGTTGGAGGGTCACGGCGACTGATTCGCTCCTTCGAAGGTCAGGGTCACACTGCGAAGAGGCGAGGCCGTAATCAGGGTAAAATAATTCGGCGAGATCCGGCACGTCTAACTCCTCTGGGCGGCGAACCGAGAAGTGCCTAAGGATCTCTTCGTTAATTCGGGAGTCCAGCATTTTATTTACTGCATCTAACGCTAATACGGTACTAGCCGTAGTCGAGCGCCACGGGAGACCGCTGCGGAGTTCTTCGCTCGGTGTCCATGTGCCGGGCACGCCGTTCGTTCGCGTGTCTTCCATGAAGTACATCAGTCGCTTCATGAGGTTTGGGTCAACAGGAGTTTCGGTATGATGCAACAATTCGGCGAGGGCGCGAATAATATCAACGTTTAGCACGTGGAGGTTATAGCCCCGGGGCGAAAGGTGAATCGGCTGCCCCATAGGGAATCGACCCCGCTCGCTGACAACCTTAGAGGCGTAGGCGGCGGCGCTTCTCAGGCGCTCCTCGTCCCATCTCCCGCTCAAGTAGCCATGCGACACCGCCGCAAAAAGCAATTCGCCAACGTCCCAGATCGCCGTTTCCGAAGCTGCCGCAGTGAGTTCGCGATCAAGTGCACGCGATACATATTCCGAAGCTGGTTCAAGCGCACGCCGAACATCCAAGACCATTTTGCGAAAAAACCACGATGCCGCTCTGAGGGCTATCTCATCGGAATTAGCGCCTTCAGTTGGCTCAGTAAGTGGTGTCACCGCACGATTCATTGAGTCAAACGCGGCCTCCAAAACGCAAATGGATAAGCCGTGCCCTGCGGTTGCGCGCACGCGGCGTTCTTCAGTCTCTCGATCCTTTGTTGTGAAGCTTTTGTCTTCGGCCTTGAAGTGCTCGTCAATATTCTTGATCGCGAGTCCGAGATGGTTCTGACAGGCGGTGAGCTGTTCTTGGACCTTCTCGGTAACGCTCTGGAGAAAGTTCGCTAAGCCATCATTGCCTATCGACGGCAACCCGAGGGCAATATTTTCTTTACGTAGCTCAGAGGTTATCTCAAGGTCAAGTCTTGCGCGGCGATCGTCGATTTCCAGCCATTCGCTGACTTCTGAAAACAATTCTAGTGACTCCGGCGCTAGCGGTTCTGGAGGGCGACGACGCTTGAGCATTTCGAGAATGCTCTCTATATGCTCGGCCGTGTGTATGAGCGTTCTTTCGAATGCAAGCAATGCATGAATGCACTCATTGGTTACAAATGCGCATGATCCGAGTCCTTCGCCGGCGCGAGCACCGCCGATGACCCAGTCCGGCGCGTCGCCGGAGTAGAGCTCACGCATTATGATGTAATAACAATAGATGGCAGTGGTTGACAGGGCAGAGTCGGGTGCCGCCGCAAGCGCGATCAAAACGCGGGCCGCACGCAAAATCGGAAGGTTGTCATCCTCTTTTTCGGAAAGCGTTTCGAGTTCGTTCTTTTCAAGCGTGACGACAAGCTGAGCTGTGGCTGGGCTCGCTTGTCCGGCGTCAGGACGCCGGTGGCAAAGCAGGGCACGCAAGACAGTGGCATCCTCCAGAATCTGCGATCCTCGTGGTGCCAATGAGCCGTCCGGAGCATGTCGAGACTGCATCGTCTCTTCGTGCCATATGTTGGACTCTTTGGGGTCGGTTCTCGATGTTTGCCCTGTGAACTGCTGACCGGCGAGTTCCTGACGAAGGGCCTTTTTCCCTTCGTCGCGCATTGTCGCGGCCTTGATTCGCCATTCATTTAGTTCGTTAAGCTTTTCCAGACTGGCATCAAGTGATTGCGTCATGGTTATTGTCGCGTCCGCATGCCGAAGTTACGAGCATGTTTAGGCAGACATCCCCGATGCTCGCGCGTGACCTGAGCTTCCGATGTCCTGCCCTAACGTGATCGCAGTACCAGTAGGAGAGACGCGCGCGACTTTTTCCCTACCCGCGAGCTCAGGAACTGAAGGTTCGGCAAGGTCAACTTGACGCTCCCCAAGTTGTCGGCCCGCAGGCGAATCAAGAGCGGTCAGTCACCTGCGGCTTTGTGGGGTAGGCAAGTGTCATCGTCCGAACGGAATGTTGGCGTTCCAAATGACTCCCGAAAACGGTGGGAGGTGGAGAGGTTATAGCGCCGCTTGACGCGCAGGCAGACTTGTCCGCCTCGCACGTGGCGTTTCCCATTTATCTCAGGTTGTAGAGGCAGAGAAGTGCTGCCCAGCCGCTCGGTAGTGTTGCCGGAAGCTCGCTGAGTTCATTGCCGTACTTGATCGCCATGCCAAGGAAGTAGTGCGCGTGGAAGTATGCTTCGAGGAGCGGTCGTGTTGCCTCGTCCCAGTGATGGTTCATTTCGACGGCGAAGGTTTTGCCGGTGCCGGCTTCAATGATCCGAGTGAACCGCTGGTCAAACGGTGGAGTGGGACTACGCCGGGTTGCTCATCCTCATTGAGGCACGGTGCAGGCGCGCGGCGCGCCATCACCGAGAGCATCAGTTCGTCGCCGACTGGCGACGCACCGAGCGGGAGCTCCTGTGGGCCGCAGTTCTCTGCCGGCGACTCATTGCCCCCCATACCTCATGGCTTTCGGATACGACACCTCGTACAGGTTCGGCGCCGAACCGTCCTCTGTTCGACTCCGCAATGCAGGCGTCGGACGACTGGCGCAAGCCCAAAACGAAGCCGATTTTCAAACACTCGTTAGGCTGTTTCGGCGCAAGCTGCGTGGATGGTGGGACTAGGCCTCCAGCCGCTGCCGATCGCGCTTCCTATTCCTGATCGATCGGTACCCAGTCGCCGTTCTCGTCCTCGACGTCGATCTCATGGATGGGATGTATCTCCCACATCGTCCCGCGCGTACGACCCAGCTGTTCGGGGTGCTCATGGTCCCATGTTCGCCAGCCGCGGACGCGGACAAGGGTTCCTTCCGCCGCCGCTTTTCTAGCAAGTTCCACCCACCGCGGGTGATCCTCAAGTAGGCGAGGACTGATCTCCACGACCATCGATTTCTCACGCGTCTCGCCCTCGTGCGCGACAAGCCACATGTGAAAGTCAACTTGGCCTTCCGTATGGCAGTTGCACGACTCAAGGTCTTCTTTCTTGACCTTGACGAGAAAACCGACGACCTGAATCGCGGTCTTTTCCTTCGCGGCGATGGAGGTGCGCTGCGTCGCCGTCCACTTGTCTCGCCGCTTCTTTCCTGCCGCCGTCGCTCCCGCTGGTTTTTCGGCAATGACGGCGGTCACCGTCTTCGTAACGTATTCGCTCTCATCCGGTGCCTCGTCCCGATTCTTGAGCGCGTTCAGGAAGGGATCGGAGTGACCGGTCTGAAGTTTCGCGTCGCCGGTCGGTGCACAGCCATGGAAGTCACCCGTCGTGTGGCCAACGTCTGCCGGGTTCGGCACGGGCGTTTGCGCAAGCAGCGGAAGCGCGAGGAGGGTGAACAGCGCTGCGATGAGGGTCCGCATGAGGAATCTCCTTCTACGAAGGAGTGCCGCCACCCGTCCCGTTCCCTACCCGTCGCGACGCAGGCCCGCAATTTCTCCTTCGATTTAGATTCATGGCCGGGTTCGCACATCGCGGTCGGCGCGATCAGCGGGCGGCGTGAGATCGAATTCGGCTTTTTGCCCGTCAGGATTTACAAAGCGCAGGCGAACGGGGGCGCCTTCCACTATATAGTGATCGGGCAAATATACCCGCAATTTGGTCTCGGTTCTTGTCTCGGTTCTTGTCTCGGTTCCTGTCGCGACTGAGTCGGCAGTAACGATCGAACCATTTGATACTTGTAGATAGGCATCAGTCAGGAACACTTCGAGCTGCTTTGCGAAACCGGTCTTGTCGTCGGCTTCAATGATGCGCGGCTTCATGTCGCGGATCCATGACCGCGGAATAACGGTGTCGCCCAAGTAGATCGTCGCGTCGGCGGCGAGATTGCGTCCGCAGATGCCGATCACGACCGAATTCGCGCGGTTGATGCTCGCGCTCGTAATAATCGGGCCCGCATCGCGCGCGAGTTTGCCGCCAAGGTAACCGGCGCTGCTGATCCCCATGAGGATGAGAAATCCTTCCGGTATGGCGGGAAGCTGCGTGATGGTGCCCGGATCGCTGCTCGAGACGAGGAAGATAAATGCCGCGACGCCAAGCAGCGTCCAGACGAAAAACTGCACTCGCTCCGGGACGACGACCCCGCCCGTAGTGAGGAAATCGGCGATGCTCGGATTGGGGCCGCCGGCACCTTTCGGCCGTGCACCAGACACGCCGACGGCGATCGTGCTCGTGCTAATGCTTACGAGCAGGATGCCGGGAAGATTGGCCGGAATGTCGGCGAAGGCGAACTGGCCTTGCACGAGGCTCTTGCAGGCGGTGAGGTAGACGTAGCCGAAAACCCCGGCGATCGTCCACGCGTAGAATTGAAACTTGCTCAGACTGTAGGTGTTCGTTTGTGAGTCGAGCAGGATACTCCGAAGGGCCGTATGAGCTCTGCCTACCCACGTCTGCTGACTCGGCGCAAGGAGGACGGGAAGAAGAACGAGCAGTAGGACGCCCAGCGTGATCAAGACCGCTATGCGGAGCGGCGTTCCGCGGCGAGCCCACGAGAGAATGAACGGTTTCTCGACGGGCGCGTATTGACCGTCTACCAAAAGCTGCACTTCCTGCGGGCCGTGAAGCGCTGCTGCAAGCGGCACTCCCGCGAACTGCAGTGCGTGGCCGTCCGCGGTGAGCGTGGCGGTAACGCAGTTTTTCGTCCTCTGCTTTGTACAAGGTGCGACGACCTGACCATTTAGGATGAGGGTGTGCGCCGCCGGATCAGGACTGAAGCCGTCGCCGACGATCGTGAGAGTGTTCTGCGCGTCGTCGGGATACAAGACGCCCGGATGGACGGCGCTTATCGTCGGTGCCTGCTTCAGACCTATGCGCAGTCGCTCCGCGCCACCGACTGGAATTTCGATATTTCCTTCCGATGTCGTGAACTGCAATCCGATGTCGTACGAGCCGAACGGCAGGTAGTTCGGCACGATGAAAGCGTACGCCTGCGCGTCGCCGCTGCTTGCGGTGCGCATTGCCCGAACACGCGCCACCTCCTTGCCTTCCTTGTTGGCCGCCGGCGGCGGCGCACGCAGGATGACTGTTGGCAGGATTAGCTCTTCGTCTGCCCGGACCGTGACGGTGACGCGCTGACCCCACACCGCAGGGTTTGGATCAACGTCGATAACCGTGACATTTTGCGCTGCTGCCACAATAGGTATCGCTACGATGAATGCCATCGCGAAACGCATGCGTTCTTCACCTTAGCCCGATGACGGCCCTTCTTGCTGAGGAGTGCCGAGAGAGGTAGTTTTCCCTACCTTCGATTGAGCGACTGGCGCACCCGTGCCTGATGGGCGGGCGTAGATAGCTGGCTGCCGGGCAATCGATCGAAAAACGTCGATGCTACGTTTGCAGCCGTCCTGAACTTGCGTACATCCTTGCTGTCGCTCGATGACGAACGCCGCAGACCGCGGCAGCTCCAGTCTTCCGATACGGTTGGTTCGGCAGCGGCTCCGGCACTACAGCCTCATTGATATGTACATTTCCGTGACGACGCCCCAGAGCTCATGCGGCGTGCTCGGTAGCACGATAAAGATGGTCTGGCCATCCGGGTCGAGTTCCAAGCAAAGGCGCGGTGTGAGCTGCCGAATGCGTCCCATGAGGGTGGTCTCATGTAAGACGCACAGTACGGTAGCCCCTTTCCTCGGCACGCGTTCGCGGTCGACAGCTATGCTGTCGCCCGGTTTGAGCCGCCACGCCTGAAAGTCGTCATTCTTCACGCGAAGAAGAATGTCTGTATCGGTGTTCATCAAATTGAGTTTGGAGCGCGGACTTTATGCCCTGCCCGACTACTTGCCCCAGCGTCCTACCGTCGGGACGCTGGGGCACCTTCATTGCCGGTTAACGCCGTCAGTCAGTTGCCATCGGCAATGACGCTGACGTCGTCGATGCGAAATGTCGTTTTGAGGGTTGAATTGCTGGTCGCTAGGAAATTAACGCGAAGCGTCCTGCCAGCCCACGGTAAGAGGTTAAGCCGGCACTGAGAGTTGTAATCACGTGGATCAGTGCGTCGGTTCAAGTTGCTGAACGAGCAGACTGAGGTTACGTATGCTCCCGAAGCATCTTGGAGCGTCACGTTCATGAAGTCCGACGCACTTGAAGAGGTGTCTTCAGAGGTAACGTTAATCCAGAGCGATAGCGCCGCCGTCGTTGCATGCGCAGGAACAGCAAAAGATTGATACATGGATCCGACCGCGTTGTTCTTCGGAATACCCGTGCTGTCGACACCGCCAGCGGCGTACCCGCTCGCCGAGCGGTAGTTCGTTAGATTGGTGCCGCTCCAGAAGTCGCCGCTCAGAGTCCACGCCGATGAACCTGAAGTAAAGCTGCCATTGGTCAGACGCTCGCGTGGAGGTGCCGACGGCGCAGCCGAAAACGACGCGCTGACGTTGCGGTTTGAATTCATTGCTAGGGTGCAGGTGGTTCCAGAGGCGGAGTCACAGCCGGTCCATCCGCTAAAGGTCGAGCCGGATGCCGCATATGCCATGAGCGTGACCGATGTTCCGCGCGAATAACTCGCACTGCAGATCGCGCCGCAGTTCAAGCCTCCCACATTGCTTGTGACGGTGCCACTGCCCGTGCCGACCCGCGATACGGATAGGGTCTGCGAAGCAGCGACACCAAAGGACGCCGTGACGGTACGATTCGACGTCGCATTGACCGTACACGTGGCACCTGATGCACTGTCGCAGCCACTCCACGTGACCGTCGAACCGGACGACGGATTGGCCGTTAGTGTCACGGCGGTTCCGGTTGCAAACGTCGCCGTGCAGGTGGAACCGCAGTTCAAGCTGGTCGGTTTGCTAGTCACGGTACCGGAGGCGGATCCGGCCGTACGGACAGTGACTGCCGTACAGGCACCTCTCTGCGCCGTGACGTCGCATAACGGAGTGGCGGACCACTGTAGCCCGTCGGCGGCATGCGTTCCGTACGGACGTCGCGCCGCGATGTTTGTCGGTGCGGTGCTATTGCCGTCGATCGAGAGCCAATGTCGCCATTCGGAGGTGGTGCCTCCCGCGGTTTCGCTATAGACGTAAAAAGGCCAAGTCAGAGGTGGCGTACCATTCGGACCGATGATCCATATGTTCTTGTAGCCTTGCGCGCTAGCGGGGTTTATGTAGAGACAGGGTAAAGGTCCAGCCGCGTCCGGCCGCATGCATTGCCGTTGTTCAGCGCCTCCGAGACGCGTCGTAGTGGAGTCCGACGTGATTCCGTTCAAGGTGTCTGGCGGGGTGAGGAGCGAGTTGTAAATCTCTTGGCAGATTCCCGGCTTTCTCGTGCATGCTTTCCACGGCAGCCACGCGTAGTCTTTCGTTTTGCGCGCGCAGTAGCGTCGCGAGATTTCCTCCGCGACGATGGTGCTTGCAGCGGCCGTATTGAACTTGCCATCGGCCGAATAACTCCCGACGCCGGAGTCGTCCAACTGCCACGCACCAACACCTGTGTGCCAAAACGCGCGCCGATTGGGGCCGTTCGTCGAGCTTTGGTAATAGAGTCGACTGCTCGTATCCGCACGTCCCAATGTCATTGGTGACGGCGTTAGCGTTGTGTCGTTGCCCGTGTCTTCCGGCCACGTGACCGCAAGCATCATGGCGGCTAGCTGGTTTGTCGTCAGGAGAGCGGTGCACTGATTGCTTTGCGCCGCAGCGCTCAAGACGTCGCTGTAGGGCGTCTGGCCGAAACGCGGTTTCTGCACGGCGAACGTAGTGACGTTTGACGACGGAGATTCATCCGCTGGCGTTCCGGCAAACGTTGAAACGGCGGCGATGGAAAGGATGAGTACGGCGAGCGAATACTTGGTGAGGGTACGAGTGGCGTTCACTGGGCGTCTCCCCACAAAACCAAGCGTGCGCCGCTAAGTCGCGGAGCGACAGCCGGATCGCTATTCGCGTACGAAAAATCGACGTAGCCGTCGGACGGAAGTAGTGCCGATCGCTCTGCGACGAGATCACGCGCGGCTGGTCGGAGGCTGAGCCAGTCGACGTGGATGACCTTGCCGGCGTCATCCAGCCAAGCTGCGAGCACACGCGCCGCCCCGATGGGACGCGTTCCGGAATTGTGAATCTCACCAACTATCACATAAGGATAGGGCCCGTCCCCGGAGTCATTCTGCGGGTAGCCGGAGAGGCGGTTCGTGTGTCCGTACGGGCGCTGCCAAAACACAGAGAACTGAATATTGAGTTCATCATCGGCTACGGCCGGTGCCGCTGCTAAGGATCGAACTGTCCGTTGAGGTGTGTACCCGACTGCCCATTCAACCGAGGCAACGAGGCTCGAAGGGATGTCCGACGTCATGACGAACGGCGCGGGTTCGCCAGAGCGAACCCTCTTAAGTTCAACCGCTGCATTCGCGGATCCGAGCTCGTGGTGACCCGCATCAAAAAGATGTGCGGTCACGTGCGCTTGGCTGATCGTTTCTTCGCGCTCGTTTCGAATCAGCGCTTGCGCTGACCAGTTACCGCTTGTTGTCGCACGAATCGAATCGGCGAGAACGACAATGCGACCGGACAGGTCGCCGACGAAAGCGGGTCCGACGTATCCCGGCCGCGCTGTGAAGCCATCACTGTCACGCGAAATGGCACTCGCTGCTCGATCTTCCTGAGAACTGGGTTGTTGTGTATTAGGCGTGAGGCTTGTGCTTTCAAGTGGGGCTCCGCGGAGGTCGAGCGAAACCGCGAGCCCGAGAAAAAGCACAAGTACTCCCGCGACGACGCCTGCACGTTGACGGGTACTCATAGGAGATATCTCCGTTCGTTGGAGGTTAGGTTGGGAGGTTGGAAGGGTTGATGGTTATTGTGACGAACGAGCGCCGTTATCATTACATTCCAAACGAGTGGTCGCGAATCTCCTGAAACGCCTTATGAAACGGCAAATCTCCGAGATCAGCGTGGGCTCAGTTGACGTTTTTGAGGAAAAGCGTGAAGTCGCCCAAAAGCCATTACGTTCTCGCAATCTGCCGTGAGTTGAGTACACGGCGGTAGGAGCGGTTGCGGCGCGTGGCGGAGATATGCGCGTAAACCATGGTCGAGGAGATGTGGCGGTGCGCCAGCCAGTCCTTAACGTCGAGCAGCTCAAGGCCGTCGGTGTCGAGGAAATGAACCGCTATCGAGTGACGCAACGTATGCGGGTGGCAGGCGTCCTCGGCCAGCCCGGCGGCGCGAGCATAGCGGCGGAAGAGGTAGTAGATCGCCGAGCCGCTGATGCCCTGCGAGGAGCTCTGGCGACTGGGGAAAAGGTGCGTGTTCGAGGTCTGCTGCAGCTCCGAGAGGTACTGCCAGATGAGCCTTCGCGTGCGCCCGGAGATCGGATAAAAGCCGGAAAGTCCTCGCTTCAGACGGGTAATCCAGATGCGATCGCCGGTGAGATGTCGCGCGCGATCGATAAGTCCCGCTTCTGACCGGCGTAGGCCGTAGCGGTAGATGAGATCGAATAGCAGGCGGTCCCGAAGGTTACGCTTTGGGATCGCTGCAAAGAACCGTTCGACTTCCTCTTTAGTGAGGAACTTTACCGGCGACCCTTCCTGCGTCTCGAGGAGATGCAATTCGACCGTTTGCTCCTTGCGAGCGGCCATCTTCACGTTTTTCCTCATTTCCATGAACTCACTCTGAACCGGTCACGCGGCAAAATCCGTGAAGGCGCTCCGCGAGTAATCGTTGTCGTCCTTACGGCGCTTTGCCTCGGAACTGCTGGGTGCAGCCGCGAGCCAGCGCGGCCGGAGGCCGAGGGCCGATCAGCTCCCCGCAGTGCGCCTGAACGCGCAAATACGAGCCCGGCGCAGGCATCCGCGCCTGTTGACGTCGGCCGAATCGACGTCCCGAAGCAAGCCGCCATTCCGGTGGAGACTCTCGGTCTCTCGAGAAGCGAGGCGGAGCGTCTCATTCGGATTGAAGAGAAGCTACCGCGACCGGTGACGTACGGCATGATCGAAGGGACGCACTCAACATGCGACAACGGCGACTTCGAGCGAAACTGGAAGTTCGATAACTACGTGACACAGGGGCTGTTGACGCTTGAGAAGTGGCCTGCACAGCCCTCGTCCACCTGCCCGACCGGACCTGACCTCGTCTACAGGATACTGTTTACACCCGAAGGCCAGAAGTACGTTCTCGGCCACAACGAGACGGTGAACTTCGGTATGAACGGCGCCGCCGTGCTGGAATGCCAACTCGACTTAGGTGAGATAACAGCCATCGAGAACAACGGTGATCATACGGAAGCGCGCGTCGAATACACGTTGAAGCGTGTCCGACCGACGCCGTTTGCACGCGAGGAGTGCCGGACCGGACAGGTGCTGCAGCGAGAGCAATGGTTTCGCCGTTCGGATGTCGGCTGGCGGGCAGTTAACTAGAAGCGAATCGGCACGCTTTCGGCCCGTAACCTTCTCTGGGAGACTGTCGAATCGTTGGACGAGCTGTGCACGGAGAATTTCCCCGCCGCTCATGGCGGGTTTTTCTTGCTCGTCCTCGCGTGTGGGATACGTGTGTAGACCCGGAATTTGTAGCCCTTTTAGCGGTTCTAGAGATTGAGTGTTTTCAGTAAGTTACTGAAACCAAAGCACCCCAGACGGGTCCAACTCCCGCCGCCTCCACCAACGCGATACGCAGGCCTTCGGCCGCGCGATTTGGCTCACGGAAGTGATTTGGCTCACGGAAGTCGGGACTGATGGAACTTATGTTCCTCCGATACTTTCAATAGGAGCCTCGAATGAACCGTGCGGCCTCTCTCTCTGTACTCGTGCTTTTGGTTTCTTTCCCCCTCATCGCTCAATCCTCGACGCAGGGCAGCTTCAATTTCAAAGGAGCGGAAGGCCTGCAGACGATCGAGTTTGACGCCCTGGACGACGGACGTTCCGCGCAGGGCTCCTTCACACTGGCCGGTCCGACGCTCGTCTCGGACGGTGAGCTTGATCAGGAAGACTCCAAAACCGTTCTCGTCAAGGACTTCACAATGAAGGTCACGGTCGACTGCATGAGCACCCTCGGCAATCGCGTGACGATCAGCGGTATCGTCAGCGATTCGAACGTCCGGTCAATGATCGGGCGCGTCGGGATGCTCACCGTCGAGGACAACGACCTCGACCCGAAGGATCCCACGGATCGCTTTACCTTCGGCTCTTACCGGGACAAGGACATCACCTGGTTCCCGACTGACGCCGAGGTGAAGGACGACGCCGGTTGGGGCTTTTCGTGGTTGGCCACGGACGCGGAGCGGAAGGACGATGTGGGCTACCGGATCTCGCGCACTCGCCAGGTGAACTGCCGCAGTTTTCCCGTCGCGACATTCGACCTCGACCCGATCGGCGAGGGTCGCATCACAGTCGTCAACAAATAGTCATCTTTGATTCGGAGTCGGCGGCCGGGGACCCGGCCGCCGACGTTTTTTCTCGACCCGCGGCGTCTCCACCAACGTCACTCGCTCACGCGACCATTCGACCTGCCACTGCATCGGCCTGCCTCACCACGATTACCTTGTTGTTCTGTACGCGCTTGCGGCGTCCCACTCGATACAGCCAGAAAATCATTGCTCCGATCAGGAGTACGTGCGGGATGTACAGCAGGCTCGTGGCGCGGAGCCATTTCGGGAAGAGTTTCGCCTGTCCGGGATAGAACGACGCCGTTGTAATCAACAGCGCGAAACTCATCCGCCACAGATGTCGCGCGATTCGTTTTGCGCCGAATACGCCGCCGCGAACCAGCATGCGGAAGTCGGAGACGGCGAAGAGCAGGGCGACCGTCCCGAATACGAAAAACATCGGGATCGGAACGCCGCTTGTGCCGAACTTGTGTTGCGCGGCGCGGATGCCGACCGTGATCGCACCCATCCCGTTGCCCAGTGTGACGAGCAGCGCGCCAAAATCGAACAGGCTCGTTCCGCCATCGGGACGTTTCGCCGCCCACCAGCCGGTCGCGACGAGATACAACGTCAGCGTACCGGCGACGACGTTGATCGCGATCGGGTGGATGAAGGAAGCGATGTAAATGGCGCTGCTCGTCATGCAAACCATCGCCACGACAAATACCGTTCCGGCCGCGCCATGCCGGCCGGAGCCTTTGCGAAAAACCATCGCAAATGCGCCGGACAGCACGCCGATCGTTGCGCCGCAGATGTGAAAAATCAGTAGTGCGTGGAATGCAGACATGGTCAGTCCCTCGAGAGGTGTGTCAAGTCAGAGTTTTGATCGCGCCAGCGTTGAATATTTACGCCCGCGATCAGGAGCCATAACGTCAGAGATCCCTCACCGAGAATTCCGAGAGGCATCAGCAGGGAAGAAAGCGAACGACCGAGCGTGGGCGACAACAAATTCGTAAAGCCCTGCGTCAGCCAGCCCGCGCCGGCAATGAGTATCAGCACGCCAATAAATCGCGGCAGGAATGTCGATCGGAGAATCAGACAGCCGATTAGAAAACAGTGCAGTCCGAAGAAGACGAAACTGACGCTCGACGACTGGCCGTAAATCCGAAGAAACAGGTACGCCATTGCATGCTGCTGTTCCGCGGTGAATACACCGAGGTATTGCGAATTTCTCAGCACGATAAGCGGCGCAATGCGCAAGACGACACCGAACGCACCTATTGAGCAGCCGATGAGACTGAAGAACGCTGCGAGCAGGGAGACGGTACCGTTTACCGCCTTGAGTAATTCATAGACGAAGATCGTGGCTGCGACATAGCAGACGGTCGCGATAAGATCGGCGGAAATCGCACCACGGAAGAGCGGCTCGTGAGCCAGGAGATTTGCCGATGTAGTCGCAGCGTCGCCGAATACCACCAGGCCGCTGGCAGCGACGAAGGCGAATATGCCTGTAATGATCGTCATCAGCCAGAAGAATCCGGCCAGTCCTGCTTTGAATCGCGGCGATGGATCTGCGGTTATGCTCATGACGATCTCTCCAATGAATTAAATCGACTTAAATCGGTTCGCGGTTGCGGCGCAGCCGGATCGTGGCGGCGAGCAAAGCGGCGGCGACAATTAATCCGAGCCAGAGGCCCGGCGTACATAAGAAACGCCACGGCGTCATTTCGGGATCGCTCGGAAAGTGTCCCTTCGGCTGAAAGACGAAGGCCTGTGCGAATCCGCCGAACAGGCGATAGGCCACCAGCTGAATGAAATACATGCTATTGAAGGCCATTTTCTCGACCATCGCGATTCCGAAGATCGGCAGCACCGCCCATAGAATTGCGGAGCGTTTCGCCCACGCCGAGATGAGCAGCAGCCACGCGTAAATCGGTGCATGCCAGACCGCAATGACGATCAGCCCATAAATGAGCGTCGGCATCGAGGAGAACAAATTCACATTTGTCCAGAGAGTGGCGACGCCGGAACGCTGGCTCATGAGCACGGTCGTGCTCATCATCAGCATGATGATCTGCATCGTGATGACGATTGCGAGCGTGAGCAGCGGCAAAATCACGAGCGGAATGCTCGCTTTCGAGAGCACGGTCGTGCGGTCGGAAACCGGCAGCGATTTCCAGAAGAGGATGCTGCGGTCGCGACGCTCACCGTGCAACGCGTCGAGGCAATAGAAAAAGCCGACGAGCGACGCGGTCAGAATGAGCATCGTCGCCGCGACGTCATACGGTTTCGCGACCATTTCGCACTGCTTCGCCGGCTCGAGTTTCGAGATGGTGCGCATCCTGTGCGGCAGCGAAATGGTACTGATCATGAAGCCGAACATGAAAATGGCGGCGACGGCCAGCGGCGCGAGATAAATCGAGCGGTTCTCCCACAATTCACGCCGCACCGACCAGTACATCGGCCGCGTCGCGGATTCCATCGGCGCAGTGAGCGGCGACTCGGTCATGTCGCTCATGCCGCCGCTCCTTCCGCGCGCGTGCCGTCATTTCCCATCACCGCGACAAAGAGATCGGCGATCCCAGGCGTGCGTACGTCGCCGAGCGCCGCGACCTGTTGCCGGTCGACGCCATCGAACAGCATGATGCCGCGGCCGAATACCTGACGCTCGTGAATCGGTCGTAATGCGCGCGCGGCCGCGACATTGTCGGGATGCACCATCACCTCGACATACCGCGACTCGAATTCCTCCATGCTGCAGTCGAGGACGATGCGGCCGCGATTGATGAACATGAAGTCGGTGAGGACGTCCTGAATCTCCTCGACCTGATGCGTCGTCACAATGATCGTGTGATTGCGATCGAAGTAATCATTGAGCAGCGAGTCGTAAAATTGCTTGCGATAGAGAATGTCGAGCCCGAGCGTCGGCTCATCGAGCACCAGCAGCTTCGCGTCAATGGCCATGACAAGAGCGAGGTGCAGCTGCGTCACCATCCCCTTCGACAATTCCCTGACTTTGCTGTGGCGCTTGATGGCGGTCTTCGCGAGAAACGCTTCCGCCTTTGCGCGATCGAAGCGCGGATGCACTCCGGCGACGTAATCAAGCAGCTGTGAAACGCGGATCCAGCGCGGCAATACCGCGACGTCGGCGATGAACGAGACGTCGCGCAGGAGTTGATCGCGCTCCGTCCACGGGTCGCGCCCGAGGACTTTCAGTTCTCCCTGATAGGGCGTGAGCCCGAGGATGGCGTTGAGCGCCGTGCTTTTGCCGGCGCCGTTCGGGCCGATCAGACCGACGATGCGGCCTTCTTCGACGCGCAAATCGACGCCGTCGAGCGCGACGGTGGCGCCGAAACTCTTACGGAGGCCGCGTGCTTCTATACAGGCCATGGCTTCAGCTCTCCTCTTCCGTGTTGCCTGGTGACGCCGCTTTCAGCAGTTCTTCGGGAGTCAGGCCGAGCCGGCGAATGGTGGCGTGAACGCGCGGCCACTGTTCCGCGAGAAACTTCTCTCGCTCCGCCTGCAGCAACACTTCCCGCGCGCCGGCATTGATGAACATTCCTCGGCCGCGCTTCGTCTCGACGAGTTGCTCGGTCACGAGCTGCTGATACGCCTTCAGCACCGTGATCGGGTTCAGCCGATACTCCGCCGCGACGTTGCGCACGGACGGCAACGGATCGCCTTCGTTGAGCACACCGTCGAGGATCAGCGCGACGACACGTTCGCGAAGCTGGCGGTAGATCGGTTGGCTGTCGTTCCATTCACGGTCCATTCGTTGTTCCGGGCTCGTCTCGAATCTGGTGATGTAGTTAACTACAACACCTAATCACGATGCAAGCTATTTTTTCGCCGTGTGAGGAAAAGAGGGGGAAGTACGGCGGCGCAGCCGCGTTACGCGATCGCGCCGGCCAGCGATTCGATCGTCGCCAGCGCCTTCGCAACCTGGCGCTCGCGCTTCTCGATCTTTTTGCAGCGGCCGATCGTGTCTTCGATCACTGCCCACGTCACGTTCGACGGCTGGTAGCGATCGGGATGCGATTCGCTGACGTGACGTCCCAGCGCGCCGAGCGCGGTGTGAAACGGCAGCGGCGATGCCGCGCCGTCGCGCGCGAGCTCGTCGATGTAACGCGCCGTCAGCAGGCCGACCGCGGACGATTCGACATAGCCTTCGACGCCGGTGATCTGTCCGGCGAAGAAGACGCGCTCATCCTTCTTTGTCTGAAACGTCGCGCGCAGATGTTTCGGTCCGTTGATGAACGTGTTGCGATGCATCGAGCCGTGGCGCGCGATGACGCAGTTCTCGAGGCCGGGAATCATCTGCAGGATTCGTTTCTGCTCGCCCGCTTTCATCTTCGTCTGGAAGCCGACGAGGTTGAAGTAATCGTCCGACAGATCTTCTTTGCGCAGCTGGACGACGGCGTGCGGCCGCTCGCCGGTAACCGGATGCTCGAGGCCGACCGGTTTCATCGGACCGTAGCGAAGCGTGTCGATGCCGCGACTGGCGATCTCTTCGATCGGCAGACATCCTTCGAAGTGCACCGCGTTCTCGAAATCGTGCAGCGGGTAGAGCTCCGCCGCGAGCAGCGCGGCGATCCACGTCTCGTACTGTTCCTTCGTCATCGCGGCGTTCAGGTAATCGGTGCCGGAGCCTTTGCCGTAGCGCGATTTCCAGTAGAGCTTCGACAGGTCGAGCGAATCGGCGGCGAGGATCGGCGCGATGGCGTCGTAGAAATAGAGACCGTCGCGGCCGAGGAACTCATCGATCGCTTCGAACAAAGGGTGCGAGGTGAGAGGGCCGGTGGCGACGACGAGAAAATCGAAGTCGTCGCGCTCGAGTGTCAGCACTTCGTCGCGATGCAGCGTAATCCGCGGCTCGCTCGCAATCGCACGCGTCACCTCTGCGGCAAAGCGCTCGCGATCGACGGCGAACGCATCGCCGGCCGGCACGCGTGCGAGCTCGCCGCAGCGCATCACGAGTGAATCCATCATCGACAGCTCGCGCTTCAGCAGTCCGACTGCATTCGTCGGCGCCGAGGAGCGGAACGAGTTGGAGCAGACGAGCTCCGCGAGGTTCGAGGTCTGGTGCGCGGCGGTCGATTTCGCGGGCCGCATCTCGAAGAGCTGGACGGTGTGTCCGCGGCGCGCCAGTCCGAACGCGCATTCAGAGCCGGCGAGGCCGGCGCCGATCACCTTGACGCGCGCCATCCGTTAGTTCGAAGGCTCGTTGGTCGTGAACGCGGCCGTCGGGTCGATGCGAATCTCACCGAACTTGCTCTCATACATGCCGATGTTTTGTCCGAGCACTTCAAGGAGTTGTTTCGCGTGCAGCGGCGACATGATCACGCGGCTGTAGACCTTCACGTCGGTGCGTCCGGGAACCATGCGGCCGAGGTCGATGACGAACTCGGAAGGCGAATGGATGATGTTCGCGAAGTTGATGTACTCACCCTGCGCGACATCGTCGTCGAGGATGATGCGGATCGTCGCTGGTGTCTGGTCGCTCATCGCGCCTCCTTACAGCAGCGGCGCATCGCGTATTCCGCGGCGTTCGTTCCACGTTAAAGTAAGCGAATGCTTATCTCCATCATCAACCAGACTCGCGGCGAGATCTCCGATGCGGAACTTCTCACGGTCATTCGCGCCATCAATCAGCAGATCGAGTTCGACTTCGCGCCGTACTGGTCGATGCCTGCGATGGTGCGGCTGGAAGGAACGCTGCTCGAACAGCCGCGCGCGAATGCCGCGGCCGCGGTGATGCGCGGCGATTCGGTCGTCTATCTTTCGTCGTCGCGGACGAAGAGCAATCCGGAAGGATTCCACGACCGCAACTATCGCGGCATTCCGTACGGCGTCGTCTACTCCGAGATCAGCGAGAAGATGGGCGATCCGTGGTCGGTCACGCTGTCTCACGAGGTCCTCGAACTGATCGCCGATCCGCAGGCGAACAACTACGTGCAGGGACCGAAGCCTGACGACCTGCGAAAGAAAGTCTTCTTCTGGTTCGAGATGTGTGACGCCGTTTCATCGCAGACGTACGACATCAACGGCGTCGCGCTGCAGAACTTTCTGCTGCCCGCGTACTTCGAGCCGCCTGTTCCCGGCGCGCGCACGAACTTCCTCGGCACTGCGCTCAGGGCGTTCGGCATCGCGCCGAAAAGCTACGTCGGCTACTACAACCCGGCCACACAGCAGCAGGAAACGCTCGATTCGGATGAGGCCGGCAAGCGGCGGCGCGAGATAAAGAACAAAGGCGGAAAGAGTCGCGGAGCGCGTCGGCGGAAGGCGTAAAAGAAGCGGGTAGGGATCTATATCTTTCCCGGCACTCCTTGTTTGCAGCAGATCAATGCGCGAGGAGGCTTCGAATGCCGACGACACTTTCTCTGGTGCGCGAGGCATACGCCACGATGACCGTGGCGCGTTACGAACCGATCATTTTCCGCTGGGTATCGTTCGTCGCTCTGGCGACCGTCGCCGACACGATGGCCACTCGGCTCGCGCGAGGAAAGGGCGTCGACACGACGAAAGCGATCTCCACGCTGCACGCGCTCAGCGCCCGGCGACAGCGGGCCGAGCCGCTGACGGCGCTTCGCGGTCGCAAGACGCTCGGCAAACAGCCGCTGACGTTCGTCGATTCGTCCGGCCGCCCGCTGGATGCGAAGCGCTTCGCGTCGTCGTCGGCGAAATCGTTTCAGGACGCGGTGACGGTCGACGAAGTCCTCTATCCGTACGGCATTCGCGCGCAGACCTCCACGCTCGACATTCAGAAGGAGGGGAAGGCCGCGCGTCCTGGATTCGCGCCGATCCCGACGACCGTCAACAAGCAACAACTCGGCGGCGCCGTCGACTTCGATTTTCACGAGACGCGCAGCGAAGTGCTGAACGCGATGCTGTCCGCCGTCCGACTCAATCGCGACGACATCGAGAAGAACCTGCGCGACGTCCTGAGCCAGGTGGCCGGCGGCGTCTATCACTTCCTTCCTCCGTTCCTGATTCAGGAAGCGTTGTCGCCGATCGGTATCTGCCACTACTACCGGCAGCTCTACTTCAATGTCGACGAAGGAGTCGGACCGATCGAGCAGGCCTTCACCGTTGCGCCGCTGGAGACGCTCGAAGTCGTCTACGAGACGGTGCGCAAACAGATCCACGAGGAAGTGCTGGAGCAGGGATCGGAGATCATCAGCGAGAGCGCGACGGAAGAGAAGAACGTCGACGAAGTGTCGGACAAAGTGTCGTCGATGATGCAGCGCGACGCGTCGGCGGCGATGTCGGCGAACGTCTCCGGCTCGGTCGGCGTCTGGCAGGCCGGCGCGACGGCGAGCGCGAATCTCGCGTCGTCATCGCAGCGGTCGCGCGAAGACACGTCGCGACGGCTCAAGGAAATCACTCGGCGCGCATCGGAACGGATCACGAAGACCGCCACGCTTCGCACGCGCGACGTGCAGGAGTTGACGACGACCAACGTCACGCGCCGCGTGATCAAAAACGAGTCGAGCCATCCGGTGAGCTACGGGCTTCGGCGCGTGCTGCGCCGCATCCGCGTGAAGGTGCAGGATCTCGGTCCGCGCCTCGTCTGGCAGTTGTATCTGCGCGATCCCGGCACCGGCCTCGCGCGCAGCCGCTTCGTGCATTTTCGCGAGTCGGAAGCGATTGCAGTTCCGGACGTGCCGCCGGGCGTTCCGCCGCGTCCGCAGGGAGGAACCGATACCGGTTCGACGAGCGCGACGCTCGAGTACGACGGCGGCCGCGACATGTTCTTCGTGGCGGTCACCGTGCAGACGGGCGCCGATCGCGTCGTCGCGGCGCTGAGCATCGATTCGATTACCGATCTCGAAGGCGGAGGCAAAGACGATCAGGCGCCGTCGGCGGGAAATCACCTCAGCTGGGATCAGCTCTGGAACGCGGCCACGCACACGTTTTCGGTGAAGATCGCCATCGCACCCGGCGACAGTTCGGCGGTGACGGTGAATTACACGTACGTGTGGGAGCCGAGCCCCGCCGCGCTCGATGAGTGGGAAGCGAAGCGGCGCGCCGCGGTGATCGCGCTCAACGAAGAGGCGCTGACGCGGCAGTTCGAAGAGCAGAAAGCGCTGGTGACGGCGCGCAGCAAAATCCAGTGGCGTCCGGCGAACGATCTGCGGATGGAAGAACGCTACGAGGTGATGAATCGTCTCGTCTCGCAACTCTTCGCGCGCGGCGATGATCCTTCGCAACCGACGCCGCTCGAGATCGAATCGTTCCATCGGTATTTCGACATCGAGGCGATGTTCGTCTATCTGCATCCGTCGTGGTGGAAGCCGCGATACACGAGCGTATCGACGGGACTCGGACGCGAGGCGTACGAGATCACTGCCGAATCGGAACCTGCTCCGCTCGGCAGTTCCCTCGGCTGGCTGATGCAGCTCGATGGCGACGATCGCCGGAACGAGTTCCTCAACAGTCCGTGGATTCGTGTCTGTATGCCGATCCGGCGAACTCGCGAGCGCGCCGCGCTGGCGTGGCTCGCCGAGCATGTCGAGGGAACGATCGGTTACGACCCGAATGCCGATCCGCTGCGCGGGATCCTCAGCCGTGTCGAGGAGATCGTCGAGTCACAGGAACGGCTCGGTTTCAACGGGCCGGAATGGGTCACGGTCGACAGCACGCCCGGCGCGCCTGCCGATCCGCTGCGACCGGAAGCGGTCTATCCGATCATCGATGAATTCGAGGTGACGGTGCCGACGGATGGTTTCGTTTACGACGAGCTGGTGGTCGAGACGAGCTGAATGCCGATCCCGATCATCATCGCGTTCGGCGTCGAGTTTCGGGACCGCTCTCATGTGACCGGCGTTCGTGACTGGCTGAATACAAACGCCACGGTCGCGGGAGCCGATCGCTGGAGGTATGCGCGAGGGAGACGAAGCTTCGAGATTCGGATCACGTTCGCGAAGGCCGACTTCATTGCAGCGCTGAACGTGCGGGATGCGTTTGTGATTTACGACGGACATGCGCGTTATGGACAAGGTCCGGCATTTACCACCACCGCAAATGTACGGCCTTGTTCTCCGCCGGCTGCAATGCCGGTGAATCCGTTCGGCGATCATGTGCGAATGGGATTCGACGCTGTTTCGGTTCCATGCGGCGAAGAGATTTTCGGTCATTGTACAAATCCCGCGGAGTACCCGGAGGTGCCACCGCGCGGCGCATTTCTCGAAAGATCAGTTCGCCGAATGATCGCGAGAGCGGCCGCCGCGCGACCCGGCTGCGCCGTGTCCCACGCGCGGCGCTCCCTCAATTCCTGCGTTCCCGCGGTCGCGGCAACACGTAATGAACGCGGCGAGCAGTCATTGCTCACGCGCCACTACTATAGTCAGCACGCATATGTCAGACCGCCGGCTCCGGTCGGCTGGCCGACGCCGCAATTCGACTTCGACACGCTGGTCACCGTCGGCGCTGCCGACCTCGACGCAAGTACGCTCGCCTGCAGTGTGTTGTTTCTCAATTCGTGCTCATCAGCGCCGCATTTTCTGGAGCCGTTGCGGAGAAAGAAGCGCGCCGTCCGCTCCGGATGCGTGTTCTATCTGACGTGGCGCGAGGCCTATCCGGCTGCTTCACGGGCCACGCTGACTTTCCTGCAGAACGCGCTGCTGCGCCTCGATCCGACGTCTCGTCGCGGCGCGGCTTCGCTCAATCGCCGTATGAACGGCAACACTCGCGGATCGCGCGTCCTCGCGGGACATATCGACTTCTTCTCATGACCTCAATCGCCGAAACCGCCATTACCCGCCTGCTCGCGTCGGACGTCGAGGACTATGAAGATGTGCCGTTGTTTCGTACGGTCGTCCTCGACAATGAAGAAGCGGCCGGCTTGCTCGTTCGCGCACTCGGCAATGGGGCGGCGTCCGTGCAGGAGCGCGCGGCCGCGATGCTGTCGCTCTTTGGTCCGGCCGCATATCCGGCCATTGCCGCCGGTCTCGCCGAGGGGACGGCAGAATGGCGCAGTGATCTGGTGGCGATCGCGTGGACGATTACGTCGACGTCAGAATCGCCGCAGCGCGCGCCGCAATTCGCGACTCTGAGAGCCGCGCTCCAGCCGCTCCTTGAAGACAAGAGACCGATTGCGAGTCCGATCACCGATACACCGGTGGAGATTGAGTACAGCTATCGCGTCTGCGATGAAGCGTTCCTGCTGCTGCGTTATGCGGAACAACCGGCGCAATATGACGAAGACGAATTTCGAGGGATGACGTTCGAAGAGCGGGACGAAGTCATTCGTGCCTGGCGCGGGCGCGCCAATCTCACGTAACGCGGTATTAATACGCGAAGCGAGTGAGCTTCCTCGTCTTCAATGACAATTGATACGCATTGGAGCCGTCGGCGACAAATACGGTTTCGCTCGGTCCCGTCGCCACGGCGGAGAGGCTTCGCAGACCGGTCTCGATCGTGTCGATCCGTTTGTACGCGCCATTTTCCAGACGGAAAATGTGAATGCGGCCGGCGAGGCGATCGGCGATATACAGCGTCTTGAATTGAGGGCCGATCCCAAGCGATATCGGACTGCCGAGATCGGTTGCGATCGGCCGATAGGAGCCGGTCGTCACATCGACTTCGTATAAGACGCCGCGTGCCGCGTCACCGACCATTACGCGATTGCGGACTCGATCGAAAATAATCGGACCGACTGCCTCCGCTTCGCGAATGTAGGCGACCCGCTTCGCTGCAGATCCCTTCTGATCGAGGTTGATTGCATAGACGACGTTCGTGACCGGGCTGGCAACGTACAGGAGACGCCGTTCGGGATCGACGTCGAAGCTCGCCGCTTGCTCGGGCGTTGCGAATTTCGCATACGGCTTCCCTTCGGCCGTGTATTGATAGACCGCGCCATTGCGTCCTACAAAACCAGAGACGAACACATAGTCGCGCTCTTTCAATCGCGCCGAAAAGATCTCAGCCGGTTCAAGGCCGAACGTCGTCGGAATCGTCGCCAGCCGTTGTTTCGTCGTTTCCTCGAGAATCGACACGCTTCCATTCTTAAGAAGCAGGTAAAGATAACCGCCCTGATGCCAGTCCAGTCCGATCGGTCCATTGGTGGCGCCGGCCGCGAGGGACAAAGCAGCGAGCGCAATCACAACGCCTCGCACGATTCGCTTCATGCATTCTCCGCGGTGGCGTTCTGCTGTTTCATAAGACCCATGTAACTGAGGACCTCTTTGCCGCCGCTGATGGCGAAGCCGATGAACAACACCGGCAGGAACTGCCACGGATCAAGATCGAATTGGAGAAAGACGAATTTGCTGCCGAGGGCTACGAGGAGCATCGCGAACAGCTCGGCGACGAACGAGAAAACGATCCCGCGCGCCGCTCTCTGCCCCATCGCATAGAAGCCCTTCCACGTGCCGGGAAGAAATTGCGCCGCAAGCGTTCCCAGAAGCGATCCGGCAAGCAGCGCCACGATCAGGCTGACGAGCGACGGAGTGAAGCGAACGACGATGTTCACCGGCTTTGTCCGCGACACGCCGCCGAGGTCACTTCTGTAGCTGACCACGGCTGTGATGTTTTCGTGCGCCGCGTCGGGTTTCACGGAGCCGAGAGTCGCAAGAAGCGTCGGGATCTTGTTCGGCTCGAGCCGCAGCCGCACCAGCGAACTTTCGCCGGGAGGAATGCGGATGATCTCTTTCGACACCGCATCCTCGAGCTTCACGTTGTTCGTCGAGACCCAGTATCCGGGATGCGATGCGGTCGCCTGAATGGAAGGCTCGACGAGCAGATCCTGATCGGGCAGGAGATTGTGCAACGACAATTCGATGCCGGTCGACTGCGACAAATCGACTTTCGCCGGTTTCGTCACCGATGTGATCTCGATGAAATCCCTGCTGGCGATGCTGTGCAGCGGGATGTCCAGTGCGCCGTCGTCGATTGCACCGCCGACCTTAATGGTGAAGTGCGCCGTCTCGGAGCGATCGAGAAACGCTCCCTGCGTGTAGACCTGCGTCCCGCAGCTGTACCAGACGGGCGGATTGCTGCCGGCCACGGCGACATAGAACGTGTAATCGAAGAATTTCCCGAATCGCGCCGGCTCGATCAGGCTCGGATCGAAGTAGAGAAAGAACGCATTCGACTTCGTCGGGACGCGCTGCAGCTTCTGAAAATTCGACGGCGGCTGCGTCGCCACACAATCGGACTGAAAGTTCGCCTGCAGATCGGTCTTCTTGACGTCATCGAAGACGAGCACACGCTCGACCGCCACCGCTTCACCCGCGAAGAGGAAGAGATAAGCCGTCAGCGCGAAGAGGCAGTTCCATTTCATCCTGAAGCGATAGTGTCTCACGCTTCGTCGGAAGGAACTCCTGAACGCAGGCCGTTGGAGACGACGTAATCAACGATCTCCATGCACGGACGCCCGTATTTTCTGCAAATCCGGATGATTTACACTACCGTGTGACGTATGGCGCCGATTGCAGCGCCGCCATTGAGACCATCCGCTCGCCGCCGAGGCGGCGTCACGCCGGCAGGACGCGATCTGCTCGTCGTCGCGCTGATTCTTGTCGGCGTGGATATCATCGCGGCGCTTCTGCTCATCAACGGCTATCTGCCGTCGCGCCGTCGCGAGGCGCTGGCAAAAGCGCCCGCGCAACTCGCGCTCCTTGCGCGAGACCGACAGAACGCACTCTCGGGGTGGGTTGGCGAGCGGACCGCCGATGCCGAGCTGAGCGCCTCTCTGATTGCCGCGGCGCCTGATGACAGGAGCGTGTCGAAACTCCTCGATCGCTTCATTGGCGTGTACGGATACGAATCGGCGTTTGTCGTGGCCGATTCGGGAAAGGTCCTGATCCGCCGCGGCTCCGCTGAAACGGACGACGCTTCCGCCGTGCAATTCGCACTGGAGGCGATGAAGGCACCGAGCGTGAAGATCGATTTTCGGCGCGTTGGCAAAGCGCCGAAGGTCTTCACGGCATGTAAGCTCACGCTTCCGCGCGGCCCGGGTTCTGCCGCCGTGCTGTTCGTGTCGAACCCTGCGGATTACGTCTATCCGCTGTTCAGTACCGCGTCCGTCGCTTCCAGGACAGTCGAGACAAATCTGATCGGTCTCCATAACGAATGGGGAATCGCATTGAACCCATACGCGGAAGGCGCTCCGCCGCCGATGACCGTCCGCAAACGGATTCCAAATGACTACGCCGCACGCGCACTGGCCAGTGGCGAACGGTCGGTCCGCTATGTCGACCGTGATGGCGTGGTGGTCATCGGTGTCGTAAAGGTGATCCCGCGAACGCCATGGCTCGTCGTGGCGAAGATCGACGAAGAGGAAGTGCTGGCCGGCGCCGTCGCGGAAACGTCGCGACTCGGCCGATTGCTGGCGGTCGTGTCACTCATCACGGCATTGATGGCGTTCCGCGGCGGAGCAACTCTTCGGTGTCGTCGCCGGCAACGAGGTGGGCAAACGTTCGTCCGACTCGCCGTATCTTCAATGGACCGCTGCAGAGCGCACCAGCAACTATGACGTTGCGCTGAAAGGCGTCTCGATCGAATACGAGTCGTTTAACCCCGCGCTCGAACGCTGGTACGAGACGAGAGCCTTCTCGCCCCGCTACGGACAGTTCGCACATCTCTTTGCGGACATTACAGAGCGAAAAAAAACGGAAGAAGCGATCCGGAATCTTTCGGCTCGGCTGCTGCGCGTGCAGGACGATGCGCTCAGGCGCCTCGCGCGCGAGCTGCACGACACGGTCGCGCAGAGCCTCGCCGGCTTGCGCATGAACCTCGGCGTCATGAAACGGTTCACGGCGTCGGATGGCCGCGCGGCGGAAGTGCTCGACGACAGCATTACGGCCGCGGACAACGCGATCACTGAGATTCGGACGCTTTCATATTTGCTGCACCCGCCGATGATCGACGAAGCAGGGCTGCTCAAGGCGCTTCGCTGGTACGTCGACGGGTTCGAACGACGAAGCGGAATCACGGCGGCGCTGAATGTTCCGGATGATCTCGGTCGATTGTCGCGCAACGTGGAAACGTCCGTCTTCCGCGTTGTTCAGGAGAGCCTCACCAACATTCAGCGCCACGCCGGCAGTGCCACCGCGAGCGTCTCGCTGTCGCGATTCGGCGACCGTTTGTGCGTTGAAATTGCGGATCGCGGCTCCGGATTACCGGCAGTCGTACGCGACAACCGCGACGCCTTGCTGGCCTCAGGCGTCGGAATCGCCGGCATCAACGAGCGTGTCCGCGAGCTCGGCGGCGAGCTGACGATTCATTCGACGGATGAGGGCACGACCTTGCGGGTGACGCTGCCGGTCGCGTGACGCCGACCGCGCGGAAGGCGGAGGCTCGAAAGCCTCCGCCTCAGCAACAAACCTTCTAGTCGTCAGTAGTTCTGATGGATGTGCCACGTCTGACCGCTCGTCTTGTAAACGAGTCCGCCGCCGACGTTCAGCTTGACGACGATCCGCCAGGTGTATTGAGCACCCGGCTCGTCGGCGATGTAGTCGACGTACCAGCGGCACCGGCCCTGCGCATCGGGATTACACGGCGCGTCCGGAACCGCCAGCCACTCCTGTCCCTGCGGCCAGCCCACCGGCGTCGACGACGTCCAGATCTCGTAAGTCACCGGCCAGTTCGCGGCGGTGCGCTGCGAGTCCAGGCCGCTCGTCCACGACAGATAGAAATTGCCCGACGGAACGCCGCAGTAGGCGCACGGCGATACGAGTCCCGGCGCGAGGGGACGCGGCGGCACCCAGACGGTGATGCTTGTGAATCCTGTCGGGATGTAGAACGAGCCTCCCGCGATCGGCTGCGTCTGGCTTCCCCATTCACCGCCGTACTGCGCGCCGTAGTCCTTGTAGAGATAGAGATCGTACTGGCCGGGGAACGAGGGACTGATGTAGACGTTGCCGTGGCCATAACTGTCGGTCGTGCCGCCGTAGGTACACGTCTGCGTGCCGGCGCGACAGAGCTTGACCGAAAAGTAGGCGGCAGGCTGAGAGGTCGTTTGCCCGGCGACCATTTTGAACGCGTAAATGTCAGTGCTTCCGGCGGATGCGGTGACCGCCCAGAGCATCGTGAGCAGGAAAACAGCAAATGAAACAGATTTGCGATACATGAGCCCTCCTATCCGTATCAAGGTTGGGCCGTCGAGCGGTCCATATGTTGGTTTTTTGTTGGGAATTGATGGAAGGCCGCAGGGACGGGGTACCATACAAGCCCCAAACCAACCACGGAGAGTTTCATGAGTACCAATTCAGGGCCGGCCGGTGAGCCGGCTGCGGTCGTTCAGTTCGACGAGTTCACGTTCGACCGCCGGTCACGTCTGCTGACGCGCAACGGGATCGAACGGCGCCTTTCCCCTCAGGCGCTGCTGCTGCTCGGGTTGTTGCTTCAGGAGCGGCCACGCGCACTGTCACGGAAAGAGATCTATGACGCGTTGTGGCCGTCGACGTTCGTCTGCGAAACGAACATGGCCGGGATCGTCAATGAATTGCGGCGCGCGTTGGGCGATGAGGCGCGAGGATCGAGCTACATCCGTACAGTCCACGGCTACGGCTACGCCTTCTGTGGCAAAGCCGGCGGGACCCCGTCGGTGGCCGCCGTGCTGCATTGCGAGGAGCGGGAGAATCCGCTTTACGAGGGAGAGAATATCGTGGGCAGATCGCTCGACGGCCGCGTCACTCTGACGGACCACACCGTCTCCCGCCGCCACGCCGTGATCATGGTCCTCGACGGAATGATCTCGATCAAAGATCTCGCGAGCAAGAACGGTACGTTCATTGATGGCCAGCTGCTCGGCCCGATGCCGGTGACCGTGAATCGGAACTCGTTGATCGAGTTCGGCGCCGCCGCCGCCTCGATCACCGTTCCGCTGACCTCACCGACACCGGATCGGCCACAACAAGCGTCCTTCGAGGCGACCACCAGGCGCCGAGCTCGTTCGTCCGTTTCGTGAGAGACGGTGGGGAACGTTAAGTCGCTGTAGGTGGGGTTGTTGGTTTTGGTCGGGGAGGTGGGATTTGTCGCTTCCCGGGCCGGCCCACCCGAATTACTTCCTGGAGCGATGAGGGATTGGCCGCTATATTGCTTGCCATCCTGACACCTGTATCGCCACGACGTATCACTCAAATAAGCCGCTCGAGGAGCGGCTCACCACATTCGAAAGGAGGTGCCCGCGCACCCGCCAGACAGACCCGGCCTATCTCTGACTCTTCGCCAGCAGGACATGCAAGGAGGCATTGTGCAACGCTCCATGATCGCTTTTTCCCTCGTGTTCGCGTTCGCTATCGGGTTCGGTCATTCGGAGGCTCGTGCCGGTGATGCTCTCGCCGTGCGAGCGACCGCGGATCGTCAGCCCACTGTGGCAGCGCCGGCGCCGGAGGATGATTCCTTCGTCCGCCGTTCCGCACGCGGACCCTTCGTCGATCTGACCGGAACCGCCAGCCGCGGCTTGTACCTGAAGGCATCGCCAGCGATGCTGAACGGCCAGCTGACGGCCGAGATCCGCCAGCAGGACAAGGTCATCCTCAGCGAACTGCTGATCGTGCCGTCGCAAGTCGACAAGGCCTCCACGGTCATCTTCTTCGCCCATGCCGGCAATCTGCTCGATCGCCTGCGGAAAGAAGAAGCGGCCACTCCGGGCAGCGTGACGGTGCGGATCACCCGAAACGAGAGCATCTTCGTTCAGACCAGCCTGGGCGCATTCGAGGCCGCAACGTCTGCCCTTCGTCCAGCGCCCCGGCCATTGACGATCAAGAGCAATTCCCAGTGTACCGACGACTGCGATGCAACGTATTCCGAGTGCATCGCATGGTGCGACCAGCGCAGCAACGAGTGCGCGACGTGTTGGGACAATTACTCGAGCTGCACATCGTCGTGCTGCTATGGCTGGACCGAGGTCGGCCGCACCAAGACCGGGGGTGCCTACACGGGGTATCTCAACATCTTCGGCCTGTACTACTGCAAGGTGACGTCGTACTGGCTGGTGGAGCAGTCAAACGACGGTGGTTGCTACGCCAACCGCTACGTCTGCGAGTCCGACACTGTGACCTTCTTCTACGGCACGTCCCAACCCAACGCGACCGGCTGCTGTATCTACACCGCCCCAGGCGACATCAGCCACAGCGACTACTGCGGCGGGACGTCCTGCTACTGACCGAGTCGAGCATTCCTGTGAATGTCCATCCGGGCGTCCTTCGGCTCTCTCTTTGTTCGCACTCAGAGAGTCACCGAAGCGCCCGGGTGAGCAACCGGCGGCGGTTGCCGCTAACTATTCGTGGGATTGGGGTTTATGTTGGTCGGGCAGGGGGGATTTGAACCCCCGACCACCTGAACCCCATTCAGGTACGCTACCAGGCTGCGCTACTGCCCGACGAAGCTGCGAATGCTACCACGAACGTTTACAGCGGCTGCGCGGACCAGAGGATCAGGTACTTCGTGATCTCGATGTTCCTGGCGGCCGGGGTGATGATCATCTCTTCGATGGAACGCGCTTTCGACGTCACTTCTTCTCGCCTTGATTCGAGCTCGCGATCCCAGGCGCGCTGGATCTGCGCAATGTTCTCCAGGTAGTCGACTTCGCGCACCGAATGCGGCGCGTCGGCGACCGACGCGGGACGCCCGCTCGTAATGTTGTAGAGCGCCTGTCCCCACGCCACGTTCACATCCATGATCCCTTCTTCGTTGATGTTCTCGTTCTTGTCATCGAGCTCGCGCTGCTCGCGCTCGGAGCGTTCGCGCAGCTGATCGATGCGGCGGCGGAACGTGCTCTCCAGCCGCTCCGACTGCTCCTCCAGCAGGCGATTCGCTTCTTCCAGGCAGCGCTCGAGAAACGCATCGCGCATCTCGTTCGCCTGCGACCAGAAGCCGAACGCGGGATTGTGAAAGATGTGCAGCTTCTCCGTCTGCTCCACGAATTGGCGGAATGCATCTTCCGACTGTGTCGCGCCCTGCATCAGCGCTTCTGCGGTCGCGACCGTTTCCATCTGCCGCGATTCAGGAACGGCGCGAATGTCGAACGACTCCGGCGTCACCGGACGCGCCTGCGACCAGTCCACCGAGCCATCCGTTCCGCTGATCGGCGCAATGTACGACCGCACCGTCGTCTGATGAATCCCGCTCCGTGATTCGCTGTGCGTAATCACGCCCTCTGCGAGCAGATACGGTTTGTAATCGCCCTGGCCGCCGTAGACATAAAGCTGCTCGAGCGATTCATGCGGACGCGCCATCAGGCGACCGCGCGCGAAGCTGAATGTTGATTGCGTGTCGTCGGTGATGTCGATGGTGAGGCCGTGCGCGACCGGCAGCGCTTCGACGATTCGTCCCGGCACGGTTGCCAGTGCGCGACGAACATCTTCTCTGCGATCGGCCGGCATGAGGAAGACGATGCATCCGCCGCCGCCCGCGCCGCAGACCTTGCCGCCCCACGCGCCGGCGCCGCGCGCGGCACCGATCGCCGCGTCGAGTTCCGGCGTCGAGATTCCGTCGATCAGCGCCTTGCGGTTTTCCCACTCGGCGGCGAGCGCTTCACCGGCGCTCTGCATGTCGCCCGATTCGAGCGCTTTCTCCATCGCGATCGCCGTCTGCGCGATCTTCTCGAGCCCTTCGTGCACGCGGCCGTCGCGATCGATCTGGCGCTTGTACATCTCCCAGTTGTTCGTGCCGGAGAAATGCGCGACGCCGCTGTAGTGCAGCAGGAAATGTTCGGAGAGCTGCTCGATCGGCAGCGAGATCGGATGCCGCGATACGACGCCCGGATTGAGATGCAGCGCCGACAGTCCGCCGTAGACCGGCGGGTAGTAATCCTGAATGCCGGCAGGAACGCCGAGCAGCCGCGTCTCGAGATCACGTACGAGCGTGATGAGCGAGTCGCCTTCGACCGGCGAGCGGGCGATCTCGGACAACGCGCGGACGAGCGTAATTGACAGCGCGGAAGAGCCGCCGAGGCCGGAGCCGCGGGGTGCGTCGGTACGGGTGGTGATCTGGATGCCGGTGAGATGGAAATGTTCGAGCGCGCGATGAATGAGCGCCGCTTTCGGATCGGCGGCGAGCTGCGCGAGCGACTCGTAGCGCTTCTTGTACTGCTGATCGGTGAGATGAATCTCGATCGAGCCGTTGCCGGTCTCCACAACTTCCGATTCCGCGTGATACGAGACGGCGACGTTCACCGTGCGCGAGCCGGGATGGAACAGGTAGAGCGGCCAGAGGTCGAGGGTGCCCCCGGCCAGATCGGCGCGCACCGGCGCGCGGACAGTAACTTTCTTCATGTGGGGACCCCGTTTTGCTAGAAGAGTGCCCGGCGTTTCGCGGCCACTCGAGCAACTTGCGGGGCGGGCGCGGCGAGTTTCGGCACCAGTTGTACGACGCGCGCGCGGAATTGGTGGAGAGAGTCTCCGCGCAGCGGATCGGGAGTGATCGATTTGAGCTTCAGCGGATCGAGCCACGTGCCGCCATCGGAAACGCGATAGTCGAGATGCGGACCGGTCGCGAGACCGGTCATGCCGACGTAGCCGATGACGTCGCCCTGCGTCACTTTCGTGCCGCGGCGAATGTTTTTCGCGAAGCGCGACAGATGGAGATACGAAGTCTCGATGCGCGAGCTGTGGCGGATGCGGACGAAGTTCCCTTCGCCGGCGTTGTAGCGCGCATCGATGACGACGCCATCGGCCGTGGTCATGACCGGCGTGCCGACCGGCGCGCCGTAATCGACGCCATGATGCGGACGGAAGTAGTGGAGCAGCGGATGGAAGCGGTGATTCGAGAACGTCGAGGTGATGCGCGAGAACTGCAGCGGCGCGCGCAGGAACTGTTTGCGCAGCGGCGTTCCCATTCGTGAGTAATAGCCGCCGCGTCCGGCGGTCGATTCATCGCGGAACGCTTCGAACGTCTGTCCTTCATGCGTGAACGTCGCCGCGACGATCGGACCGTAGCCGACCGCGTCGTCGCCCGAGTACTTCTTCTTCACCACGAGGCTGAATGCATCGCCTTTGCGGAGCGCGAAGAAATCGATGTCCCACTGAAAGACGTCGACGAGTTGCTGCACGAGTTGCGGATTCTCGCCGGCGGTGCGGAGCGCTTCGTAGAGTGACGAGTCGATGTTTGCCGCGACCGTCGTTTCAATCTCGCGCTGCATCGCTTCGCGCGTCGTCACTTCGAAACCGTTTGCGCCGCGCACCGCGTCCACTTCTCCCCATCCGGTGATCTTCATCTCGACGCTGTCGACTTCGTGTGCGGCGTCGTAGTGAAAGCGGAGCAGGTTGCCGGGACGAAGGCGGCGCAGGTCGAGCACTTTGCCGAACTGCGCGTTGAGCGTTGCGGCGGCGCCGCGTGACATGCCGCCGGCGGTCAGGACGGCGTCGAGCGTGTCGCCGTTCTCGACAGTCAGGATCACGGAATGTTCGGGAAGCGCTGCCGGAGAGATCGTCGACAGCTCGTCATAACGAAGCGGCGGTGCGAGCGCGGACGCGAGCGTCGATGGAGACGCGGCCGGCGGCAGCCCGACGGTCGCGTTCACGGATGCGAGGAGGAACGGGATGGCGATGGTCGTGACGACGGCGAGATATGCGCGCGGTGTTCGCGGACGCTCCGACTTCGAGCGCAGTCCGAGCCTTCGCGGCCGGCGTACTCCCCCACCCATACCTTCGCCTCTGGCGAGCATTTTCTTCATGCGATTCGACTTCGTTTGCGACCGGGGACGGTGCGGCCGCATGGTAGCAGACCGCCGAATCCGCGCGACGCGCGCGGACTATTCGCCGGAGGTTCCGGCAGGTTTGAAATCGAGCTCGTGAACCGGAGTCCGTGAGTCATCGCGCAGCGGATTCGCTTTCTGATAACCGGGCGGCACGCGGAACGTGCCCGGTCCGATGATCGTCTTGCGGATCGACGAGATCACCATCTCCTTCGATGTGATCTGCGTCCGCTGGAGCTGCAGCTTCGAGCCGGCATCGACCTTCTTCGGATCGACGCTGGCGGTGGTGGTGACCTGAACTTTCTGCCGGAGCGCGAAGCCCGGCACCTTCGTCGTCTCGACGTCGATGAGCTGATCGAGATCGGGATTGCCGGTGCGAATCCCGCCGGTGGCGAGATAGTCGGCGGTGACGTCGTCGAAGTCTTTCGTCACCCACTTGTCGATGGTGGTCGTGACCGCCTGACGAATGGGCATGGACCCGATCGTCAGCGTGATGTCGTACGCGATCTGCATCCGGTAGTGATCGGTGGCGTGCTCGGCGATGACCGGATGATCGGCCAGCATCTGACTGTCGGACTTGAAGTTCTCGACTTTGATGTTTGTCGCGCCGATGGCCGTGGCGACGTTGCCGGCGTTCACTTCGACGTACGACTTCTTCGTCGGATCGACGTACGTCATGTTGCGCGAGCCGTTGGTGGTAATGAGATACGAGCCGGGCGGATAGGCGCTGCCGGACGTGAACTCGACGCGGGAACGGTCGCCGTCGATGATCGCCTCACCGCCGAAGTCGGTGGAAGGCATCGACTCGATCTGGGAGTGCATCGTCTGGCGGAAGTCGTACCGAATGGCCGCGTTCGCCGCCTGTTCGGCCACGGGAACTGCAACGATCGCAAGAGTCAGCGCCAGCAGATTCCTGTTCATAAATAACCTCCGTATTTCGAGAGTATACACGGCAGAGTCCTGAAATTTTGCGCGGGCGGCGGCCGGTTGGGCACCGCATGTCGATACGCACCCTCTTCGTCGCCGCGGCCTGTGCGGCCATCGTCACCGTCCCCGCTCACGCCGCGCCCAAAGGCGAGTCGCTCGAGCAGGTCATCAAAAAGGTCCAGCAGCAGCAGAAGAAGACCACGACGCTGCAGGCAACGTTCAAACAGGAGAAGGAGCTCGCGCTTCTCTCGAAGCCGGAAGTCTCGACCGGCACGTTCATCTACGCGAAGCCGAACAACGTGCTCTGGAACTACGCGGCGCCGAAGCGCGTGCAGATGCTGATCACCGGCGGCGTGCTGACGACGTACTACCCCGACCTGAACAAAGCGGAGAAGATCGAGGTCAAGCGTTTCGAAGATCAGATCTTCAAGTACATGGGTGCGAGCGGCGCGATCGATGAGCTCGGCCGCTACTTCAACTTCACCTTCACCGATCGCGCGAACGAGCCGGGATACATTCTCGACCTGCAGCCGAAGAGCGCCACGATCGCGAAGCGCGTGAAGCACATTCGCATCTGGATCGACAAGAAGACGTACCTGACGAACAAAGTCGAGTACACGGAAGGCGATGGCGATGTAACGCGGTACGAGTTCACGAACATCAAGGTGAACGAGTCGATCGACCAGAGCCGCTTCACGCTCAACCTCCCCGCGAATACGCGGGTTGAGCAGATGAAGATTCAATAGTCAAAAGGCGGTGCTGAGTGCTGAGTGCAGAGTGCTGAGTCGGGGCGAACGTATTCGCTTTCGCGTGCTGAACACTGACGGCCGCGCGCGCCGCGGGGAGCTCGTCACGAGTCACGGCACGATCCAGACGCCGGTATTCATGCCGGTCGGCACGCTCGCCAGCGTCAAGAGCCTCACCACCCACCAGCTCAAGAATCTCCGACTCAGCACTCAGCACTCAGCACTCAGCACTGCTTCTGAAGCACTCAGCACCGAAGACGATTCACTCAGTCCTCAGTCCTCAGTCCTCAGTCCCGAGATCATCCTGAACAACACCTACCACCTAATGCTCCGCCCCGGCATCGAGCTCCTCGAGCGCCTCGGCGGCGTCCACAAATTCATGGGCTGGGATCGCGCCGTCCTCTCCGACTCCGGCGGCTTCCAGGTTTTCTCCCTCGGCGCGATTCGCAAGATTCGCGAGGAAGGAGTCGAGTTCCGCAGCCACCTCGACGGCTCCGCACACTTCCTTTCGCCTGAAGTCTCGGTCGGTATTCAAACGCGGATGGGCGTCGACATCGCCATGGCATTCGATGAATGCCCGCCGCACGGCCTCTCGCACGCCGATACCGAGAAGTCGATGGAGTTGACGCATCGCTGGGCGAGACGCTCGCTCGACGCGCGCACCGGCGCTTCGGCGCTCTTCGGTATCGTTCAGGGCGGCACGTTCGAAGATCTGCGCACGCGCAGCGTCGAAGCGATCTCGTCGCTCGACTTCGACGGCGTCGCCATCGGCGGCGTCTCCGTCGGCGAGCCGAAAGAAGAGATGCTGAAGGTGATGCGCCACACCGCGCCGCTGCTGCCGGCCGATCGTCCGCGCTATCTGATGGGAGTCGGTACGCCCGAAGATCTGCTCGACGGCGTTGAGGCCGGTATCGACATGTTCGATTGCGTGATGCCGACGCGGAACGCGCGCAACGGCTCGATCTTCACCAGCATCGGCAAGGTCGCCATCAAGAATGCGAAGTACGCCGCCGACGAGCGTCCGCTCGATCCGAACTGCTCCTGCGTCACCTGCGCGACCGTTTCGCGCGCGTACCTGCGCCACCTGTTTCAGACCGGTGAAATCGCCGCGTCCGTTTACAACACGATCCACAACGTCGCGTTCTACCTTGACTTGATGCGGTCCATTCGGCACTCTATTGCGTCCAATTCATTCGGGGCTTTCCGCGAAACCTTCCTGTCGCGGATGCGAGGCGGCGAAGCGGACAAGTAGCGGCGTCCGCGGCCCCGAAGAACCAGCGAGAGGCAAATGACTGCGATTGCTCTGCTTCAAAGTGCCGGTTCGACGGCCATCTTCAACATCGTCGCCTTCGGCGGCGTGTTCCTCGTTTTTTACTTCCTCGTCATTCAGCCGGCCGGTAAGCAGCGGAAGAAGACGCAGGAAATGCTGAACTCGCTGAAAAAGGGTGATCGTGTCATCACCTCCGGCGGGATTTACGGGACGATTCAGGGTGTTGAGCCGGAACTCGTCCATCTCAAGATTGCCGAGAATGTAAAGGTGAAGGTCTCGCGTTCTGCCGTCACCGCTGTGATTACCGGCGAGGCGGCGGAGTAGTTCGGCCTCGCCCGCTCCTGGAGGATTTGTGAACAGAAGTCTCGTTTGGAAAGTCGTGCTGATCCTCGGCGTGCTGATCGCATTCACCGTCGCGATCATCCCGACCAAAAGCAATCCCGAGCCGATCCGGCGCGGTCTCGACCTTAAGGGCGGCACTCACCTCGTCATGCGTGTGAACGTCGGCGATGCGGTCCGTCTCGAGACCGATCAGTCGATGGAGACGCTCAAGAATCAGGCGAAGAAGCAGGGCTTCGCGATGCCGGCTACCCGCCGCATCGATGACGCGACGTTCGTCGCCGCCATCGCCGGTTCCACCGGCGACTACGAAAAGATCGCCAAGGACTATCTCGGCCAGTTCGACATGTCGAAGACGGCCGACGGTCTGCAGTTCAGGATGAAGCCGCTCGCCGTCACGAACATCGAGCGCGACACCGTCACGCACGCCGTCGAGACGATCGACAACCGCGTCAACGCGCTCGGCGTCACCGAGCCGTTCATCGCGCCGGAAAGCGGCAACCGCATCGTCATCCAGCTTCCCGGCGTCGACGATCCGGCCCGCGTCAAAGACATCATCAAGACGACGGCGCTGCTGCAGTTCCGCATCGTCGAAGGCAATCCCGGCTCCGACGAAGCGAGCGTTCGCGCGTCGATCCCGGCCGCGATGCAGTCCGACATCGACATTCTTCCGGGCACGCGCTCGAACGAATTCGGTCAGACCACCGGTACGCAGTTCTACGCCGTTCACAAGACGGTTCCGGTCACCGGCCGCGACCTCAAGAACGCGCGCGTGCAGAAAGGCCGCATGGGCGAGCCGGTCATCGGCTTCTCGATGACTCCCGAAGGCGCGCACAAGTTCGGCGACCTCACCGGCAACAACATCAACAAGCCGCTGGCGATCGTCCTCGACAACAAAGTCGTCTCCGCGCCGCGCATCAACTCCCGCATCGACGATCAGGGCGTGATCGAAGGACGCTTCTCGAATGAAGAAGCGGCCGATCTCTCGCTCGTCCTTCGCAGCGGTTCGCTTCCGGCGTCGCTGACGACGCTCGAAGAGCGCACCGTCGGCCCGTCGCTCGGCCGCGACTCGATCCGCCAGGGCGTCACCGCCTCGC
>JAOBAU010000359.1 GCA_025463165.1 Acidobacteriota bacterium | reverse complement strand
GACGGCGCTGCTCGTCGAGCGCCGATGCCGACGGGCCGCCGCGATCTTCTGCAACCTGCGGACGGGCGGCCGGTTGCTGCGGAGCCGCGGCCGGTGCCGGCGCGGGAACCGGAGCGTTCTTCGCCTGCTGCTTTTGCAGTTTCGCCGTGTACTCCGACTGCAGCTTCATCATCTCCTGCTGCATCTGCAATGCGACGGCATCCTCGAATGCTTTTTTCTGCGCGTTCGGATCGACGGTCGCCGTCGTCGCGGCGGGAGTTGCAACGATCGGCTGCGAGATGATGCGCGGCGGCGGAGGCGGCGTCGCCGCGGCCACGCTGCTGGCGAGCGCCGGCTGTGCGGCCGGCTTCACGCTCTTCTTCGACATCATGAAGAACGCACCGCCGCCGGCGATGGCGACGATCACGGCGGCCGCGATCATCATCGGCAACCTGCTCTTCGACGGCTCTTCATGCGCGCCGAACATCGGCGCGTCGTCCATCGGACGCGGCGCCGCGGCGATGGCCGGAGCGGCCGCCGCCTGCGCGGGCGCGTCGACGTACGCCGCCATGTTCACCTTCGCTTCTTTCTCGCGATCGAGCGTTTCGCCCTCCATCTCCTTCTTCAGCAGATTGCTGAGATAGAAGGCGAGGTTGAACGTCGTCGCCGAATATTTGCCGCCGTGCGCGAGCGTGGACAGCGCCTGCTTCATGTCGGTGACGGTGCCGTAGCGCGGACCGGCATCGATGACCAGCGACTTGTTGAGGATGGCGCGGATGTCGTCCGGGATCGGCTGGCCGATCGTCGTCTTCGCGGCGAGCACCGCATTCGCGAACGCGCTGTTCGACGTCGCATCGGGCGGCTCCACGCCGGTGACGAGCGTAAAGAGAATCGCGCCGAGCGAGAAGACTTCCGACGACTTGGTCGGCTCGCCGGAGTTCTGCAGCTCGGGTGCGGCGTATCTTCCAAACTCCGCGGCGAACTTCGGATCCTTCAGCGATGCGGCGAATGCTTTGCCGAGCTGCTGGCCGGCGACGCGAATCTCGCCGTCTTCGCTGATCCAGACGAACTGCGGAATCAGCGCGCCATGGTTGAGACGGTTGCCCTGGAACTTCATGTCCGAGGTCGTGGCGAGAGACAGCGCCACCTTCTCGGCGATGATGATGGCCTGATCGAGCGGGACCGGATTCGGCGTCAGGCCGTTGCCGCCGCGCGAGCGATCGATGATGTGCCGCAGCGAGCGTCCGCCCGCGTATTCGTGCGCGACGTACGGGACGCCGGCTTCGATGTCGATCACCTGGTTTTTCGCGAACGACGTTCCGCTCAGCAGCGGTGCGATGACTTTCGCCCCTTCCGCCGCCTGCACGAACGCCTCACGGTTGCCGCCGCTCAGCCGCCGCAGTGCGACGATCGGTCCGAGCGCGTTGCCTTCGATCCGGCCTGCGCGCCAGAGGTCGCCGAGCGCATCACTTTCCAGCTTTCTGAAGAGGATGTACGGACCGAACTGTTCATAAGGCTTCTTCGTGGCAGCCATGCGAGCGACCCCTTCGGACGGATGTTAGTTATTTGTGGACCGAGCGGAAAGAATAAACCAAATGCGGGGCGCAATCACTTCTTTTGATTGCGGTACCACTGTCTCTGCCAGACCTCGACATTGTGGTTGTGCTCGGTCACGTTTGTCGAGAAGGCATGTGAGCCGTCGTGCTTCGCGACGAAGTAGAGGAACTGCGTGGCAGGCGGCGCGGCGGCGGCGCGCAATGAGGCAACGCCGGGATTCGCGATCGGTCCGGGCGGGAGGCCGTGCATGCGATAGGTGTTGTACGGCGACTCCATCGAGAGATCGGCTTTGCGGATGTTGCCGTCCCACCGGCCGGCGAGCTTCAGCGCGTAGATGACGGTCGGATCGGCGCCGAGAAGCATGTTGCGGCGGAAACGGTTCAGGTAGACGGAGGCGACGAGCGGGCGCTCATCATCGCGTTGCGCTTCCGTTTCGACGAGCGACGCGAGCGTGACCGTTTGATGGAGAGTCAGCCCGGTGACGATGTAGTTCATCTCGGCGCTGAAGTGCTTGCGGAAGTTCTGCACCATCGCCGCGACGATCGTCTTCACCGGCGTGCCGGGATTGAACTTGTACGTGTCGGGAAAGAGATAGCCTTCGAGCGACGTCGCTTCCGGGGCGATGTCGCGGATCAGTTCCGAATCGCCGGTGACCTTGTCCCACTCTTCCGGCCTGCCGAAATGCTCGGCGGCGAAGAGCCGTCCGACGGCAAAGCGATCGAGTCCCTCGCGAACGGTGACGGTGCGCAGGATGACGTCGCCGCGCATGATCTTCTCGAGCACTTCGATCGGCGTGAGCGGCTTCGTGAATTCGTACACGCCCGCTTTCAGCGAATCGTTGTGGCGGGCCAGCTTCATGTACAGCAGCGGGATGTATTCGTCGCGGATGATTCCTTCGTTCTGCAGATGGTGAAGGATCGTCGCGGTGCGCTGCCCTTTGCGGATCTCGACGCGCTTCGCCTGATCCGTGTAGCCACGATACGGCGAGGTCATGGCGCGCCAGAAGAACCAGCCGCCGCCGATGGCGATCAGCACGGCGAAGATCAGAATCGTCAGCAGCGAGCGGAGATATTTTCCGCAGCCGCCGCGCTCTTTGCGCCGGGTGGCTATGACGTCCTCCGCGCTGCGCGATCGTCGAGATACGACTGCAGGATGACGGCGGCGGCGTGCATGTCGATCACTTCTTTGACGTCGCGCGCGCTGCGTCCTGATTCGCGCAGGCGCTCCGCCGCTTCGACGGTCGAGAGGGTTTCGTCACGAAGCACCACCGGTTTGCACGTTCGCTGCCGCAGCCGTTCCGCGAAGTCGTGAAACTTCTGCTCGCCGGCGTTCGTGCGGGCGCGCTTCGCGATCCCGACCACGATCGTCTCCGCTCCGACTTCCTCTGCGATGCGTGCAAGTCTGGCGATGACGTCTCCTTCGTTGCGAACGACCGAATGCGGCGTCGCGATCACGTCCGATGTACTCACGGCGACGCCGATGCGTCTGCCTCCGTAGTCGATGCCGAGTGTGGCCACTCCGCGAATCATAGTCAGGACTACAATGTTTTCCTCCATGAAGAACTTTAATTTGGACGCCATCCTCGAGGCGATGCTGAAGATGTCGGATCGGGTTTCCGATCTGAACTTCTCGGTCGGACGCCAGCCGCAGGTGGAGATCGACGGCGCGCTGACGCCGGTCAACTTCCCCGGTTTGCCGCGGCTGACGCCGTATCAGACCGAGATGATCGCCATGCACATGCTGCGCGGCGACCGCGAGCTGACGCGCACGCTCCTCGTGAACGGCTCCGTCGATCTCTCCTACTCGATCCCGCAGAAAACCCGCTTCCGAGTGAACGTCTTTTCGCAGCGCGGAACGTACGCGATCGTCCTCCGCGTCATTCCGGAAGGAATTCCGACCCTGGAGTCTCTCAGGCTGCCGCGGGAGCTCTACAACGTGCCGTCGCTGAAGAACGGCATCGTGCTCGTCACCGGCCCGACCGGCTCGGGCAAGTCGACGACGCTTGCCGCGATCATCAATCAGATCAACCACGATCACGCGTATCACATCCTGACGATCGAAGATCCGGTCGAGTACATGCACCGTCACGTGAAGTCGACGGTCAATCAGCGCGAGGTGGGGAGCGACACGAAGACGTTCGCGCTGGCGCTGCGCGCCGCGCTGCGCCAGGCGCCGAAGGTCATTCTCATCGGCGAGATGCGCGACGTCGAGACGATCGAGATCGCCATGGAAGCGGCGGAGACCGGCCATCTCGTGCTCTCGACGCTGCATACGATCGACGCCGCGAAAACGGTCGACCGCATCGTCGGCGTCTTCCCGAAAGATCAGGAGCCGCAGGTGCGGACCCGTTTCTCGCAGTCGTTCCGTTACGTCATCTCGCAACGCCTGCTGCCGAAGATCGGCGGCGGCCGCGTGGCCGTGCTGGAGATCCTGAAGTCGACGATGCGCACGCGCGACTACGTGCTGAAGGGCGAGACCGACGGCCGCTCGCTCACCGACGCGATGCACGACGGCAGCGTCGACGGCATGCAGACGTTCGACGACGAGATGGAGAAGCTCTGGAACGAGCGTGTGATCTCGAAAGAGGTCGCGCTTGCATACGCAACGAATCCGACCAACCTCGCGCTTCGTCTCACCGACGAACCGACGTCAGAGGCGACCGAACAGCAGGATGAATCGATGCTGTCGATGCTGGAGTAGCCCGCAACCATGATGAAGATCGTCTGTACCTCGTGTCAGAAGCCGCTCTCGATCGACGAGACGAAGCTTCCGATGAAAGAAGTGAGCTTTCCGTGTCCCGTCTGCAAGACGAAGCTGACGGTCGATCGCCGCCATCTCGAAGGAGCAGCCGCGGCGGCCGCGCATGCCGAGACGGCGCCGGTTCCGGTGCAGACGCCCGAAGCATCGGGCGAGCATCACGACGATGACGATCACGGTTTCGGCGCGAAGGCGATGATCGTCGGCACCGATCATCCGGCGCTGCGTCACGCCGCGAAGCTGATCGGATTTCTGCCGGTGCATTTCGCGACGGCGGCCGAGGCGCGCGAGTACTTCATGCAGGAGTATCCGCCGGTGGTGATGATCAGTCCTCCGCAGCTGACGCCGCCGCCGCTCGAATCGATGACGGGGATCATTCAGCTGACGCCCGCCGATCGGCGCAAGGCGTTCTTCATCCTCTTCGCCGATGGGTTGCGCACGCTCGACGGCAATGCCGCCTTCCTTTACGGCGTGAACCTCGTCGTCTCGCCGAAAGATCTTGGCGCGTTCCAGCAGATCTACAAAGACGCGCACACGTATCACGAGCGGCTCTACGCGAGCATGACGTCGGTGGCCAAGTCTCTCGCCAGCTGAGCGCGCAAACGTTCGCGACAAAAAGAAAAAGGGCGCCCGGATCGGGCGCCCTTTTCTTTGTGGCCGTGTGCGAGCTTACTGCTGCTGCACGCCTTCCGGATAGCTGATGAAGGAGCCGTTCGAATAGATGATGTCGCAGTCGAAGTTGGTCGTCGACTTGACCTGCTGCACGCCGGATGACGTCACAGTGATCGTGCCGTCTTTGCCGCCGGAGAAGATCGCGTAGGTCTGC
>JAOBAU010000348.1 GCA_025463165.1 Acidobacteriota bacterium | reverse complement strand
TCGCCGCGAGTCGCTTTTCATCGCGCTGCTCGGACTCGTCGGCGGCTTCGCGACGCCGGCGCTGCTGTCGACCGGCGAGAACAAGCCGGTCGGACTCTTCTCGTATTTGCTGCTGCTGAATGCGGGACTGGCGTGGGTCGCGTACAAAAAACGGTGGCCGCATCTCACGGCACTCAGCCTGCTCTTCACCGTGCTCTATCAGTGGGGCTGGACGGCGAAGTTCCTCAGCGCCGGACAGCTGCCGCTCGCGGCGGCGGTGTTCGCGCTCTTCGCGGTCGTCGCGGCGTCATCGCTCTGGGCGCGCCAAACACTGAGCGATGAACGTCAGCTGATCTTCGATCGAATCGGTCTCGCCGGCGCCGCGCTGCCGCTCGTGTTTGCAGTCTTCACTGCAGCGGTGCCGGCATACGGTGCGCGCTACAACGTCCTCTTCGGATTTCTCTTCTTCCTCACCGCCGGACTGGCGATCATCGCCGCGACGCGCGGCCCGCAATGGCTGCACCTCCTCGGCGGCATCGCGACTCTGCTGACGTTCGTGATCTGGTTCAGCCGCTCGTACAACACACGCGCGTATCCCGGCATCCTCGCGTGGATTGCCGCATTCGTCCTGCTCTTCCTCGCGGCTGACCTCCTCGCGGCGCGCTTCGGCAACGAGTACCTCGGTGCGAATGGACGCGCGCACACATTCGCGGCGCTGCTGCTCTTCACGATTCCGACGCTGATCCTGATCGAGCCGCGCAACGCGTCGCCGTGGATGACGTTCGGCGTGCTCTTCGTCGTGATGATTGCGATCTCCGCGTTCGCGATCGTTCGCAATGCCGGTCCGACCTGGTTCATCGCCGCCTTCTTCGCGCTCGCCGCGGAAGCGGCGTGGTCGGCGAAGTATCTGTCGCACGAACGGATCATCACCGGACTCATTCTCTACTTCGTCTTCGCGCTCTTCTTCATCGGCGTGCCGTTGCTCGCGCAGCGGCGCGGCACGACGTTCGAGCCGCGCTACGGCGTCTCATGCGTGCTGCTCGCGTCGATCGCGCTGCTCTTCTTCCTCGCGGCCGGCACGGTCGCGAACGCATCGTTGTGGGGAGTCGCACTGCTGCTCGCAATCCTCAACGCCGGCGCGATGCTCGAAGCGCGACATCGCGCAATCGCGCGAATCGCGGGATTTGCGGCGCTGCTTTCGTGGCTCGTGATTGCGGTCTGGTGGGGATCGGCATCGGTCGTCGATCAGCTGATTCCGGCGCTCGCGGTGATCACGATCTTCGCGCTGCTGATGGTCGGCGGTCATCTGCTGGCGGCGCGCAATCGCGACGATGCGGACGAGCTGCGCTCCGGCGTCTGGTTCGGCATGGTCGGTCACGCGTTCCTCTTCTACGTCGCGACGCAGCGAGAGCTCTCCGTTCCGCCGTGGCCGCTCCTTGCTGTGCTCTTCGTGCTGAATCTCGCGATCGGCGCAGCCGCGCTTTATCTCCGCCGCGGAAAGCTCTGGATCGCGGCGATGACCGCGTCGCAGCTCGTGCTGTCCGTGTTTGCGATGGCCACGGAGGCGTCATGGGCGACGACGTCGATCGTCTCGACGATTCTGATCGCCGCGATGTCGCTCGCGTGGATCGCGCTTGCGAACCGGCGCGGCGCCGACAACGGTAAGTTCATCACTGCCGCAGCGGTGGCGTTGTACGGCGCGCAGGTCGTCGCCGCTCTCGCATCGACGCACTCGCTGCCGCTGCACGCCGGCGCGCAGACGCTGATCCTGCTCGCGATCATGGCGCTGGCGGCCTGGTCCGAACGACACGCGCTCGTTCCGTGCGCAATCATCATGACGACCATTGCGAGCGGCGCAGCACCGGTCGACGGCCCGCATCCCGATGTGCAACGGCTTTATCTCGCGTCAATCGTTTACGCGGCTTTCATCGCCTATCCGCTGATCCTCGGGCGCCGCGCGAAGAAGTCATTCGCTCCATACCTCGGCGCTGTCCTCGCGAGCATCGCGTTCTTCACGTTCGCGAAAGATGCGATCGGCGAGCTGCAGCTCGACTATGCGATCGGCATCCTGCCGATCTTCCAGTCGGCGCTGATGATCGTGCTGCTCCTCCGACTGCTGCGCATCGAACCGCCGAACGAACGAATGCTGAACCGTCTCGCGCTCGTCGCGGCCGCGGCGCTTGCGTTCGTCACGCTGGCGATTCCGCTGCAGCTCGACAAGCAATGGATCACCATCGGCTGGGCGCTCGAAGGGGCGGCGCTGATCTGGCTCTTCACGCGCATTCCGCATCGCGGCCTGCTCATCTGGTCCGGCGCGCTACTCGGCGCCGTGCTCGTGCGACTGACCGTCAATCCGGCGATCTGGCTCTATCACCCGCCGGGCGCGATGAAAGTGATCAACTGGTATCTCTACACGTATCTCGTGGCGGCAGCGTCGTTCTTCGCGGCCGCGTGGTTCCTGCCGCGCGATGAGCGAACGAAGATGCCATTTGCGCTGCCGGCGCTCAACGGCTCCGGCGGTTTGTTGCTCTTCTTCCTGCTCAACATCGAGATCGCCGATTTCTACTCGACCGGTCCGACGCTGACCTTCAACTTCTTCTCGTCGTCGCTCGCGCAGGATCTGACGTACACGATGGGATGGGCGGCCTTCGCCGTCGCGATGCTGATCATCGGCATCGTCATGCGCTCGCGCGGCGCGCGCGTGACCGCGCTGATTCTGCTCGTGATCACGATCCTGAAATGCTTTCTCCACGATCTCGGACGTCTCGGCGGTCTCTATCGCGTCGTCTCGCTCCTCGGGCTCGCGATGTCGCTCGTGCTGGTCGGAATTCTGCTGCAGAGATTCGTGATGGTGAGGCCGCGCGAAGGGGAAGCGTCGTGAGGCGGCTTGCACTCGTCGCGGCTCTGCTCACCGCCACGACTCTCGGCGCCGCGTTCAAATCGGAACGGATGATTCATCCCGGCGCGAAGGGACCGAATCGACTCGTCCCCGACGTCGCGCTGCTCGCCAACGCGAAACCGCTCCGCTACGCGGCGAAGCTGCAGTTCGAAGGAGGTCTCGACGATCTGCGGCTGTACGACGCGGCCGGCGCGGAAGTGTCGTATCTGCTGCTCGCACCGACGGTCGCCGAGGAGACGTGGCGTGGCGCGACGGTCTTGCCGGTTGCGCCGACGAAAACGACCTCCGCTTTCGAAGCCGATCTCGGCGCGGCAACACTCGTCGATCGCCTGCGCATCAACGGAATCGCAACGCCGTTTCTGAAACGCGCGCGTCTCGAAGGAAGCGGCGATCGCGCACACTGGACCGTGCTCGCCGACGACACGACGGTGTTCGATCTTCCCGACGAAGAGCTGCGCAATGTCGAGATCGCGTTCGCGCCCGGAACGTATCGTTATCTGCGCGTGACGTGGGACGACCGCGCCAGCGCGCGAGTGCGTGCGATCGGCAGCGTCGAAGCGCGCGTCCGCAGCGATGCGGTCCCGACGGAGCGTGTGCGCGTGCCGGTGGCGTATCGCGTTCGCGCGAGCGAGCCGGGGAAGAGTCGCTATCGGATTCTGCTGCCCGGTTCTCATCTGCCGGTCGAAGCGATCGAGTTGAACGTTGCGAACGGCAACGTCTTTCGCGACGCGACAATCACCGAGGGGCGGTTGACTGATGGAGAGATTGAACAGCTGCCGCTCGGCAACGCAAAGCTGCGACGTGCGGAACGCGACGGAGCGGTCGCCGCGCAGCTCGCGATTCCAATCACGTTTCCGCAGGGCGCCGAGCTCGAGCTGACGGTCGATGACGCGAACAATCCGCCGTTGCAACTCGCCGGGATCGTCGCGCAACTTTCGCCGCTGCCGTCGATTTATTTCGAAAGCGCGGACGGTGCGCCGCTGACCGCGCACTTCGGCGATTCGAAGCGCGAAGCACCGCACTACGATCTCGAAGCGTCGCGAAAGTTTGCGATGAAAGGCGCCGCTGCGATCGCGACGTGGGCAACGTCCGACGCGAAGCAGCTCGCCGGCGGCGACGAGCAAGAACAGATTCCGACCGCGGGCGCGCCGCTGACGCCCGACGCGTTTCGCTATCGGCGCTCGGTCGCGCCGGCGGCGCGCGCGTTGACGTCGCTGCTGCTGGACGCGGACGTGCTCTCGCGCTCGAATGCGCTTGCGGATGTGCGACTCGTCGACGCCGGCGATCGGCAGGTGCCGTATGTCGTGGAGACGAGACCCGATCCGCTGAAGCTCGCGCTGACGATCGAGCCGCCGCGACGCGACGGCTCGACGTCGATCTATCGCTTCAGGCTGCCGTACGCAACGCTGCCGGAAGGAACCGTGCTCGCGCTGACGACGAGCGCGCGGGTCTTCGAGCGACACGTCACCGTGCGCGCGGATCGCGGCGACGAGGCACGCGACAATCCGCGGATGCTCGACGATATGTGGTGGCGCAGCACCGACGCGTCATCGGCGGCGCCGGCGCTTCTCTGTACCTGCAGCCTGCGCGGCGTGCGCGCGGTGGAGATCGTCGTCGATGAAGGTGACAACGCGCCGCTGCCGATCAAGTCGGCGGAGCTGTTGATCTCATCGCGCGCGCTGCGCTTCTTTCATCCCGGAGGTCCGCTTCGGCTGCTGTATGGCAATCCGGCCGCGAGCGCGCCGCGCTACGATCTCTCGCTCCTCGCGCCGCGGCTCTTCGAACAGCCGGCGAACGAGATCGCGCTCCGTCCGATGCAGAAGGCGGCGGGCGGGGAAGAGAAGAGTCGCGAGCCGTGGGTGTTCGGCGTCATCATCGCCGTCGCCGTGATCGCGTTGCTCGCAGTGATCGCGGCGCTCGTTCGCGAACGGCCGGTCAGCGAAGACGCTCCGCGCTGAACCGGCCGCGCTCGTCGGCGTTCCACGTCGACGCCACGCGCCGCGCGCGCCAGCGTGGCAATGCGCGTGCGAACCAGACATAGGCGAGCAGCGCCGCGTTCAGCACGAGCAGCACGATGAGCGAGTTGTGCCGCGCCATCAGCGGGACGTGGGTCTGCGGAAAGCGGACGAACAGGACGTCGACCGCGAGCAGCAACAGCAGGTCGAGGACGTCACGAAGAAGCGCGCGCCGGCGTGCCCGGACGACAACCGTGCGCGATTGAAACACAACGTGGGGAGGAGACTCGGCAAGCGAAACGCCGGGCAGCAACTCGCGACGCGCGGTCTTCTTCATGGCATCCGTTTCGACAGCGGGAGCGATGTTGATATTCCGAATAACTTTCTGCATTTGCGGTGCGCCTGTCCCCTATCGTATGCGGATTACTTGTGCAATATAGTCGCCGCTCACATCCCGATACGCCTTCACTGTCACGTTGTCGCCCTCTTTCAACGTCTCCGCTGCGACATACGCACCCGTCCGCGAGCGGACGGCGAAATCATCGAGAACCCAGATGCGAACGGCACGTCCGCTCTGCGTCTCGCGGACAGTGAGCTGCGGCGCAACCTTCAGCGATTCGGCGACGCTTCCGTAGATCGTCACCGACACGAGCTCCTGATCGCGATCGGCGGGAAGCGGCGTGCCGGGCGAGCCGCCGGCGGTGGTGTCATCGCCGAACGTGACGGTGCTCGCAAGGAAGAGATCGCTCGTTGCTCCGTACGTTCCGCTGATCTGCAGCTGATCGCCGACCTGCACATCGGTCGCGCGCACGCGGCGGCTCGATGAATCGACGGCCGTCGCGAGATCGATCCGCACTTCGCCGCGGCCGGTGTCGAGGCGCACGACGTTGTTCGTCCGATCGACGCGGGTGACGCGGCCGGTGATCTGTGCGACGGAGCGATTGGTCGTCGGTGTCGATGGCGCATCGCCGACGCTCTGCAGCACATCGACAGATCGAGCGCGCAGATCGTTCGTCGCGCTGGTCGATTCCGGCTCGACGCGGATGCGATCACCGACTTCGATGTTGCGGATGCGATAGGTGTTGCCGTTGAAGTAGACCGGAGTTGATGACGTGCCGCGTACGGTCACCATCTCGCGGCGATCGGTTTCGAGCACGAGTCGATAGTCATCGGGTGAGATCTGGCGAACAGTTCCTTCAACGCGGCCGACGCGATCGTTCGCAGAAGGCGGCGGCGCGGCGGTCGGCGTCGAGATCGTGCCGGTCGGACGCGTCGTTCCGACGCCGACCTGTGATGCCGGAGTGTTGCGGCCGAGAAGTGTGACGACATCGGCGCGAACGGAAGCGCGGCCGTTACCGACGCCGCGAACTTCGACGCGATCGCCGAGGCGGATGTTCGGGAAGCCGGTCGAGCCGGTGTAGATCTCGGGCTTGCCGTTGATCACATCGCCGAAACCGCTGTACTGCGTCGAGACGGTCTCAGCGCTGACAAGGAGCGAGCCATTGTTGTCCTGATCGGGAATGATCGTGAACTGATCGCGGCCGGCATTGATGTCGGTCACGGTGCCGACCATGGAGCCGCGCGAGCCCTGATCGACCTCGCTCGCTGTACGCCAGAGGCTGCGATCCTGTCCGAAAGCGGTGATGGCCACGAGCGCCGACAGCACGGCCACACGGTAAATGCGGTGCATAAACTGCCTCCTGCGGCAGAGCTGCTGCCACAGTCGTGCCGCTTATGCGCGCTTCGACACCTCGCGTCCGGCGATCCAGCTCGAGCTGACGACACGATCGTCGCCCATGAAGATCAGACCGGCGAGCAGATCTTCGAGCGATGACGCGCGATCGCTGCGCATCGAGATGAGCGGCGTCGCGTGCAGATCGAGCACGAGAAAGTCGGCCGACTTGCCCGCTTCGATGCTGCCGATCTCGCCGTCGAGCGAGAGCGCTTTCGCGCCGCCAAGCGTCGCGAGATACCAGAGATGAAACGGGCTGAGCGAAACGCCCTGGACCTGCTGCACTTTGTACGCATCGGCCATGGCGTTGAACATCGACGGCGTCGTGCCGGCGCCGATGTCGCTGCCCAGTCCGACGATGACACCGGCGTCGAGCACGTGATGCAGCCGAAAGAGACCGCTGCCGAGAAAGAGATTCGAGTTCGGACAATGCGCGATGCGCGACCCGCGACGGCTCAACAGATCGAGCTCTTCCTCGGTGAGATGAACGCCGTGCGCGAGCACGGTGCGATCGTCGAGCAGTCCGAAGTGATCGTAGACGTCGGCGTACTCCGGAAACGAAAAGAGCTGCTGCACCCAGAGCACTTCGTTGCGATTCTCGGAGATGTGCGTGTGTACGTATGCGTCGGGAAACTCGCGCTTGAGATCGCCGGCTCGCTCGAGCAGCCCGGTCGTCGACGTCGGCGCGAAGCGTGGCGTGATCGCGTAACGGAGCAGTCCGCGCCGATGCCACTTCGTCAGCAGCGCGCGGCTTTGCGCGTACGAATCGTCGGCCGTCTCGGTGAGAAAGTCGGGCGCATTGCGATCCATCATCGTCTTGCCGATGATTCCGCGGAAGCCACGGCGCTCCGCTTCGGCGAAGAAGATGTCGGTGGCGTCGTAATGAATCGTCGAGAAGATCAGCGCGCAGAGCGTGCCGTTGCGCAGCAGCTCGTCATAGAAAATTTGCGCGATCGCCAGCGCGTGTTCCGGATCGCTGAACTTCCCCTCGGTCGGAAACGTGTAGCGATTCAGCCACGCCAGGAGATCGCCGCCGTACGAGCCGATCATCTCGAGCTGCGGCGCGTGCAAATGCGTGTCGACGAATCCCGGCGCGATCAGCGCGTTGCGTCCGAGCTCGACGACGTTTCCTTCCGCGGGCCGATCGTTCCAGTCGCCAACGCCTGCAATTCGGCCGTCATCTTCAATGGCGAGATAGCCGTCATCGAATGACTTGTATGACGAGTCGACGTCGGTTGCGAACGGATCGGCTGTCGGCGTGAAGATGCGCGACCGAAGAATGAGCACGCGCGAATTGTACGAGACGACGACCGGCAGGTCGTATTACCTGTGACCGGCAGATCGTATTACCGGAATGAAAATGGCTTGCAGACTCGCGTTTTCGGCACGATGATCGCGGCCGAAGCGATGGCGAAACCGGGCCCCACTGAACCGCTGTACATCGATCCGCTCCTCGAACCGTTGCTCGCGGCGCACGACGCCGCCGCGCGCGACGAAGCACTCGGAACGCTCCTCACGCAGCACGCCGATCCGGTCATTCGACGCGGACTGCGTCATCGTTTCGGCGCGACGCAGTCGGCGGAGATCGAAGACATTCGCAGCAGTGTGATCGTCCGGCTGCTCAATCGACTGGAACGCGTTGACGATCCGGAATCCGATCACATCGCGAGCTTCGCCGATTACGTGGCGATGGTCACGTACAACACCATCGATGATTACGCGCGCCGCCGCAATCCGCAGCGAACGCTGCTCGCGAATCGCGTTCGTTACGTGCTGACGCACGACGATCG
>JAOBAU010000343.1 GCA_025463165.1 Acidobacteriota bacterium | reverse complement strand
CGGAAGCGATCGCGCTCACGCCGTCGATCGTCATCATCGGCGTCGCCGTCGGCACGCTGCTCGCGCTCGTGTCATCGCTGCAGCCGTCGCTCGAAGCGGCGGCCGTGCGACCGAATGCGCTCATCCGTCCCGGTCTGCAGCAACGCGTCTCGCGCGCGAGCGGCCGCGCACTCGGTCTCGCGGCGATCGTCTGCTTCATCGTCGCCGCGATCGTCTCGCAACTTCCGGCGTATCGCGGAATCGCCGTCGCCGGCTACATCGCGGTGCTGCTCGTCGTCACCGGCTTCTCGCTGCTCGCACCATCGATCGTTCGCGCAACGTCGAGCATCTTCGCGACGCCGCTGCTCCGCACCTTCGGCATCGTTGGCCGTCTCGCCAGTGCGTCGCTTCCCGCTTCGCTGCGACGAACGTCCGTCGCCAGCGCCGCGCTGTCGCTCGCGACCGGAATGATGGTCGCGGTCGCGTTGATGGTCGGCAGCTTTCGCGAGACAGTACGCATCTGGGTCGATCAGACCGTCAGCTCCGATCTCTGGCTGCGGCCGGCGAAAGGACTTACGAACGGTTCGACCGCACTCTTCCCGCCGGAGATTGCCGACGAAGCATCGCGCCTGCCGTTCGTCAAAGCGGTCGATCGCGTGCGCGGCAAAGACGTGCTGTACGGCGACGCAATCGTGTCGGTCGGCAGCGGCGAATTCGAGATCGCGAAGCAATACGGCAATCTGCCGATGGTGACGCCGCGCTCGTCACGCGCGGCACTCGGTGAAGCGATGCGGCGCAACGGCGTTTTCGTTTCGGAGAGTCTCTCGCTCAAGTACGACAAGAACGTCGGCGACACGATCGCGCTGCCGACGTCGCACGGCATCCACAACTTTCCGATCACCGGCGTGTATCGCGATTACTCCAACGATCGCGGCGTCGTGGTCATGGACCGCGCGCTCTTCGTCCGCGAGTTCGGCGACCGTGCGCTGAACACGGTCATCGTCTATCTCAAGCAGGGTGTGAAGCCGAACGATGCGCGCATCAAACTCGAAGCGGCGTTCGGCGCGAAGTACCACGCGTTCGCGATTACGAACGCGGAGATTCGCGGCGAAGTGATGACGATCTTCGATCAGACGTTCCTGATCACGTACGCGCTGCTCGGCATCGCCATCGTCGTCGCGGTGCTCGGAATCGTGAACACGCTCGCCGCGCTGATCCTCGAACGAACGCACGAGCTCGCACTCCTCCGCGTCCTCGGCATGACGCGCGCCGAACTGCGCACGATGATCGTCCTGGAATCGTCGCTCCTCGGACTGACGTCGACAATCGTCGGTCTCGTCATGGGCTACGCGTTGTCGTGGATTCTGATCTTCGTGATCAACAAACAGTCGTTCGGCTGGACGATCGCGTTTCACACGCCGGTGCAGCTGATCGCCGTGTCGCTCGCGGTGACGTTCGTCGCGGCGGCGACAGCAGGATTGCTTCCCGCGCGTCTGGCGAACCGGATCGATTTCGCGAGCGCGCTCAAGAACGAATAGCGCGCTGCCGCAACACCTCGTACAGCGCGATCCCGACCGTCGTCGACAAATTCAGCGAGCGGACGTGCGGCGATTCGATCGGCATCCGCACCATGCGATCGGCATAGCGCGCGTGAATGGCGGGATCGAGTCCGCCGGTCTCGCGTCCGAAGACGAGCACCGTTCGCTCCGGATACGAGACATCCCAATACATCCGCGATGCTTTCGTGCTGAAGAAGATCGGCTCGCCGAGCTCCGGCAGCGCCGCTTCGATCGAGCTCCAGTCAGGCCAGACGCGCAGCGGAACATGCTCCCAGTAATCGAGTCCGGCGCGGCGCACTTCACGCTCATCGAGCGAAAATCCGAGGGGTTTGACGAGATGCAGCGTCGCGCCGGCGGCGAGGCACGAACGTCCCGCGTTGCCGGTGTTCCAGTGAATCTCAGGTTGGACGAGAACGACGTGGAGTGATGACACGGAATATCGAATCCCGCCGTTACTGTACTCTCTGGTCATGCGCCGCATCGTTCTCCTCGCCGCCATCGCGCTGGCATTCGTCGGCGCACGCACTCGCTCGGTCCGCCCGCCGGCGCCGCCGCTCTTCGTCGACGGACCGACGTACAGCAACGAGATCGTCCGAATCTTCCAGGACCGCTGCCAGACCTGCCATCACGATGGCGACATCGCGCCGTTCTCGCTGACGAACTACGCCGATGCGAAAGCGCACGCGACGATGATCAAAGTGATGACGCAGACGCGTCAGATGCCGCCGTGGAAACCGACACCCGGCTGCGGCGACTTCGCCGACGCGCGCGTGCTGCCGCAAAGCGACATCGATCTCATCGCGAAGTGGGTGAGCAACGGCGCGCCGGAAGGCGATCCGTCGAAGTTGCCGGCGCCGCTCGACTTCAGCGGCGGCTGGCCGCTCGGTCAGCCCGATCTCGTCCTGTCCGAACCGGAAGCATTCACGCCGCCGGCGACGCGCGACGAGTACCGCTGCTTCACATTGCCGACGCAGCTCACCAGCGACAAGTACGTTTCCGCGATCGACGTTCGTCCCGGCGATCGCCAGGTCGTCCATCACGTCATCGCGTTCATCGATGCCACCGGCGAATCGCAGCGACTCGATGACGCCGATCCGGCGCCTGGCTATCAATGCTTCGGCGGTCCCGGATTCTCGATCACCAATCTCACCAGCTCGACGCTCGGCGGCTGGGCTCCCGGCGCACGCGCGGCGCGACTTCCCGAGAACATCGCCTACTCGCTGCCGGCGAATTCGCGCATCGTGCTGCAGGTCCACTATCACCTGCACGACACCGAGCCGCACAGCGATCGCACTGAGCTCGCCGTCTACTACGCGAAGAAAAAGCCGGAGAAGACGATTCTCGTGCTACCGCTCATCAACCAAAACTTCACGCTCGCGCCGAACGATCCGAACGCGAAAGTGACGGCATCGTTCACCAACTTCCTGACGCCGGTACACATCTGGTTCGTCGCACCGCACATGCATCTTCTCGGACGAAAGATGAAGGTCGAGGAGACGTATCCGAACGGCAGCAAATCGTGCCTCGTCAACATCGACGACTGGAGCTTCAACTGGCAGGGCCAGTACTACTACAAGGAACCGATTGCGGCGCCCGTCGGCGCGAACTTCGCGCTCACCGCGTTCTACGACAACTCGGTCGACAATCCGCTCAACCCGAATTACCCGCCGAAAGCGGTGTCGTGGGGCGAGCAGACCACCGACGAGATGTGCATCGCGTTCCTCGGCGTGACCGTCGATTCGCAGCAGATCCAATAGCCGCCTCGCAGGTGACGTCGGCGGTACAATTCCGTACATCCCGATGAGCGACGGCGATTTCACGGCGCGCGAGCGTCTCCTGCGATTCGACCTTGCCACGCAGCGGAACCACATCTTCATCTACAGCGGTGGCTTCGTCCTCGCGCTGATCGGCTCCGCGCTCGGTGTCTTTGAGCTGCAACTCCGTTCCGCGCTGCTGCTCTGGTCCAGCGCGATCGTGCTCGCGATCGTCTTCTCCGCGCTGTATCGCCGCGGCGTGAATCGGAAGCTGCTCAACGCGCTCTGGATCGGCGGCGACATCTTCTTTGTCTGCGTCGGCGTCTACGCCACCGGCGGCATCGAGAGTCCGTGGTTCATCTGGTATCTCACGACGTCGTCAGCGACGGCGTTCGTGATCGGCAAACGCGCCGCGCAATTCGTCTCCGTCATCAATGCCGTCGTCTACATCGCGCTGCTCTTTCTGATGGGACAGGCGCACTGGGGCAACGACGTTCTTTATCTCGCGTTCACGCGGATGCTCTTCCTCGGCGGCGCCTCGTTCCTGTTTCTCGAAGGCGTCGGCAATCTGCAGGAAAAGCGGATTCAGATCCGCCGGATGGAAGCGGAAGAGAGCCGCAAAGTTCGCGAGCTGACGCGCGTGACCGAGGAGCTCAATGCGCGCACCGAAGAGCTGAGCGAAGCCAATCGGCGCATTCAGGAAGCCGATCGGCTGAAGAGCCAGTTCCTCGCGAACATGAGTCACGAGCTGCGCACGCCGATGAACTCGATCATCGGCTTCTCGGAGATTCTCGTCGACCGGCTCGAGACGCGCGTCGAAGCGAAACATCTCAGCTTCCTCCGCCACATCCTCGCCTCCGGCCAGCACCTCCTCGGCATCATCAATGACATCCTCGATCTCTCGAAAATCGAAGCGGGGAAGATGGAGATCTATCCGGAGTCGTTCGCCGTCGCGCCGGTCGTCGAAAGCGTTTGTCACGTGATGCGCGGCATGACGCGCACGACCACGACTTTCATCGTCGACATTCCCGATGACCTGCCGCGCATCGAGACCGATCTCGCCAAGTTCAAGCAGGTCCTCTTCAACCTCGTGTCGAACGCCGTGAAGTTTTCGCCGGCCGACAAACCGGTGCGCATCTCCGCGCGCTACATCGGCAGCAGCGAGAACGACGGCACGATCACCGTCGCCGTGCAGGATCAGGGCATCGGCATCGAAGCGAAGCATCACGCGGTGATCTTCGAAGAGTTCCGCCAGGTCGACGGCACCGCGAAGCGCGAGTTCGGCGGCACCGGACTCGGACTGGCGCTGGTGAAGAAGTTCATCGAGCTGCAGGGCGGACGCGTCACCGTCGACAGCTCGCCGGGCGAAGGCAGCACGTTCTCATTCACGCTGCCGGTGCAGTCGCGCGCGGCAGTCGTGAGCCGCACGCCGGACACCGAGGAGCTGGCGTCGACGAGCGATCTGGTGCTGGTCGTTGAGGATGATGCGCATGCGTACGATCTGATCGCGGCCGCGCTGCGATCGGCCGGCTATCTGTCGATTCGTGCGCGGCACGGCGAAGAAGCGCTGAAGCTCGCGCGCGATTCGCATCCGGTCGCGGTCACGCTCGATCTCGTGTTGCCCGGCGTCGATGGATGGGAAGTATTGAAGCGGCTGAAGAGCGATCCGAACACGCGCGAGATTCCGGTCGTGATCATCTCGATGGTCGACAACCGCGAGCTCGGAGTTGCGCTCGGCGCCGATGACTACTTCATCAAACCGGTCGATCGCGAACGGTTGCTCGAGCGCATCCGCCGACTGACGTCGGGACACGGCCCGCGCGCGCGTCTGCTCCTCATCGATGACGATGCCGCGGTTCATTCGCTGCTCGAGGAAGAGCTGGCCGCGCTCGGCTACGACGTCGAGAGTGCGTTCACCGGCGAGAGCGGATTCGAATCGGCGAAGGATCTCTCGCCCGACGTGATCATTCTCGATCTGATGATGCCCGGCATGAGCGGCTTCGAAGTCGCCGGCATGCTGAAGGATCATCCGCGTACCGCGAACATCCCGATCCTCGTGCTGACGTCGAAAGATTTGACGAACGATGATCGCCGCGAGCTGCAGTCGAAAGTGACGAGCTTCGTGCAGAAGGGTCAGAGCACGCGCGAGCAACTCGTGCGCGAGATTCGCAGACTGGAACAGCGACGCATTACGGCGTAGCGCTCCAGTCGTTCCAGACGGCGCGGGTGATCTCCGCGATGATCTGTTCACGCGCTTTGACGGAGTCGGCCGATTCCTTCGTCAGGATCGCGATCGCAAACCGCAGTTTTCCGTCGGCCGACGTGACGATGCCTGCGTCGTTCAGCGTTCCCGGCATCGTGCCGGTCTTGTGTGCGACGACGACGTTCTTCGGCAGCAATCCTTTGATCCGTTTCGACGACGTCGGCGTCGCGATCATCGTCTGCATCGCGAAGTCGTGGCTCGCGTGCGAAAGGCCGTCCTCGCCGCCCGCGAAACGCTGCAGCAACATCGCAAGCGCGCGAGGGGTCGCGGAATCGCGCCGATCGTTCGCGTAACGCGCGACACCGTCTGGCGTCGCCTTAATGTCGCGCGCAATTTCTTTCTCGCTGCGATTGACGTCGATGTCGTGCACGCCGACGTCGCGCAGATACTTCGTCACCGCATCAGGCGGCACGAGCTTCAGCAGGAAATCGCACGCCGTGTTGTCGCTCGCGCCGAGCATCGCGCGCACGAGCTCGCGCAGCGTGATCGTGATCGGCTTGGCGTTCGCGCGATCGCGAATCGGACTCGCGCCTGCCGAGAAGTCAGAGACGGCGATCGTGTAGCGAGTATCGAGCTTCAGCGCTCCGCGATCGACTTCGCGCAACACCGCCAGCGCGATCGGAAACTTGTAGACGCTTCCCATCGGAAAGCGTTCGTCGGCGCGCAGCGCGAACGTACGTCCGCTGTTGAGATCGATGGCCATCACGCCGGCCACGCCATGCATCCGCGCGGCGATCGTCGAGAGAGCGACGGCGAACAGGAGTCCGAACATGACCGTAGTTTACGGCGCGCGGAATCGGCGATCGTAGCCGGTCATCTCCACGTAGCCGTCGCCGCCCACCGCCGTGTTGCCGAATGTCCCGCTCACATCAACGGCGCCTTCCCAATACGTCACGTTCGTCGACGACTTCGTCACCAGCTCCTGATCGCGCAGCAGCGGCGTGAGCGTCGCGGAGATTCCGAGTTGCGCGACGCTGATTCGCCAGCCCATCGGATACGTCGCGCGCGTTTTCGGCGACGTCCATTTGTCGAGCGCTTCGACCTTCAGCTGTTCGCGCGTGAGGTGAATGATGCTGCCATCGGGATTGATGAACGAGCCGGATGACGTCACGTCCGGCGTTCCGTCGCGGCGCCGGATGAGGTAGATCATCAGTTCGGAATCGTCATCGAACTGAATCGAGAACCAGTCCCATCCCTGCTGCGATTCGCGCAGCGCGGAGCTGCCGAATTCGTGATCCATCCACGCCGCGCCGCGGCATCGGCTGCCATTCACCGCGCCGGTCACTTCGAGGCGCGTCATCGAGTAGTAGTGCGATGCGAATCCGCTTCCTTCCGCTTTCACGCTAATGCCGTTCGCGCCGTGAATGACCGGCGGCTTGCGCGTGCGCAGCGTCAGATCGATCACGTCATCGCCGCTGCGCGCGGTCAGTTGCCACGCGCCGTCCGGACGCGTCGTCGCGCTCCACGACTCGTTGAAGACGTCGAGATGTCCGGCCGCCGCACTCGCGGTGAACGGCGACGTGCGATTCAGCTTTTCGTAGTAGCGGAAACGCTTCGCCGCAACGTCGGTGATCGCGAAATGCGCGAGCGAGATGTTGCGCAACTGCCAGCGACTCTCCCCCGCCGGCGCGCCGGGCGGCACGATGCCGACGCGGAAGAACGTCAGCTCGAAGCCGTAGCGCTTTCCCGACTCCGTGTAGAGATGGCCGGTGTAATACCACCACTCCGTTCGGTAGTCGTCGTGCGTGCCGTGATCGCGCGGGAACTCGAATTCGTAGCCGGCCGTCGCCGGCTTGAACTCCTGCGCGAAGGCAGGAAGCGGGAACGAAATCACCAGCGCAAGCGCAATAAGCCTCACCGCCAAATCATAAGGCGCAGTGACCACGCCAGGAGCCTCACGTCGTGAAGGCTATGCCAACAAACGCAGCGGCGCGTCGCCGCCGCCTATAATGGCGGTTCCTTATGGCTGAGCAGCCCATTGGCTCCCGCGCGCGGTTTCGTACGCTCGCCAGCGAGTCCAGCATTCCGATTGAGGCCGACGACCTGATCGCGCTGGCGCGCCGTTACGCCGATCAGGGGATGTACGACGAGTCGATCCATCTCTACGAAATGGCGGAGAAGCTCAAGCCAGGCTCGGTCGCGCTGAAGATCAATCTGGCCCGCGTCCGCGATCTCAAACAGGCCGCGGAAGAGTCGCGCTTCAAAGTCGTGCGGCGCGAAGTCGGCGCCGAACGCGCACGCGATGAGATTGACGCGTCGCAGTACGTCGGCCTCGCGCAGTACTACATGGCGAAGGATCAGACGTCGAAAGCAATCGAGCTCCTCGAGATCTCGAAACTGAAGACACCGAACAACTATCGCCCCTTCGAAATCCTCGGGCGTCTCTATTTCTCGCAGGGCGAATGGGACGCCGCACACGAAGAGATTCGCAACGCCCGCAAGCTCAATCCGTTCGATCGCGGACTCGCCGAGCTTGCGGGACGAATCGAATTCGAGCTGAAGAACTTCACGGCCTCGCTCGAAGACTTCGTCGATGCCTTCCTGCTCGCCACCGATCAGAAAGGCGAAGCGACGGAACCGGTCCGCCGCATGATCAACACGCTGAAGCGGGTCGGGAACATCGATACGAAAGATCTCAACGCGCTGATCAAAGACCGCGTCGAGAACCTGCAGATGTGTACCGAGCGGCTGGAGTTCCGCAAAGAGAATCTCTTCAAGCTCGAGTCGCGCAAAGACCTCAAAGACATCTTCCAGAAGATCACGCGCGACAACGAGAAGCGCGACAACCTCATCGCCATCTCCGCGGAACTGCGCAAGCTGCAGGTCTTTCAGCACATTCGCGACGAGCAGATCTTCCGGCTCTCGAAGTTCACGCACATTCAGACGCTGAAGCAGGGCGATTACGTGTTCCGCGAAGAAGAGCGGTCGATGGATTTTTACATCGTCCGCGAAGGACGAATCGAGATCCGCAAGGAGACTCCGTTCGGCCCGCAAATCCTCGGCGCGCTCGGACCTGACACGATCTTCGGCGAGATGAACTTCATCGATCGGACGCACCGTTCGAGCGACGGACTCGCGACCGAACCGTCGTCCTGCTACATCTTCTCGTTCAGCGCGCTCGACCAGATGATGGACGAGGACAAGGAGATCGCCGTCGGCCTGCACTGGGCGTTCTGGCGTTCGCTCGCGGAAAAAGTCCGCGACGCAAACGAGCAGCTGAAACTCTTCTTCCAGGAAGATGCGAAGAAGGGGCAGGGCCGCAAGCGCGCCGAAGGAAAGCGCGAAGTGCAGCAGGTGACGGTCAAGTCAGAAGACAAGGTCGACCTGTTCAAAGAGCGCGGCCTCTCCGCGGCGGAAATGAAGCTGCTGGCAACGTTCTCGAGCGAGGAGCGTTTCCGCGAGGGATCGATGATCTTCCGTGAGGGCGAGAAGGGCGACAAGCTCTACATCGTGCTCGACGGCCGCATCCGCATCTCGAAGTTCATCCCCGGCGTCGGCGAGGAAGCACTGACGGTGCTCGATCGCGGCGACTTCTTCGGCGAGATGGCGCTGATCGATGACAAGGCGCGCTCGGCCGATGCGAAAGCGCACGACGGCGACGTGACCGTGCTGTCGATCGACCGCGCGACGCTGAACGAGATCCTGTCGATGGATCCGCACGCATCGCTGCAGTTCCTGAATCTGCTCTGCCGAATGATCAGCCGCCGCCTGCGCGAGATCAACGAGAAGATCGTTCAGTGGAAGTACATGTCCGGCGGCTTCTGACGCGCTAAAGTCAAAGTCGGGGGTCAGGTCTGGAAAGTTGACTTTAGGACACACTACCGACGACGCGAACAGCACACTAAAGTCAACTTTCCAGACCTGACCCCCGACTTTGACTTTAGCCTCCTCCTAAACCATGTTCTTCACCGGATTCCTCATCGTCTTCGTCGTGCTGTGGTGCGTTTGCTATGCGGCGCTGCCGGCGTTGTGGCGCGGACTCACATCCGCCGCGTCTTTCATCGCGGGGCTCTCGATGCGCTTCCGGCGCGTGCAGGGGTGGGTGACTCGTGCTTCGCGCTTTCGCGAATATGCGCCGCTCGCGGCGATCGTCATCGCCGGCGCGCTGGCGACGGTCTGGATCGGCGACGGTTTTCTCGATCTCGCGGAAAGCGTCCATGCGAAGAATCCGCAGGTGCAGCGGATCGATACGGAGTCGCATCACTGGGCGCTCGAACATCGGCAGTCCGACGCCACGCTCTTCTTCACCACCGCCACCATCATCGGCGGACCGACGGGACTCGCGGTGCTGCTCGTCATCGTGGCCATTCCGCTCGTCGTCACCAAACGCTGGCGCTGGGTCGCGTATCTCGCGATCACCTGCGGCGGCGGCGCGCTGCTCAATCTCGAGCTGAAGCGTTACTTCGCGCGCGCACGTCCCGACGTCGCGGAGATGCTGCGCCGCGCGAACGGCTACTCGTTTCCGAGCGGACACGCCATGGGCTCGACGGTCGCGTTCGGCGCGCTGAGCTATCTCGCGTTTCGTTACGCGTCGCGGTGGCGCTGGAAGTCAGCGGCGATCGCGCTCGCCATCACGCTCACCTCCGCGGTCGCACTCTCCCGCGTCTACCTCGGCGTCCACTGGATCTCCGACGTCGGCGCCGGCATCTTCGGCGGTCTCGCCTGGCTGTCGGTCTGCACCATCGGCTACGAATCGCTGCGTCGCATTCGTGCGGTGCGCGCGCAACGAGCATCGGGCTAACGCTCGCGGCGCCGTTCGTCGAGCACGACCGTCGGCCGTTGCACGTGAAGCTCGCGCACCAGCCGGCCGATCGTCATTTGATCGAGCGTCGAACGCGTGTTGTCGCTCAAACGCGTGAACAGTGCGTTGATGGCGTTGCGCTCGCCGTTGTCCGCCTTCACGAGCGCCGGCACCGCGCGACGGCTTCCTTCCACCTGCTGAATCACTTCCTCGACGCTGATGCGATCGGGATCGCAGCCGGGAACGAAGCCGGCCCATTCGCCGCCGATCTCCTTCACGAGCTGCGCGTCTTCCAGCCGCCGCAACACGCGCAGCATCTGCGCATCGGTCGTCCCGAACTGCGCGGCCAGGCGATACGACGACGGCGCTTCTTCCCGCTTGTCGAAACGCCGCGCGATTTCGATCAGCGCGCAGAGTCCGAAATAGAGATCGTGCATCGGCTCGTCTTCAATCTTTTGCTCGCTCGCGCGCAGCATCCCGTAGACGTTCTGGTAGACGTAGCTGATCTCGACGCCGAGGAGGATCACGACCCACATCACCTGGATGGAGATCAGGAAGATGAGAGCGAGACCGACGCTGCCGTAAATCAGATTGAACTTTCCGTGAAAGAGAAAGTCCGCGTAAATCCCGAACGCGTAACGAACGAGCGAGAAAAGCGCTGTCGTGGCGATCGCACCGACGGCCGCCGAGGGGAAGCGAACATGCGCTGACGGCACGAGCCAGAAGAGCATCGTGAACGCGATGAACAACACGAGCACCGGCATGATCTGAAAGATGATGTCGTGCCGAAACAGAATGCGCAGATAGCGATTGCGCTCCAGCATCGCCGTCGTCGTGAACGAGAGACCCATCAGCAGCGGTCCCCAGAAAAAGAGCAGCGTGAACGCCATGATCTTCTGGCGATAGCCGCGAACGCTGCGCACCTTCCAGATCTGATTCACGGTCGCTTCGACGGCGAGAAAAAGCCGGAAAGCGACGACCATGAATGCGATCGCGCCGAACGTCGACGCCGCCTGCGCGTTCTCGGCGAACTTCGCCAGATGGAACGTCAGCTGCGGCGACTGATACGGCATCACGACGTTCAGCATGTTGTCGATCTGCGAACGGAAGTCGGGAAAGATCCGGCTGAAGTACTGCTGCAGAACCTGCGTGAACGCGACGAGCAGCGGGATGAGCGAGAGAAGCGTCGTGTACGCGAGCGATGCGGCGCGCGACGTTCCTTCGATCGTGTAGAACTCGCGCGCCACTTCGCGCAGGAAGAGGAAGAACTCGACGGTGAGCACTCGCGCCCGTGCGCGTCCGTGCGCTTCGCGGCGATAGACGAGCACGGCCGGATCGGTCAGCCAGCCCCAAACCGTGTCGCGGCTCTCGGTGTATCGCCGCTGCCACAGCTGCCTCCGGGAGGGCGGCGGCGTTTCAGGCTCCACTGGATCGACAACCATCGAGCGAACTATAGACGCAAGTACCGGACCGAGCTGCCGAAGCGCGAGCGGCAGCGCACCTGCATACTGTCGAGTGTGGCTGAAACGAAGGTACACATTCCGGAGGTAATCGAGCCGGACGAAGCGCTGCCGCCCGATCTCGTCGCGCTGCGCAGGTTCGCGTGGCTGATGGACGAAGCGATCGCCATTCCGGGCACCCGAATGCGCGTCGGCGTCGATGCGGGACTCGGACTCATCCCCGGCGTCGGCGACGCCATCGCGGCGGTGGTCTCGACGTGGGTGATCGCCGGCGCGCTGCGGCATCGCGTGCCGATGCGCTACATCGTCCGGATGGTGATCAACATCCTGATCGATCTCGGCATCGGCTCGATTCCGCTCCTCGGCGACGTCTTCGATTTCCTCTTCGAAGAGAACGTCATGAACCTGCAGCTGCTGTTGCGGCATCGCGATCGCACGCGTCCGCCGCGACGGCTGCGCGAGATCGCCGTGACCGTGCTGGTGATCATCGCCATCATCGCTGTCTTCGCGTTGCTCCTGCTCTTCGGCCTCATCGCCGCCGTGGTCTGGCTCATTCGGAATCGCTAGTGTTTCTGCGCAAGAACAAACCGCCGCGTTATCCGCGCCGCCCGGCGCTTCCGATCGTTCGCCGGAAGCTGCCGATGCGCTATCACATGAAGCACCAGTTCGCGATTGAGGACCTGGCGTTTCTGCAGACGATGCACGCGCTCACCGGAGCGGCGATCTCGGCCGGCAACAAGGTCGAGGTGCTGAAGAACGGCATCCGCTTTTTTCCGTCGATGCTCGCGGCGATCCGGGCCGCGAAGAAGACGATCAATCTCGAGTTCTACATTTACTGGGACGGCACGGTCGGACGTGAATTCGCCGAAGCGCTGGCCGAACGCGCGCGCGCCGGCGTGGCGGTGAAGATCGTGCTCGACGCGGTCGGCTCCGTGCGGATGTCGCAGGCGCTGATCGATTTCATGTCGCGCAACGGCGTCGATCTCGAGTGGTATCACCCGCTGCGCTGGTACACGCTGTCGCGTGCAAACCACCGCACGCATCGCAAGCTGCTCATCGTCGACGGCGAAGTCGGTTTCTCCGGCGGCGCCGGCATCGCCGACGAATGGCTCGGCGACGCCGATTCAAAGGACCACTGGCGCGACACGATGATTCGCGTCGAAGGCCCGGTCGTCACCCAGCTGCAGTTCGCGTTCATGGACAACTGGGTGAAGAGCCGCGGTGAGCTGCTGACCGGTCTCGATTACTTCCCGGCCGTCGCCCCGCGCGGCATTCAGCTCACGCAGGTCATCAAGTCGTCGCCGACGGAAGGCAGCTCATCGGTGAAATTGCTCTACATCATCTCGATCGTCAGCGCGACGAAATCGATCTCGATCTCCAATGCCTACTTCATCCCCGACAGCGACACGATCCGCGCGCTGGAAGGGGCGGTGCGGCGCGGCGTCGACGTGCGCGTGATCGTCCCCGGCGAATTCACCGACGTCCCGATCGTGCGCCAGGCGAGCCGCTGGCATTACGAATCGCTGCTGGGCCACGGCATCCGCCTCTTCGAATATCAGCCGACGATGATGCATGCGAAGACGATGGTCGTCGACGGCATCTGGTCGACGATCGGCTCGTCGAATTTCGACGATCGCAGCTTCCGGCTGAACGATGAAGTCAACGTGAACGTCTACGACGCCGAAGTGGCCGCGCAGATGGAAGCGATGTTCCACGAAGACCTGGCGAAAAGCGAAGAGGTAAAGCTCGGCAAGTGGTTCCGCCGTCCGGCGTTCGACCGGATGAAGGAAAAGCTCGCCGAGCTTTTCAAACCGCAGCTGTGACGCGTGATTGAGTGTGGGGGCGGCCGCTTCGGCCGCCCGGAAGACCGGTTCAGGACGTTCCAGGGCGGGCGAAGCGCCCGCCCCCACATAGAAACGCGCGCTACAGCGATCGCAGGAACGTCAACAACTTGTCCTTCTCGTTTCTGTTCAGCGCGTTGTAGCGATCGCGCGCCGCGCGCGCCTGTCCTTCGTGCGCGATGATCGCGCCGTCGAGCGTCGCGGCGCGGCCGTCGTGCAGATAGCTCGTCAGAAAGCGCAAGCCCCACAACGGCGCGGTGCGCATCTCGCGGCCGTTCGCGTCGCCCTGTTCGATTCCGTCGCCGAGCGAGCCGACGTCGTGCAGCAGAAAATCGGAGTAAGGGTGATACGCCTGGCGACTGAGCGCGGCGATGCTGCTCGTGCCGCTATGAAGCGTCGCAACGTGACAAGACGTGCAGCCGATCCGCTCGAACGTCGCTTCGCCATCGGTCGTGTCGCGCGTGTTCGCGGCGCGCGGCGGCGGCGCGAGCATAGACATGTACTCGGCGAGCGAACGGATACCATCCTCGCCATCATTCATGCCGGGCATCGGGTTGTACGCGAGCTCCGAGCAGTCACCGTTCGGACAGTTCTCGTTCGGGAAGAGCGGATTGGTGATGCCCATTTCATTGAGATACGCGTCGCCGGCGAACTGCAGCAGCGTCGGCACCTGTCCCTTCCAGCCGAACTTTCCGATCGTCTTCATCCCGGCGCGGATGTTGTCGACGAGCGGCGCACGTCCGGCAGTGCCGTCGTTGCGCGCGCGCTGTTGTTGCGCGAGCGCGACGAAGTCGGAGTCGGGCGTGGCGTCGATGAGACCGAGTCCGAAGAGCGGCGTCGTGCGGCGATGCACGACGATCGTCGCCAGCGCCGGCGCAGTCTCGGCCCGGAACTGATGCGTCGAGCCATCAGCCGGTCCGAGCGCGTGATCCTGCATCAGCGAGCCGCCGAGATTCGTCAGCGGATCGAACGTGCCGTTCGCGCGCGTGCCGATGCGCGTGACGAGATGCAGCGAGCTCCCGCCGCCGACCGCCGGCGCGTCGTGACACTCGCCGCACGAGCGCCCGTTGAAGACGGGACCGAGTCCGTCAGCGATATCTTCGACGCCGGAAAATTCTTCGAGCCCGGCTTCGAACGTTGCGGCTTCCGATGCAGTCAGTCCCTGAATCGCATCGCCTGCCGTGGCGGTGACGGGCGGCGGTGGCGGAACGGGACGCGTCGGACGCCCTCGTCCCGGCGCCTGCTGCGCGAGCGCGGCGAACGCGACCAGGGTTGAGAGAAAGATGATGAACAGTTTTCGAGGCATAACTCCCTCCAGTGGGAGTCATTCTCGAAAAGTTCGGCTCGGCAGACTTCACCGCTTCGCAATGAGTTTGTAAGAAACGTAAGGTGTGGGGTCGGCCGCTTCGGCCGACCTGGGCGGGCGAAGCGCCCGCCCCCACACCACTACTTGTTCGCCCAGTCGGTGTGAATGAACGGCGCGTCCGTTCCTTTGTCGTTCCGCTGATACGTGTGCGAGCCGAAGTAATCGCGCTGCGCCTGCGTCAGGTTCTGCGGCAGATGTTCGGAGCGCCAGGCATCGAAGTACGCGAGGCTGCCCGACATCGCCGGTACCGCGATTCCGCCGTTCTGCGCGTTGGCGATCGCGCGTCGCCACGCCGGTTGCGCGGCGAGCACGCTCTTCGAAAACGCTTCGTCCAGCAACAGGTTCGGCAGCTCGCGATTGCGCTCGTACGCGCGCATGATCGTGTCGAGGAACTTCGCGCGGATGATGCAGCCGGCCTTCCAGATGCGCGCCATTTCGCGCATGTCGATGTTCCACTTCCACTCGCGCGAGCCGGCCTGAATCAGCGCCATGCCCTGCGCGTACGAACAGACCTTCGACGCGTACAGCGCATCGTGCACATCGCTGATGAACTGTTTTCGATCGCCGCTGAACGGCGCCGGTTTGTCGCCGCCGAGAACGCGCGACGCCATCACCCGCTCATCTTTCATCGACGACAACACGCGCGCATCGATCGCCGCGGCGATCGTCGGAATCGGCACCGCCAGATCGAGCGCGACCTGCGCCGTCCATTTGCCGGTTCCCTTCTGTCCCGCTTTGTCGAGCACGCGATCGACGAGCGCCGTTCCGTCGTCGTCTTTCACGCGGAAGATGTGCGCGGTGATCTCGATCAGGAACGATTCGAGCGGGCCGCGATTCCATTCGCCGAAGATCTCCGCCAGCTCATCCGCTCCCGCTCCGAGCACCTTCCGCAACACTTCATACGCCTCGGCGATCAGCTGCATGTCGCCGTATTCGATCCCGTTGTGCACCATCTTCACGAAGTGGCCGGCGCCGTCGGGACCGACGTGCGCGACGCACGCGCCGGAGTCGCTCTTCGCGGCGATCGCTTCGAAGATCGGCTTGATCGAATTCCACGCGTGCTCCGATCCGCCCGGCATGAGCGACGGACCGAATCGCGCTCCTTCTTCGCCGCCGGAAACTCCTGAGCCGACGAAATGCAAGCCGGTCGATTCGAGGCGCGCCGTTCGCTCCTGCGTATCTTTGAACCAGGAGTTGCCGCCGTCGATGATGATGTCGCCGTCTTCGAGCAGCGGCTGCAGGCGCTCGATCGTCTGATCGACCGGCGCACCCGCTTTGATCATCATCATGATCTTGCGCGGACGCTCGAGCGACTGCACGAACTCTTCGAGCGTCTTCGCGGCGACGAATTTCTTTCCCGCGCTCGCGGCCATGAACTGATCCGTTTTCGTCGACTCGCGATTCCACACCGCGACCGTGAAGCCGTGATCCTCGACGTTGCGCGCGAGGTTCTCGCCCATCACGGCGAGACCGATCATTCCGAACTGCGCACCGCTCATCGCGCCACTCCTTCGGTCCGTTTCGCGACCGCTTCCTTCACTGCCGATGCGAGCCAGGCGAGGCCGCCGTCAATGTCATTGCCGAGGTGAATGCGAAGGGCGCGACGGCCACGTGAGGCGAGTGACTGAAAGTCGCCGAGCGCCTGCGCGCGTGCAAGCGTCGCGTACGTGAACGGCTCGCCGGGAATCGTCAGATCGATCGGATCGTCGGCGGTGAGCTGGATGAAGACGCCGTTGTCGGCGCCGCCTTTGTGCAGCTGGCCGGTGGAGTGAAGAAAGCGCGGGCCGTAGCCGGTGGTCGTGGCGACGTGCAGCTCGCTCGCGATCGTTTCGCGAATCTGCGCGATGAGGCGATCGCGCTCCGCCGTTTCCGGGAAGTACTCGGTGAGCGCGACGTAATCGCCGGGCGAGACCATCGACAGCAGCATCGACAACGTCGCTTGCGGTTCACCGCTGCCGGTCGGACCACGACTGCCTGACGATGTGTAGATCGTGACGGCGCCGGGCGTGCCGACGACATCCTGTTCCGTGAGCTTGCCGTTCGACTTGAACTCCTCGAGGAGTTTCTTCGTGTTGTCTTTCGACTCCTGCACGTTCGGCTGATCGAACGCGTCGATGCCGAGGATCGCGCCGGCGACGGCGGTGGCGAACTCCCATACGAAGAAGATCTCGCCGAGGTCGAGCGCGTCTTCCAGAATGAGATCGATGACCGGATGCCCGGCGTCGGCGAGCTCGCGCAGCCGCGCCGTTTCATCGGAGCCGCGCAGCCGCACGGAAACAAAGACGCGATCTTTGCCGTACGCGACGACGTCGATCGGCGGCTCGCCGGCGACGGGAAGGATTCCCTTCCCTTCTTTCCCGGTCGACTCCGCGACGAGCTGCTCGATCCAGAGGCCGAGCGTGTCGAGCGGCGGCGGTGTGATGAGCGTCAGCTTGTTGCGTCCCTGCTCCGCGAGCGTGCCGATGATCACGCCGAGCATCGCCGGCGGATTCTTTTTCACGCTCGGCGTTCGCGCGACATGCGCGGCGTGGACCGCGCGATCGACGAGCGTCTCGACGTCGATGCCGCTGATCGCCGCTGGCACGAGTCCGAAGTACGACAGCGCCGAATAGCGGCCGCCGATGTCGGCAGGGTTGATGAAGATCCTGCGGAAGTTATCGCGCGCGGCGTCTTTGCCGAGCTGCGTGTTGGGATCGGTGACGGCGATGAAGTTCTCGCCGGCCTTCTCACCTTTCACCGACTTCACGCGATCGTAGAAGTATTCGTGAAAGACATGCGGCTCGGTCGTCGTCCCCGATTTCGACGCGACCATGAAGAGCGTCCGCTCGAGGTTCAGCTGATCTTCGAGCTTGCGGACCGCCGATGGAACGGTGGAGTCAAGGATGCGCAGGCGCGGCCAGCCTTCTTTCGCACCGAACACGCGACGCGTCACTTCGGAGCAGAGCGAGGAACCGCCCATGCCGAGGACCACGACGTCGTCGAAGTCGCGATGAATCTCCTTCGCGAACTTCACGAGCTCTTTGACGTTCGCCTGCATCTCGTCGACGACCGTCAGCCAGCCGAGCGCGTTCGCGATGATCTTTTTGTGCGCGTCGTCGTTCTTCCAGAGCGTCGCGTCTTTCTTCCAGATGCGCTCGACGAACTTCTCTTTGTCGGCGCGCTGCACGTTCTGATCGACGAGGAGCTGTTCGCTCGCGAGATGCAGCGTGTGGCGTTCGGCCATGCCGCGCATGGCGAGATCGCGCCGCGCTTCGATCGTGGCGAGGAGCGAATCGAACGACCCTTCGAACGACGACACCCCCTCCTCGGTCAGCTGCTGCGTGATGTTCGGAAGCGAGAAGCCTTTCGCCGCGAATGACTCGAGCACGCGGCGCGCGTCATCGACATTCTGTTCGAGCGTCAGCGCCACTTTGCCGTGATCGCGGAACGCGAGATACGTCGCCGGCGGCACGGTGTTGACGGTGTCGGGACCGATGAGCGATTCGATGTAAAGCACGTCGCTGTACTTCGGATTCTTCGTGCCGGTCGACGCCCAAAGCGGACGCTGCACGCGCGCGCCTTTGTCGCGCAGCTTCGTGAAGCGCGCGCTGCTGAAGGCATCTTTGAAGAGCTGATATGCGAGCTGCGCGTTGGCGATGGCGACTTTGCCGAGGAGTGATTCGAGCTCCTTCTTTTCGGCGTCGTCTTTTGTATCTTTCAGGCGCGCTTCAATCTGCTTGTCGGCCTGGGCGTCGATGCGGCTGACGAAGAAGCTCGCCACCGATGAGATGTCGCCGATCGGCTGTCCTTTCTCGGCGCGACGCTCGAGGCCGCGCAGGTACGCTTCGATCACCTGTGCGTAAACGTCGTTCGAGAAGATGAGCGTGATGTTGACGTTGATCCCGTTCGCGATCGTCTCTTCGATGGCCGGGATTCCTTCCGGCGTCGCCGGAATCTTGATCATCACGTTCGGACGGCCGAGCAGTTTGAAGAGCCGCTTCGCTTCCGCGACCGTTCCGTCGGTGTTGCGCGCGAGGAGCGGCGAGACTTCGATCGACACGAAGCCGTCACCGCCGTTGTTGCGATCGTAGACGGGACGAAAGACGTCGGCCGCTTTGCTGATGTCGTCGAGCACCAGCTCGTCGTAAATCTCGTCGCGAGATTTGTTCTTCGATGCGAGCTCGCGCAGTTGCGAGTCGTAGTCTTCACTGCCGCCGATTGCTTTTTCGAAGATGGTCGGATTCGAGGTCAGACCGCGCAGATCGTCTTCGTCGATCATCTGTTGAAGTTTGCCGGACGTGAGGAGCTTGCGCTCCATCTGGTCGAACCAGACGCTCTGTCCGACTTTGGCGAGTTCCGCGAGGGGATTGCTCATTGAAAGGCCTCCAATGTGGGATCGTAAGCATATCGCGGCGG
>JAOBAU010000324.1 GCA_025463165.1 Acidobacteriota bacterium | reverse complement strand
CGTCGCATCTCACGATGCTGACCGGTCTCCTCCCGACCGAGCACGGCGTCCGCAACAACCTCGGCTTCCGTTTCGACGCCGCGAAACAGCCGACGATCGCCTCGCTGCTGCACGCGCGCGGCTACGCGACCGGCGCCGCCGTGTCGTCGTACGTGCTGCGCGGCGATACCGGCCTGCGCGGTGCGTTCGACTGGTACGACGATGCGATCGACATTGGCCAGGGCTCCGCGTTCGCCGACTATCAGCGCCGCGGCGACGTCACCGTCGCGCGCGCGGAAGAATGGGTCGGCGCGAACGCGTCGCGACCGTTCTTCCTCTTCCTCCATCTCTACGAACCGCACGTTCCGTACGATCCGCCGGAACCGTTTCGCGGCCGTTATGCGAATGCATATGACGGTGAGATCGCAACCGCCGATGCGCTGCTCGGCCGCTTCGTGCAGTTCCTGAAATCGCGCGGGCTCTACGATCGCGCCATCATCGTCTTCACGTCCGATCACGGCGAAGGGCTCGGCGATCACGGCGAGCAGCAGCATTCCATCCTGCTCTATCGCGAAGCGATTCAGGTGCCGCTGATCGTGAAGCTGCCGGGGTCGCAGCGTCACGGCGAACGCATCGCGGCGAACGCGGCGCTCGTCGACATCGCGCCGACGCTGGCATCGCTGACCGGCGTGTCGCTGCCGAAAACGCACGCGTCGTCTTCGCTCCTCGCACTGCCGAAAACGCGCGACGTCTACGGTGAAACGATCTATCCGTATCTGCAACTCGGCTGGAGCGATCTCCGTTCGATGATCGACGATCGCTATCACTACATCGATTCGCCGCGGCCGGAGCTTTACGCGCTCGATGACGTGCGCGAAACGAAGAACATCATCGACAGCGAGCGCCGCGCCGCGGCTGACTTTCGCGCGAAGCTCGCGCACTATCCTGCGGCGAATGCGGTTGCGCCGATCGTCGATCGCGAAGCGGCCGCGAAGCTGGCGGCGATCGGCTACGTCGGCAATATCGCGTCGCGTCCCGATCCGCGCACGCTGCCGAATCCGCGCGACTCACTCGCGGCGCTCGACGTGATGCAGCAGGCGTTTCGTCTCGCCGATCAACGGCAGTACGCGCCTGCGATCCTTCAACTGCGCGAGGTCGTGAAAGCAAATCGGCGCCTCACCGACGCCTGGACGCGCCTCGCGCAACTCTACACAGACCTCGGCGACGTGAACGCGGCCGTCGACGCCTACAAAAGCGCGATCGCATCAGCCGGCGTTTTCTCGCCCGAGATCGCGTTGATGCTCGGCAATCTCTACGTACAGGCGGGACGCGCCGATGAAGCGGAACAGGTTGCCGGCGTCGCCGCGGATGCGAGTCCGGCAGCGGCGACGACCTTGCGCGCGCGGATCGCAATCGCTCGCAAAGACTTCGGCGCGGCTGAGCGTTTCGCGCGCGAGCTTGCGCGGCAGCCGAATGCGACCGCCGCCGATTTCGTGTTGCTCGGCGAAGTGCTCAACGCGCGCGGCGAATACAGCGGCGGATTGCAGATGGCGGATGAAGCATCGAAACGCGTCGCCGCCGCCGGACGCGCGAATGTCTACGGACTCGAAGCGCTGCGCGCCGAGGCGCTGGCGAGGAGCGATCGTCCGGAAGAAGCGATCGTGGCGTACGAGAAAGAGATCGCCGCGTTTCCGGCGAACCGGATTGCATACGCGCGGCTCGCGCTTCTCTATTACCTCACCGGCGATCGCGCCAGGTACGACGCGACGCTCGCGCGTCTGGTGCGCGCGAATCCGACGCCGCCGGCGCGAGACCTCGTCGCGCAAACGCGCGCGACCCTCGGCGATCGGCGCAAATGAAAAAGCCCCGGCCGAAGCCGGGGCTTTTCGTTTGTTGCGTGAAGCGTCGAATCAGAAGCGAACGCCGAACGACATACGAACGGTGCGCGGGGTCTGGTAGTTGGCCGTGCTGCCGCCGCCGACCAGCGTGCCGAACGTGTTGCTCTTCTGGAAGTTGTAACCGCCCGAGGCCGGGCAATCCGTTGCGTCGCTGGGAGCATTGATCTGCTGTCCGCTCGGAAGCGTGTGGATGGAGAACGCCGGGCATTCCTTCGGAACCGTCGTGGCCGGATTGAACGCCTGCAGGTAGGTGCGGCCTGCCGTCGTCGAGGTGAAGATCGTCGTGTTGACGCCGGGTCCGCCGTTGACCGGAATGATGTCGTGCTTGTTGAAGATGTTCAGCACGTCGCCCTGCGCGAAGAACTCGGCGCGGCCGATCGGATACGCCCAGCGAAGCGCGAGAGCGGTGCTCTTCACGTTCGGGAGGCGGTACGCGCCACGCTCGCCGAAGTAGTACGTGCCGGCTGAGCTCTGCTTGTAGAACGTCGGGGTCGCGGCGACGCCCGGCGCGGTACGCGCATTGATCGAGCCGACTGCCGAGTACGGCGTGCCGGAATCGTAGTTGTGGAGGACAGAGACGTTCACGGTGCCGAGGAGACGCGGCATCGGGACGTCCATGCCGACCCACGCGCGGAGACGATGACGAACGTCGCCGGCCAGGTAGCCTTCCGGGGCGAAGTTCGCGTAGTCGAGGTACTCCGGGTAGTAATGACCGAAGTCGATGACGGCGCCCGGACCGCTGGTCGAGTTTTCGACTTCAGCGTTGCCCTTCAGTTTCGCGTAGGTGTAGTTCACGCCCGCCTGGAAACGCGACGGGTTGTAGCGCGCCTGGAACTGGATGCCTTCGTATTTGCGATGGATTCCGTCGCTGTTGACGATGGCGATCTCGTCGAGAGGAATGTTGAAGACGGTGCCGTTCGGCAGCGTTTCCGACGCGATGTGCGGCGTGGTCGAGTCAACCTGCGCGGCATAGAAGTCGTGCCATTTGCGCGAGATGAGATCGACTTTGGCGAAGCCGCGGCTGCCGATCTGCGCGCCGTAGCCGAGGGTGATCTCATCGACCACCGGGCTGCGAAGAGCGCTCGGGAAGGTAGCGGCGAAGCCCGGGAAGCTGATGGCGCCGGTCGGGCGAAGGTTGTTCGAGACGTTGGCGACACCGCCCTGGATGGAGTTGAAGTAGGCGAAGACGGCGGCGATTGCGGCCGGCATCGGCGTATCGAGCGTGGTGTTGTTGATCGACGGGCCGTTGTAGGCGAGATCGATCGTGGCCGGCTGACCGGCCGCGCTGTTGCTCGACGCGATGCCTTCGACAATGTGCGACGCGTACTGGCCGTACGACAGGCTGACGCGATGGCGGCCATCGCCCTTGATGTCGTAATAGGCGCCGAGACGCGGCGTGATGCGGCTGTCTTTCGACGTGGTGTTGCCGCTGCCGTCGACCGCGTCATTCTTGTCGTAGCGCGCGCCGATGTTCAAAGTCAGGTGGTTGTTGACGTCCCACTTGTCGTTGATGAAGAGCGAGTCGGTGCGCAGGTTGCTCTCGTTGGCGCCGACGAAGATCGGAGTCCAGCGGATGAACGAACCGCCACCGGTCGCGGTCGACGGCGTAATGACCGGATAGATCTGGCCATTCGCATACTTCGCCTGGGTGACGAAGAGGCGGAAGTCGCTGCCCGACTGGTGGTTGTTCGCATAGCGCTGCTCTTCGAAACGGTCGATACCGCCGACGAAGTTATGAGCGCCGAGCGCGCGCGTGTTGAGGAAGTAGTTCCCCTTCACGAGGTACTCGTTGTTGTTGCGCGTTTCCGTATCGCACACGCCGCAGAACGTCGGCGAGTTGAAACGTGCATTGCCGTTGTTGCGGTCGAGCAGCAGCGTGCCTTTCACGATGTCCGTGAACTTCGCGCCGCTGCCGACGAACGCCTGATCGCGCTTCGAGTACTGGCCTTCGATCAGGAGGTTCGAGGTGATGATGCCGTTGTAGTGCAGTGACTTGAGCGATTCCGGATCGGAGCGGGTGCTCGTGCTCTCGAGATCGTAGATCGCGTTCTGGAAGCGATCGCCGGCCGTCTGCGACTGAATCTTCAGGTACGAGCCGATGAGGGTGTGCTTTGGCGTGATCTGGCCGGTCAGCTTCGCTTCATAACGCTTGGTGTCGCTGGCCTGGTCGTAGCTCAGCAGCGGCGACGCCGCCGAGTTCGGAGATGACGGAATGGCCACGGTGGTCAGCGGCGTGTTCGTCTTCGCCTTGCGGCCTGCGCCGAAGAACCAGAGACGATCGCGCATCACGAAGCCGCCGAGCGTGCCTTCGTAAATCTGGTTGACGTGCTTGCGGCGCGTTTCGTTCGCCGGGGTCTGTGCGACCCACGCGGCGTTCGACAGTGAATCGCGGAACGAGCCGCTGAAATCATTGCCGCCCGACTTGGTGATCGTGTTGACGACGCCGCCGGTGAAGCGGCCGTACTCGGCGGAGATCGCGCCGGTCATGATCGTCGTTTCCTGGATGGCGTCTTCAATGTAGAGCGGACGCGCCTGGCTGCGGATGTTCTCCGAGACGACCACGCCGTTGACCAGCACGAGGTTGTCGTAGCCGGGGCTGCCCGAGATCTGGAACTGCGACGCGGAGAAGGTGCTGTCATTGACGCCCGGCGCGAGAAGCGCGGTGGCGACCTGGTTGCGTGCGACCGGCAGACGCTCGACTTCTTTGAGCGTGAGGTTCGTCGCCACCTGCGGCGTCTCGAGAACCGACGGCGCCGAAGCGGTGACGGTGATCGCTTCGCTGACGCCGGCAACTTTCAGATCGGCGTCGACGCGCGACGTCGTACCGAGCTGAAGCTGCTGCGTCTTGGTCACCGCCTTCATGCCTGAAAGGTCGAAGGTGACGGTGTAAGCGCCCGGCGGAAGTGCCGCGAAACTGTACGCGCCACCTTCACCGGTGACTGCAGTGCGGGAACCCTGCAACTGCGGCGAGGTAATGGTCACGGTGACTCCGGGAAGCCCTGAGCCTGCAGACGTGACCGTGCCGGTGAGGTTCGAGGTCGTCTGGGCGAACGCGCCCGTCGCCACCACGAACATCAGTACAACGAATAGTGAGAAACGAATCAACTTCATGGATCCTCCTCTCCTTATGGGTACAACGGGGCAAAGAATCATCGCTGCGACACGATGGGACCAACACACTTTTGGACGAATGCGCCATCTTAAACGAACATCGTCCGGACAGCAGAGTTTTGTCGGACGGAACTGCAGCCGCGACGCCGGTTCGTTCGAAATGCCTAAAGTGCTGAAGGGAAGGGGCGTTAAGGTGGGGAAAGGGATGGGCGCCGGAGCGCCCGATCCAAAATTCTGTCGTGGTGAAGCGGCGCGCCGAATCGCCGCCGTCAGCGAGTCAGCTCGCGATACCGAATCCGGTGCGGCTGATCGGCATCAGCGCCCAGACGCTTCCGCTTGTCTTCTTCGTATTCGCTGAAGTTTCCGTCGAACCAGAAGACCTTCGAATCGCCTTCGAACGCGAGGATGTGCGTGGCGACGCGGTCGAGGAACCAGCGGTCGTGCGAGATGATGATCGCGCAACCGGCGAAGTTCTCCAGCGCCTCTTCGAGGGCGCGCATCGTGTTGACGTCGAGATCGTTCGTCGGCTCGTCGAGCAGCAGGACGTTCGCGCCTTCTTTCAACATCTTCGCGAGATGCACGCGATTGCGCTCGCCGCCGGAGATCGCGCTGACCTTCTTCTGCTGATCGGCGCCGTTGAAGTTGAAGCGCGCCACGTACGCGCGCGACTGCATCTCGCGATTGCCGAGCTGAATGAGATCGGTGCCCCCGGTGATCTCTTCGAAGATCGATTTGTTCGGATCGAGCGTCCGATTCTGATCGATGTAGGCGAGCTTCACCGTCTCGCCGATCCGAATCTGTCCGCCGTCCGGCTGCTCTTCGCCGACCACCATCCGGAACAGCGTCGTCTTGCCGGCGCCGTTCGGTCCGATCACGCCGACGATCGCGCCCGGCGGAATGATGAACGTCATATCGTCAACAAGCAGACGATCTCCGTATCCCTTGCGGACCCCGTTCGCCTCGATGACCACGCCGCCGAGACGCGGGCCGGGCGGCACGTAGATCTCGAGCTCTGAGATCTTTTCCTGCGTCTGTTCGTTGAGCAGGTTCTCGTACGCGTTGATGCGGGCCTTGCCTTTCGCGTGGCGTCCTTTCGGCGACATGCGAATCCATTCGAGCTCGCGCTCGAGCGTTTTCTGGCGCTGCGATTCCGACTTCTCTTCCTGCGCCAGCCGCGTCTTTTTCTGTTCGAGCCACGACGAGTAATTTCCCTGGTACGGGATGCCGGCGCCGCGATCGAGCTCGAGAATCCAGCCGGCGACGTTGTCGAGGAAGTAACGGTCGTGCGTGACGGCGATGACGGTGCCGGCGTACTGCTTGAGATGCTGCTCGAGCCACTGCACCGATTCGGCGTCGAGGTGGTTGGTCGGCTCGTCGAGCAGCAGGATGTCGGGCTCCTGTAGTAATAAACGACACAGCGCTACGCGGCGCTTTTCACCACCGGACAAAACGGAGACCGACGTCTCGCCCGGCGGGCAGCGGAGCGCGTCCATCGCCATCTCGAGCTTCGAATCGAGATCCCACGCGCCGGTGGCGTCGAGGCGATCCTGCACCTTCGCCTGGCGAGCCATCAGCTTGTCCATGTCGGCGTCGGGATCGCCGAAGGCGTTGTTGATCTCGTCGAATTCTTTGAGGAGGTCGACCACTTCCTGCACGCCCTGCTCGACGATCTCGCGGACGGTCTTCGTCGGATCGAGCTGCGGCTCCTGCTCGAGGAAGCCGACGGTGTGGCCGGCGGAGAGAATCGTTTCGCCGACGAACTCTTTGTCGACGCCGGCGAGGATGCGCAGCAGCGACGATTTACCGGAGCCGTTCAGACCGATGACGCCGATCTTCGCGCCGTAGAAGTAGGAGAGGTAAATGTCCTTGAGGACCTGCTTCTTGTCGTGGAACTTGGATACTCCAACCATGGAGTAAATGATCTTGTTGGGAGTTTCGGGTTTCGCCATAAGGCGGGGGATTGTACGGCAATGCGGCGGCGACGCGCCGCTGCGTTAGTGGCCAGGCCTCGGCGAACGGCTTCGCGGCGGATTGTGGACGCTGCACCGGTGCGCCGGATTAGTTTACGTGCTCGCTGTAAGCCGCCACGACCGGCGGCTGTACCGCCGTGACCGCGACATCATCGAACGACACGACGACCAGCGTTTGATCGTCTTCCGGCGGCCGGTTGCGCGTGAATTTCTTCACGCTGTTGAGCAGCGCTTTCTTGATCTCGTCGGCGCTGGACGTGCCGAAGTCGAGCAGCGTTTTCTCGAAGCGATCGAAGCCGAACGGTTCGCCGTCATCATCGACCGCTTCGATCAAACCATCGCTGTAGAGAATGAGGCGATCGCCCGGTTCGAATGAAACGGAGTGCTCGCGGAACGGATCGCGTCGCCGCACGCCGAGCGGAAAGCCCCACGACGAGAGCGACTCGAGCTTGCGCGTCGCGGCGCGATAGACATACGGATCGTGATGTCCGGCCGATGCGAAGCGGAGAATTTGCGTGCGCGGATCGAGCAGGCCGAAGAAGAACGTCATCAGGATCCGCTTCGGCGCGGTGCGGATGACGATCTCGTTCAACACGTTGAGCACCGCGCGCGGCGATGAGTCGTAATCGACCTGCACGAGGAGAGCGGATTTCGCCATCGCCATGACGATGCCGCTCGTCAGTCCGTGGCCGGAGACGTCGCCGAACGCGATGCCGATCTCGCCCGACTGCTGCGGGAGGAAGTCGAAGTAGTCGCCGCCGATCTCCGTCGCGGCGCGGTAATGCGACGACACCGTCGCACCGTGCACGATCGGCGCTTCACACGGCAGCAGCGCGGCCTGAATGCGATTGGCGGCGTCGATCTCCGCTTTCACGCGCTCGCGCTCGACGATGCGCCGGACGTGCGGCGCGAGATCGGCGTACGAGTAAACGACTTCGCGTCGCGTCATCAGCGCGGCGACGGCGAAGAGCAGACTCGCCGCGAGCGGAATCGCGATCGTCATGAAGAGCTGCTGCGCTTCCGCGCCGCGCGACACTGAGAGCAGCGGCAGCACGGAGATCAGCAGCGAGCCGAAGAACATCGCGACGGTCGCCGCGAGCAGATCGTAAGCAAGGAAAATCGCAATGACGACGGCGATGCCGCCGCAGCCGAAACCGACGCGCGACAGATACGGCGCGATCGGAACTTCGAGCACGCCGCTGAACGCCGCATAGATGATCGCCGTGATGATGCCGAGCGGCAGCGCGCGCCGCCGGCTGCTGAATGCGAGAAAGAAGAGCACGGCCGTGATCGTGTAGACGATCGCTTCGAAGAGCGCGGCGAGGAGCACCGAGCCCGGGCCGCCGAGGCCGACGATGAACTCGGTGCCGGAGCCCATCTGCGGATGGGCGAGGTGCAGCATGACCGCGATCGCCGCGAGCAGCAGCGCGCCGCCGGCGACGGCCGGCGCCGCGAGCAGACCGATGAGCGTCGAGCGTCCGACGGTGGCGTTGAGCGCATCTCTGCGAATGAGCGCTTCGAACGCACCGATCCGCTCGCCCCAGCGCTCGCGCGCGTAGCTTTCGCCAACCGCCCAGGCGAGGAAGACGACGAGCGAGACCGGCAGATAGTAGAAGAGTGTTTTGAAGCCGCTGAACGTCCACGCCGTTGCCTGGGCGTCGATCGCGGTACTGAGTCCCGCTCCCTCGGTGCTCGCGTTCGAGATGAACATCTCCAGCGCGATCATCGTCACGAACGCGAGCAGGAAGAGTCCCGATGCGCTGCCGATGCCGACTTCGCCCGCGTGGTATTTGCGAAGGAACATCACCAGCAGGACGAACATCAGCGCGTACATCAGACCGAACTGCGTGAGCGTGCCGACGATGTCGCCGCCGGCGTCGCTGCGGAACGAGCTGCCGTCCGCATACTCTTCGATCAGCTCGTAGCCGGAAAGCTTGTCGCCGATGAACGTGATGTGCAGATACGGGACGACCTTGCCGGTCGGGAAGCTGCTCGGCACGCGATAGCGAAAGAGCCAGTCGGTGCGTCCGCGCTGCACCATCGGCCGCGCCGATTCGAACTGCGGATTCGGTGCGCCGGCGAAATGCCGCGACGCCACGAATGCATCGGCGCGCGGACGCAGCTGCGCTTCGGTGAGCTGCGCGCCGGGCGTTTCATTACGCGCGCGTCGCCGCGCGGCGATGATCTCGCCATTGGTGCCGCTGACGTACACGTATCCGTAAGGAACAAATTTTTCGAGGCCGCGACGGTAGTACTGAACGCGATATCCCCCGAGTCGCGGACCGATCACCGAATCCTTCATTGCGGCGCGGCGGAGCTCCGGATTGGCGTCCAGCTCCTTGTCGAGCGGAGTCGATGAAAGCCACGACTCGACGGCCCACGCTTTGTCGACCGGAATGTTCCACTTCACCGCTTCGCGGTCGGCGATCGCTTTCGCTTCGCCGCGCGTGAGGCGAATCTCCTGCGGCTGTGAAGTATTGAGGCGAGGGATGGCGATGCAGAGCGCGATGATCCCGGCGATGCACGCGATCCAGGGGGCATGACGTTTCATGGAGAGGGACATGATAGCGACTCGGACACTCCGTTTACGATCCGGCGCGCGCGTTGTTTCGCACGTTGTTACACTCAGCGGATGTCAGCAGACGAACGGCGCGAAGGTCGCACGGCCTGGTATGCGCTGACGGTCCTCACCTTCGTCAACCTTTTCAACTACCTCGATCGTTCGGTCCTCGGCGCGATTCTCGAGTCGCTCCACATCGGCCTCGGACTGAATGACACGCAGCTCGGCCTCGCCACCAGCGCATTCATGATCGTCTATATGTTGACGTCGCCGATCTTCGGTTCGTTAGGCGACCGGCGCTCGCGTCCGCGGCTGATCGCGTTCGGCGTCGCCATCTGGAGCGTGGCCACGGCGGCCGGCGGATTCGCGCGCGGCTTCATCTCGCTGCTCGTCGCACGCGCGTTCGTCGGAGTCGGTGAAGCGGCGTACGGGTCGATCGCGCCGCCGCTGCTCTCCGATCATTTCCCGCTCGAGCGCCGTGGCCGCGTCTTCGCCTTTTTCTTTGCCGCGATTCCGATCGGTTCCGCCGCCGGTTTCATCCTCGGCGGTCTCGTCGACAAAGCCTTCGGCTGGCGTGCGGCCTTCATGATCGCCGGCGCGCCGGGACTGCTCCTCGCGCTGCTGGCGCTGACCGTCTTCGATCCGCCGCGCGGTCAGCATGATCCGCCGGTGGCGCCGAAGCCGGCCGGCGAACCGTGGCACGTCGCGTACAAGCATCTCTTCAAAAACAAGCCGTACCTCCTGACGGTCCTCGGCTACGCCGCGTACACGTTCGGACTCGGCGCGCTCGTCGCGTGGATGCCGGCGTTTCTCATTCGCGTGCGGCACATGAGCGGCGAAGACGCCACGATCACGTTCGGCGAGATCGCTGTTGCCACCGGTTTCATCGGCACGTTCCTCGGCGGCCGCATCGGCGACTATTTCCTGAAATTCACGCCGCGCGCGTATCTGTGGATCTCCGGGATCACGACCATTCTCGCGGTGCCGGCGACGTACATCGCGCTGACGAGTCCCGAGCGCCGCGTCTTCATTCCGGCGATGGTCGTCGGCGAACTGCTGCTCTTCGCATCGACGGGACCGGTCAACTCCGCGATCTCGAATGCCGTCAGTCCGACGGAGCGCGCCACCGCCTTCGGGCTCTCCGTCTTCATCATGCATCTCCTCGGCGATGTGCCTTCAGCGCCGCTCATTGGATTCGTTTCCGATCGCTCCGATCTCGCGCACGCCGTGTTGATGGTGCCGATCGCGATCGCCATCGGCGGCATCATCTGGACATTCGCCGCGTGGCACGGCGGACGCGGCGAGCCGCTCGCGACGACATGAGACGGCTCGTCACCGCGCTCTGCGCGATCGTGCTGCGCATCTTTTTCCGGCGCATCGAGATCGCCGGGCAGGAGAACGTTCCGATCGCCGGCGGCGTGATCTTCGCGGTCAATCATCCGAACGGTCTCGTCGATCCGCTGTTCCTTCTTTGCTACGCGCCGCGTCCTGTTTCCTTTCTCGCGAAGGCGCCGCTGTTTCGTTATCCGCTGATCGGCTGGCTCGTGCGGCAGCTCGAGACGATTCCGGTCTACCGAAAGCAGGACGACGTCGCCGGCTCGAATGAAGAGACGTTTTCGCGTGCGCGTGCGATTGTCGTGAAGTCGGGCAGCATCGCGATTTTTCCCGAAGGGACGACGCACAGCGATTCGAAACTGCGCGAGCTGAAGACCGGCGCCGCGCGGATCGCGCTCGGTTGCGGCTGTCCGTTGAAGATCGTGCCGACCGGGATTTACTACACGGCGAAGCAGACGTTCCGCAGCTCGGCGCTGATGTACTTCGGCGCGTCGATCGATGTTGCGCCGCGACCGCTCGGCGCTAACGGTGAACCGGAAACAGTCGCAGTCGAAGAGCTGACCGCGGAGATCGAGCGCGCGCTGAACGAAGTCACGCTGCAGGCCGACACGAATGCTGCACTCGAACTGATCGCGCGCGCCGAGAAAGTCTTCTCCGGCGGCGTGACGACGCTCGCGGACGAATTCGAACTGCGCAGACGATTCGTCGCCGGCTACTCGTACTTGCGCGAGCGCGATCCATTGCGGCTCGAGAAACTGGCGGCGGAGGTTGCGCAGATCGACGCGGAAGTCGTCGAAGCGCAGCAGCATCGACTGAGCTCGCTCTGGCTGCTCATCCTTCTTCCCATCGCGCTCCTCGGCGCCATCATTCAATGGCCGACGTATCGTCTGATCGGCATGCTCGCAAACCGTTTCTCGCGCGGCGAAGATGAAGTCGTCGCGACGATCAAGTGCATCGGCGCGCTCGTGCTGTATCCGCTGACGTGGCTCGCGATCGCCGCGCTCGTCGCGACGCGCGCGGGAGTCGTCGCCGCGCTGCTGACGCTGATCGTCCTGCCGCTGCTCGGGTACATCGCGCTGCGCGTCTTCGAGCTGCTCGACGACATCATCGGCCGCGTCCGCGCCACGATGCGCCGCGACGTTTCCGCGCGTCAGCGCGCGTTGCGTGCGGACATCATTGCGGTTGCGGACGAGATGGCCGCTCCGGCAGTTGCGACAACACCATCGCCGTGAGAATCAGCGCGGCGCCGCCGAGGAACGGAAGCGTGATCGCTTCGTGATCCCAGACGATTGACGTGATCGAGGCGGCGACCGGTTCGAATGCGAGCAGCACCGCCGCTTCGGTCGCGGTCACGCGCGCCTGACCCCACATCATGAAGACGAACGCGAGCGCGGTCGTGACGAGCGCCGTGAAAACGATGACGGCCACGATCGGCACCGATGGTTGCGTGCGCGGCGCGAACATCGCAGGGATGATCGCGGCGACGCCAACGACGAAGACCTGCACGGCCGCGAGTGCGGTCGCCGGCGCGGCTGCGCTGTACTTCGCGGATAGCACGACATGCAGCGCGAAACAGACCGCGCAGAAAACCGTGAGGAGATCGCCGCGTTGCGGGCGCGCGTCAATCAAGCCGATCAGCATCATCGTGCCGATGGTCGCGAGCACGGAGCCGATCCACGCGCGGCGCGAGACGCGCACGCCGTGCAGCAGCCAGTCGGCGAACGGCACCATGACGACGTAGAGTCCGGTGAGGAACGCCGATCGCGACGGCGAGATGAACAGCAGTGCGCGCGTCTGCGACCAGTAGCCGGCGAACACCAGTGCGCCGAGCGCGAGTCCGGGGAAGAGAATCGCGCGACGCAGTTCGCGCCGCCACGCCGCGAGCAACAGCAGCGCGACACCCGCGAGCAGGAAGCGCCACATGATGAACGGCTCCGGCGCGATCCGCGTGAGGACGTTCTTCACGAGCGTGAAGCTCATTCCCCAGGCGCCGGCGACGAGCAGCAGCGCGGCGATCGCCAGCGGACGCTTCGTCACGTCGTGGTCGACGAAGTGGTCGTCGTCGCCGCGGGCTCGCGCATCTCGCGGATCTTAATCAGCTGCCGCTCGAGATGGAGAAACAGCAGACCGAACGCGAGCAACAACAACAGACCGAGAATACGAAAGGCCCAGCGATTCATTTTGTGTAGCGCTCCGCGTGCTGCGCCGCCCATTCGATCGCGTAGCGCATCGGCGCCGCGTCGGCGACCCCTTTGCCGGCGATGTCGAATGCCGTGCCGTGATCGACGGAGACGCGCAGATACGGCAGCCCGAGCGTGACGTTCACCGACTGTTCGAACGCCAGCGTCTTCACCGGAATCAATCCCTGATCGTGATACATCGCCATCACAACGTCATATTGTCCACGACTGGCGGCGAGAAAGATCGTGTCGGGCGGATGCGGACCGCTGATCTCGATTCCGTCCGCGCGCGCTTCTTCGACGCCGCGCGCGATCGTCAGCTCTTCATCGCCGAAGCGGCCGCCTTCACCGGCGTGCGGATTGACTCCTGCGACCGCGATGCGCGGCCGCTTGCCGAGCAGCCGTTCGAGCTCGCGTGACGTGAGCCGTGCAAGCGCGGCGACCGACGACGCATCGACGAGCTCGATCGCTTCGCGCAGCGAGACGTGTACCGAATGCAGCACGGTGCGAATCGTCGGCGAATCGAAATACATCGCGTAGTCGTAGCCGTAACGCGCGAGTCCCGCGCGCGCGGCGAGCAGCTCGGTGTGGCCGGGGACCGTCGCGCCGGCGAGCGCGATGGCCTGCTTGTGAATCGGCGCGGTGACGAGCGCGGAACAGTCGCCGTGCGCGATGGCGTCGAGCGCGGCATCGATGGAGGTCAGCGCGACGCGGCCGTACTCCGCATCGATGACGCCGTAACGCGGCGAGCCGCTGCCGCCGACGTCGAAGAACGAGATGCCGTCGGGAGGCTGCGCGAGCGCGCGGCTCCCGAAAACGACCGCCGGAATGTCGAGCTCTTTGAGTGCGCGGAACACGACCTCGGCGCCGATGCCGGCCGGATCGCCGAGGGTGATGGCCAGCGGTTGCACGCCGGGATTGTAAGCGCGCCGCTACAGCTCGTCCTGCTTGAACAGGTATTTGATGCAGTGCTTCTGAATCAGCAGATTCGGGGCGCCGTCGCGATTCACTTTCAGGCAGCTCTTGTCGTACCACTCGATCCAGCCGCGGATCTCTTCGCCGTCGGTCATGATCAGGACCATCGGCGTGCGTGCGTTCATCTGCTTCAGGTAATAGAAGTTTTCGGCGTTGGTCGATTCGGGCGGCGCAGGACGCTGGATGTTCTTGTTGCCGTTCGAGCGCTCACGCTTAAAGTCAGTGACCGTGCTGCGAAAGGTTCTCCGGATGTTGCCACGGCCGTTGTCGATCTCGCGCGTGCGATTGGTGAAAGGCATCGCCGACCCCCTTTTTCCTGCTGCTTCGTTCCGGGATTGTTTTCGGCGAAAGGCGTCTGCGAACGTCATGCCGCCGCTTGCTCGTACAGGGGC
>JAOBAU010000283.1 GCA_025463165.1 Acidobacteriota bacterium | reverse complement strand
GCGATCGAAGAGTCGTCGCACGCCGAGACGCTGGAGCGGAGTCGTGAGCGCGAAGGTCGAGGCGGCGGTGAACCGCGGAAACTTCAGCTCGACTTCGACATCGTTGAGCGCCTTCGTCCAGCGGTCGATTGCGGCAGGACTCAGCGACGCTTCGACCGCACCGAGACCGAAACGCGCGTCCGGAAGCACGACGAGCATCGTCAGCCCGCCAGCGGCGTACGGCAGTTCGAGCAGCCGGACACCCGGCGCCTTCGCGAAGCGAAGGTACGTCGTCTGCTGCATCGTCGGTACGTTCACATCGCGACCGCCGGGCAGATGAAAGATCCGCTCACGCGTTTCTCCCCGCGCGAATCGCGTCCTCCACGCCGCCTTCATCCAGATCGCCGCCGTCAGCACCGCGCGCGTATCTTTCGAAAGGCTCGCCGGCGAGATGAGCGAGCGGATGTTGTTGTGCGTTTTGAACGCGACCCACGCATTGATCCGCGACGCCGCGGCATTCGCGTTCGTGAAATCGAGCGTCTGCGCCGTCGCGCCGAAGTTCGCTTTCACATCTGCGACGTACTCTTTCCGCAGCACGCTCCCGTTCGACCAGAGCGCCGTCGCGCTCACGATGCCGGAACGTTCGACATCCGCGATCAGCGCCTTCCACGCCGCGCCGGATCGCGCTCGCGGCAGATCCGAATGGATGACGCTCCGCAACTCGCGCGACGTCTCGCCGCTCGTTCCCCGCTCCACCATCGCCAGCGCCTCGGCGACGTTGAACGGCGACACGATCACGTTCCCGTTCGCGCCCCGCAGCTGCGCGTACAGCTCCAGCGCAAAGCGATTGTTCCCCGCCGCTCCCGCGAGCATCACCGCCGCGACGATGAACGTACGCACCCGCGCATGATGGCACGCGCGTAAAATCGCGTCATGGAAACAGAGCGCGGCGCGGGCGGCACCAGTGGCGGTATCGGTCTCTTCATCTTCGGCCTCGGCATGGCCGTCGCCGGCGCGTACCTGCTGACCAATCAGGTCACGGTCACCTCCGGCTTCTGGCACTTCGGCAACTTCAACGCGTTCGGCCTCTCGCTCGTCCCGCTGCTGATCGGCGTCGGACTGCTCTTCTTCGATGGCCGCTCGATCCCCGGCTGGATCCTGACGTTCGCCGGCGCGCTGATCATCCTCGCCGGCATTCTCGTGAACCTCGAGATCTACTTCCGGCCGACCAGTCTTTTCAACACGCTGCTGATGCTCACGCTGCTCGCCGGCGGCATCGGACTCGTCGCGCGGTCGCTGCGTGCGCAGTAGACTGCCACGGCATGAAACGCCTGCTCCTCCCGCTCTCGCTCATCGCCGCGCTTGCGTGTTCGACCGCGACGACGTATGACCCGCAGCGCATGAACGCGATCTCCGAGCGCTACGTGAAACTCGTCCTCTCCCTCGGCGAGCACGACGCCGATTACGTCGACGCCTATTACGGTCCGCCCGAATGGCGCGACGCCGTGAAAGCGAACAAGCCATCGCTGGATGAGATCCGCGCCGGCGCTGTCGCGCTGATCGATGAGCTGCGCGCAATTTCATCGCCGTCCGACGAAATGCAGGCGCTTCGACACAAATACCTGCTGCGTCAAAGCGAAGCGCTGCTGGCGCGCGTCGAAATCTTGCGCGGCAAAAAGCTGACGTTCGATCAGGAATCGCAGGCGCTATACGACGCCGTCGCACCGCATCACGCCGAAACGTATTTTCAGCAACTCACTGAAGAGCTTGGCCGCGAATTACCGGGCGACGGTTCGCTCATGGACCGCCTCGAGTCGTATCGCAAAGCCTTCGTCATTCCGAAAGACAAACTCGATCCCGTTTTCAAAGCGGCCATTGCAGGCTGCCGCGCGCGCACGCTCGAGCACATCACATTGCCGCCCGGCGAAACGTTCACGGTTGAATATGTGACGAATAAATCGTGGAGCGGCTACAACTGGTTCAAAGGTAATTACAACAGCCTCATTCAGGTGAATACCGATCTGCCGATTTTCATCGATCGCGCTATCGATCTCGCGTGTCACGAAGGTTATCCCGGCCATCACGTCTACAACACGCTGCTCGAAAAGAATCTCGTGCGCGACCGCGGCTGGAAAGAGCTGACCGTCTATCCCCTCTTCTCGCCGCAATCGCTCATTGCAGAAGGAAGCGCGAATTACGGCATCGACGTCTCGTTCCCGGCAGAAGAACGGGTCGCGTTCGAGAAAACAAATCTTTTCCCGATTGCCGGCATCGATCCGGCGCAGGCCGATCGCTATTACAGAATTCAGGAGCTCGTCGCGAAATTGAGCTACGCCGGCAATGAAGCCGCCCGACGTTATCTCGATGGAGAGATCAACGCACAGCAGGCCGCCGAGTGGCTGACGAAATACGCGTTGATGTCGCCGCCTCGCGCACAACAGCGCGTGAAATTCATCGACCAATACCGCAGCTACGTCATCAATTACAACCTCGGCAAGGATTTGGTGAAGGCGTTTGTGGAGCGCCACGCCGGCAACGACCGGGAAAAGCGCTGGCAGGTGTTCGAGCAATTGTTGTCAACGCCGCGGCTGCCCTCCGATTTGGCGAAGTAGTCCGCGCGGCGCGGGTGTACGATTCGCGATGTTCCCAACGACAATGACGACAGGCGAGCCGCACGGCGACGTCAGCTTTGAGGTTGATCTCCTTGCGCAGGTAGTCGAGGCGCTGCCGGTCGGCGTGTTCATTCTCGGCGCGAACGGCACCGCCATCTACGCGAACGCCGCGGCGCAGAAGCTGCTCGGGCGCGGAATCGTCGACGGCGACCGCGCCGAAAACCTCAACGAACGCTTCGCCGCATTTCGCGCGCGCACCGATGAACCGTATCCGACCGAACAGATGCCGATCGTCCGCGCACTGGCCGGCGAACGGACGCGCGTCGACGACATGGAAGTCGATCATCACGGAAAGCGGGTCGCGCTCGAAGTAACGGCGACACCGATTGCGAACGCCGAGGGGCGCGTGATTTTCGCAGTGGCGGTGTTTCAGGACATCACCATTCGCCGCGAAGCGCAGCGCGCACTGGCAACTTTGAACGCGGAGCTCGAAGAGGTCGTGGAGCGGCGCACATTCGATCTCGCGCAGACGATCGCCGCGCTCGAGCGCGAGATCACGACGCGCAAACTGTACGAAGAGGAGCTCGTCCAGGCGAACAAAGCGAAGAGCGTCTTCCTGATGAACATGAGCCACGAGCTGCGGACGCCGCTCAATCACATCATCGGCTTCAGCGATCTGCTCACCGATCGCCTCGAAGACGCGCGCACGCGCCGCCTCGCCGAGACGGCCGGCGCGAGCGGCCGCGATCTGCTCGAAAAGGTCGACGATCTCATCGAGCTCGCGCGCGCGGAAGCGGCGACGGCGCCTGCCGCGCAGACGGACTTCGATCTGCTGAAGGTCCTGCACGCGGCGGCCGTTCCATTCGGCATCGATTGCGAAGTGCCGGAGCCGCTCGGAAATGGACGCAGCGACGCCGACGGCGTGCGGCAGATTCTCAGCAATGTCTTCTCGCGAGCGGTGCCGCCGGCGATCACTGTTCGCGCGATCGCCGAGCGCAGCGACGGCGGCGGCCGGCTCATCGTGAAGATCGACAACGATGCGCTGGCCGATCGCGTCCGCGCGCTGGCCGGCGTGTTCGGCGAAGGCGATTCCGACATGCAGTATCGACAGCAGCCGATCGACTTTCGGCTGGCCGTCGCACGGGCGCACGCGAGGACGCTCGGCGGTGACGTCGCGGTCAGCGATGACGCGGTGTGCGTGACGCTGCCGTTCGCCAATCCGCATTCGTAGATCCTTCTCCCTTTGGGAGAAGGTGCCCGAAGGGCGGATGAGGGGCGCGGCGAATATGCGATTTTCGGATTCGCGATGCCCCTCACCCGGCGCTTCGCGCCACCCTCTCCCGGAGGGAGAGGGATGTCAGATGCGCCAGCGCAAGCCGATTGCGATCCCACCCGTTCGCAGTCGCGCCTCCGTTCCGGCGATGTCGAGCGTCAGCGTCCGCGTCGGACGAACGATCGTCGCGGCGCCGGCATCCGTGTGAACCGCGCCGAGGTCTTCGTAGCGGAAGCTGACGTCAACGTTCAGCGATGAGCTCAGCGCAATCGTTGCGCCGGTCGATGCCGTCCATGCGAATGAGTTCTCCGCGCCGCCGCGAATCGTCGTCGTGGCGTCGGACGCAACCGACGGAAAGGTGAAGCGAATGCTGCTCGTCTCGTTGCGCGCCACTCCTGCGCCAACAGCAATCAACGGTCGCACGCGCGCTGCGCCGAACTCACGCGTCACGATCACGAGCGCGGAGCGCGACGAGCCGCTGGCGCGAACCGGCTGCGGCGAGGCGACGCCGGTGAAGTTCGCGTTCGCGTCGAGATCGAGCGATGGCCGCGTGGCCAGCTCCAGCTCGATGCGCGCACGCGATGACTGCAAACCGGCGGCAACGCGAAACAGCGGCGTATCGCCGAAGTCGCCGCGCGCTGCGAGCGGACGCCAATCGTTGCCGGTACCGCATCCGAACAACGCCGGCGGTTGCGTCGAGCTGCAGTCGCGATCGCGCAACGTCGTCGTGTTGCTGCGAAGAAATCCGCCGCCGAGGCTGATGTATGGCGACGCGGCGACCGCGTGCGCGGAGACGAAGAGAAGAGCGAGGAAGATGAGCCGCTTCATGCGGCGCGCAGTCTACTTGCGCGACATGAACGCGCAAGCCTCGACCGACTGCAGATCGAGCTGCAGCGATGCCATCGACTGCACGATCTCGATCCGAAACGGGATACGCCGCACGTCATCGGAGAGATAGACCTTCACGCCGCCCGGCCATTTCCTGCCGCCCGGCGCGTCGACGATCTCGAATCCGAGCGCGTTCACACGCTGATTCTCGATCGTGAAAACCTTCGCCGGAATCGGCTGGAAGATCACCGGATATTGCTTGCCGTCCGAATAGATGTTCGTCGTGATCGGCGTCCGAATGGCGGCGGCGTTGTGGCGGAGAAAAAAGATCGCCGTGAGGATGTCGCGCATTTCCTGCGGCGGCAGCGGATTGGTTTTCGTCTCGATCTTTTCCGGCGTTTCTTTGCGGACGTGCGCGAGGCGCTTCACGTAATCGAAGATCGTCCGTTCCTTGCGCGCTTTCTTTCCCCACGCGTAGCCGTGGTACGTCATCAGCGTTTTGTCGCCGACCTCATCCATGCGCGATTCATAAACGTAAAAACCGCTGCGTCCGTCAGTCGGCGTAATGAGGAGCTCGCTGTCGATCGCATGCTCGCCCGCGTTCGGGTACGTCGTCTTCAGATTGCCGACACCGGAGGTGGGAAACACGAATCCGGCCACCCACGACAAACCGCCGCGCAGCCGCCACGAATAGCGAAACTCCTCGACGTTCGCCGGACCGTGGCAGTTGAGATCGGCAGCGCTTCCCGCGCCGCAAACAACGACGAGGAGTGCGGCGACGAAAAGCTGTCGAAGCGGCTTCATTAACTGGCTCGATAACGATTCGGCGGAGGCCGGTATTGCGTCTTACAACCCGTTGTTTTCTATAACGCAACCAGCCGCTGCTCGACCTCGTCGATCACATAATCAGGCGTTGACGAGCCGGCCGTGAGCCCGACCACGTTCGCCGCGCGAAACCATTCCGGGTCGAGATCATCGGAGCCCTGCACGAGGTACGACGGCTTCGCCTCGCGGCAGATCTCCCACAGATGTTTGGTGTTTGCACTCTTCTTGCCGCCGATGACGACGATGACGTCAATCTCGGGATCGCGCGCGAGGACGCGAGCCGCATCCTGGTTTTCTTTCGTCGCGTAACAGATGGTATCGGCGCGCTCAACCTTCCCCGCCGTCTGCTGAATTGCGGCGACCACATCATTGAAGTCGTCGGCGTTCAGCGTCGTCTGATAGAAGATCTTGATCCGCTCGTAACGCGACCAGTCAACGGCATTCGCCGCGGCGACGGTCGAGACGATGTGATAGCGCTCAGGATCGAGGTCGTTCGTGTAGCCGATGACCTCGCGATGATTCGGATCGCCGATGAAGACGAGGTGATCGCCGGCGACGAGCGCTTCCTTCGATTCGCGATGGATGTCGTAAACGAATTTGCAGGTCGTATCGAGGACCTGCAGGCCGCCCGATTTCGCTTCGTCGTGATACGACGGCGGCACGCCGTGCGCGGAGAAGATGATCGTCGGCTCCTGCATCTCGCTGATCTCTTCGACCGTTCGAACGCCGAGATTTTCCATCTCCTCGACGACCCGTTCGTTGTGCACGACCTGGCCGAGGATCGCGCCGCGCTGGCCGGTGGCGGCGAAGCGCTTCACTTTCAGATCGGCGATGCGGACGCCGGAACAGAACCCGTACTTCGCTGCGCGTTTCACCTTCATCGGCGGCGTCAACGAACGCGGCGGTGAGGCCATTCCGGCGAGCGATTACAATCGCGCGCCCATGTCCGACGTCCGCGATCCGCTGTTCACCGCTCGATTCGCCGGGCTCTGGCTCTTCGCGTTCGTCACGTTCTTCTCGGCGTTTCAGCTGCTGCCGGTCATTCCGTTTCGCATTCTCGAGCTCGGCGGATCGACGGCCGCGGCCGGCTGGTTCCTCACCGTCTACACGTTTTCGAGCGCGTTCGCGGGGCCGGTGATGGGATCGATCGCCGATCACATCGGACGGCGGCGGCTGCTGATCATCGCGTCGATTCTCTTCATCGGCTTCTCGCTCGCGTATGGCGTGATCACGTATCTGCCGCTGCTGCTCGTGGTCGGCGCGATTCACGGCTGCATCTGGTCGGGCATCCTCGCATCGAGCTCCGCGCTGATCACCGACATGATTCCGATCTCGCGGCGGACGGAAGGGATCGCGTACTGGGGTTTGTCGAGCACCGCGGCGGTTGCGGTCGCACCGGCGGCGGGACTGTTCGTCTATCACTTCGGCTGGCTGACGCTCTGCGTCGAGCTGGCGATTCTCTCCGCGTGCATGACGCTGGCGGCGATGGCGCTGCGCGAATCGCCGACCTCAGAGCGCGGCACGCTGGTCGTGGCCGAGGTGTGGGACTGGCGCGTGGTACGAACGACGCTGACGCTGACTGCGATCTCGTTCGGCTACGGCGGCATCACGTCGTACGCGGCGATCTTCGCGGATGAGCGTCACGTCGCGCCGCGCTGGCTCTACTTCGCGGTGTTCGCGTCGACCGTCGCGATCGTTCGCATCTTCACGTCGCGCATCGCCGAACGGATCGGACCGATGCGCGTGCTCTATCCGGCGCTGGCGCTGATTCCGATCGCGTTCGCGGTGTTGTCGCGCGCCACGACCCGCGAGCACTTCGCAATCTCGGCGATGCTCTTCGGCGCCGGCCTCGGCACCGCGTATCCGTCGTTCATCACGTTCGTCCTCGCGCACACCGATCCGGCGCGGCGAGCGCGCACGTTCGGCAGCGTGCTCTTCGCCTTCGACACCGGCATCGGGACCGGCTCACTCCTCATCGGCGTCCTCGGCGAGCACTACGGTCTCGGCCGCGCGTTCGGCTGCGCGGCGGCGCTGGCCTGTCTGGCGCTGCCGATTTTCTGGTGGAGCTCGCGGCAGCTCGCGAGTGGCACCACCGTTGCTTCGACGGAAGAGCATGCCTGATCCTGAAGACGACGAAGTCGTATCGAAGCGCGTGGTTTACGAGCACTCGGCGTCGAGCGGCTCGAGCCGTTCCATCGGACCGACGATTATCATCATCGCCATCGTCGTGATCGCCATCGTCGCTTATGTGATGACGCAGATCCACCGCTAGCAGCCGCGCGTGCCGATGCTACGCTGCGGTCATGATCCGCATCGTCATCGCCGCACTGCTCCTGCTCGCCGCGCCGCTGCGCGCCGCCGATTTCGACGCGAAAGCCGCCGAGCGTTTCGCGAATCTCGCGCTCGCCTGCGTGCATCGCGAGTACCCGAACAAGATCGGCCACAACCTCAACTCTGACGCTGACGTGGCGCCGCCGCGCACGCTGACTCCCGCGTTCTACGGCTGCTACGACTGGCATTCGTCAGTGCATGGTCACTGGCTGCTGGCGCGACTGGCGCGCACGTTTCCGGACGCGCCGTTCGCGGCGCCGGCGCGCGCGGCCCTGCGCGAAAGCCTCTCGCCCGCGAACATCGAGAAAGAAGCCGCGTATCTGCGCGGCGATGGACGAGCGAGCTTCGAGCGTCCGTACGGACTCGCGTGGCTGCTGCAGCTCGGCGCGGAGTTGCGCGAGTGGGACGATCCGCTGGCGCGCGAGCTCTCGGCGAATTTGCAGCCGCTCGAAACGGCGGCAACGGAACGGCTGAAGGCGTGGCTGCCGAAAACTGACGCATCCGGTGCGTTCCGGCGAGCACAGTCAGACGGCGTTCGCGCTCGGCTTGCTTATCGATGCCGCGCACTCATCGCACGACGACGCGTTCGTCAACCTGTTGACGAAGAAGGCGCGCGACTTCTACGCGTCCGATCGCAACTGTCCGCTCGCGTACGAACCGTCAGGCGAAGATTTTCTTTCGCCGTGCATCGCCGAGGCGGACGTGATGCGCCGCGTGATGAAGCCGGCCGAGTATGCAACGTGGCTTCGCGCGTTCCTGCCGGCCGTCACGCTGTTGCCGGAAGTTGTGAGCGATCCTGGCGATCCGAAGCTCGCGCATCTCGATGGATTGAATCTCAGTCGCGCGTGGATGCTCGAAGGAATCGCCAGCGGTTTGCCGAAGGGTGATGCGCGGCTCGCCGCGCTCCGAAAATCAGCGGCCGCCCATCGCAATGCCGGTCTCGCCGCGGTGACGGGCGAGCATTACGAGGGCGGCCACTGGCTTGGTTCGTTCGCCGTGTATCTGACGACGAAGCGCGGCCTTTAGCGCGCGCTACTTCCGCAGCGTCGGACTGTTGAGGTCTAGCTCCTTCACCGTAATCACTTCGAGGTCGTTGCCCTGGCGCTAATTCCTATCGTCGATGAACTTTTTCGCATCGCCGGCGATGACGACGCTGGCCTGCGCGCCGCCGAGGTGCGACGACGAGAACGACTGCACGTCGGACGCGGTGACCGCTTCGACGCCGCCGATGTATTTGTTGATGTCGCTGAGCGGAATACCGTAGAGCGCGAGGCCGGCGATGCGCGTCACGAGGCCGTTGCTCGTTTCGAGCGCGCGGCCGAAGTTGCCGATGAGCGCTGCCTTGCGCGGCGTCAGTTCATCCGCCGCAACCGCGCTGGTGGCGAGTCGATCGAGCTCGCTCACCATGATGCTGGCGACTTCCGCGGCGGACTCGTTTTTCGTCTGCGTCTGCGCGCTGAACGGTCCGGCGTCACGGCGGAGGTCGAACGCGGAGTTTGCGCCGTAGCTGAGCCCGCGCTTGACGCGAATCTCGATGTTGAGCCGCGACGAATAGCCGCCGCCGAGGATCGAGTTCGTGACTGATGCAACGCTGTAGGCCGGATCGAGGCGGCTGATGCCGGGACGCGTCACGACGACGGCGGCCTGTCCCGCGTCGGGCAGATCGACGACGACGATGCGCCGCTTCGGCTGCAGCGGTTCCGTCTTCACCGCGGCCGGCGCCGGACCGGTTGCCTTCCACGTGCCGAACGATTCCTCGGCCAGCGCGAAGCCGCGCTGCGCGTCGATGTCGCCGCCGATGACGAGGATGGCGTTGTCCGGCCGATACCAGGTTTTGTGAAACGCCGCGACGTCGTCGCGCTTGATCTGTTGCAGTGACTCCGGCGTACCGGAGAGCGCGTGGCCGTACGGACCTTCGCCGAACAGCACGCGCGAGGCGACGAAACCGGCCAGCGCGCGCGGCTGGCGCATGGCGACGCTGAGCGAGTCGACGTTCTGCTCGCGCAGCCGATCGATCTCATCCTGTTTGAACGTCGGATTACGCGCAACGTCGGCGAGATACGCGATCGCGCGCGGCAGCTTCGATGAAAGAACGTTCACGTTGACGAACGAGGTGTCCCAGCCCGCGCCGCTTTCGAGCGTGGCGCCGAGCGCTTCGACCTGCTGTGCGATCTGCTCGGCCGAGCGTGTCGCGGTCCCTTTCGTCAGCAGCGACGCGGTGAGATCGGCGAGTCCGGCGAGCTTCGCCGGATCGGCTTCGCCGCCTGCTTTGATGAGGAGCCGCGCCGCGACGAGCGGCACGTTGCGTTTCTGCACGACGATGACGCGCAGTCCGTTCTTCAGCGTCTTCTCCGACGGCTGCGGAACCTGCGCGGCGCGCGGCGGCGCGGGCGGCGGCGGCGTGGTCTCGATTGCTTCCTGCGCGACGAGCGTCGTGATGGTCATCAGCATGGCCGCTCCGATTGCGATTCGCTTCACTGCGCACCACCTTTCGCCGGCTCGGCGGTGTATGTGATCACGACCGGTTTCCCGCCGGCGACGTACTTCTTCAGCACGCGCTGGACGTCGGCAGCGGTGACCGCCTGCACGCTCGCCAGCCCTTTGTTCACCTCGGCCGCATCATGTTTCACCACGATCGCTTCACCGAGCGCCGACGCTTTCCCGTCGTTCGTTTCACGATCGCGCAGCAAGCGCGTGAGCAGCAGGTTCTTTGCCTTCTCGAGCTCCGCGGCGCCGACCGGCGTCTTGATCAGCGCGTCGAGCTCGGCCATCAGCGCCTTCTCCCCTTCCTCGACCGACTTGCCGCCGGCCATGATCGAGGTGACGGCGAAGAGTCCGAGGTCTTCGCGCAGGTCGGCCGATGAATTGACCTGCTGCGCGAGCTGCTTGCGGTAGACGAGCGATTGATAGAGCCGCGACGATTCGCCGCCGGAGAGAATCGAATCGGCGACGTTCAGCGCTGCCGCGTCGGGACTCGACGCCGACGGCGCGAGCCACGTGATCGCAACAGCGGGAAGCGGCACGTTCGGTCCATGTTCGACGACGCGCTTCGCTTCGGTTCGCACAGGTTCCTGCACGGTCACGCGCGGGATCGGCGTGGTCGGACGAGCGATCGTACCGAGGTACCTGTCGACCCAGGTGTCGAGCTGCTTCTGGTCGAAATCGCCGACGATGATCATCACGGCGTTGTCGGGACGATAGAACGTCTTATGGAAGGCGACGACGTCTTCGACCGTCGACGCGTCGAGCTCTTCGATCGAGCCGATGCCGGGGCGGCGATACGGGTGGACGGTGAACGAGTTCTTCGCGATGGCGTTGAAGAACCGGCCGTACGTCGGCGCGAGGACGCGGAAGCGATACTCCTCTTTGACGACGTCGCGCTCCGACTTGAAGTTCGCTTCGTCGACGGTCAACGAGCCGAGGCGCTCGCCTTCCGCCCAGAGCAGCGTCTGCAGATAGTTCGACGGAACGACCTCGTAGTAGACGGTGTAGTCGTCGTTGGTGCCGGCGTTGTTGAAGCCGCCGACGTCTTCCGTCAGCCGGTCCATCATCTCGGCCGGCATGTGCGCGGTGCTCTTGAACATGATGTGCTCGAAGAGATGCGCGAAACCGCTGCGGCCTTCGGGATCGCTCTTCGAGCCGACGCGATACCAGACGTGGATGGCCACGGTCGGCGTCGAACGATCCTGCACGCTGTACAGCTCGAGGCCGTTCGCGAGCGTGCGGTGTTTGTAATCGATCGGAGGAACGTCGAGTTTCTTTGTCACTGCTGGTTTCGTGGCTGCGAATGCTACGCCCGCAACGAGAAAGAGCGCGGGAAGAAGTCGGATGAAACGATTCGGCATCAGGTCACCTCAGGGAGCGGAATGATACTCAGTTGAAAAGTGTGGGGTCGGTCGCTTCGGCCGACCCGGCGGGCGAAGCGCCCGCCGCCACATTAGTTGACCGGTGCCGCTTTGCCGTTTTTGATCGCTTCGTCTGCAAGCGCGCAAAGACGCTTGTCGCATTCGGCGGCGTGCTTCGATGTCGATTCTCTCGCGGCCCAGGCGCGATCGAGCGTCGCCTGATCGCGAACGACATACGCTTTGCCGGCGCGTCGGACCCACAGGAACTTCGCGCCGTACTTCTGCTGCAGCGCGCGCAGCGATCCGGCGCTCATTCCTTCGCCGGTCATCATCGTAACGCTGCCGTTGCGCAGGACGAACGAGTCGCCCCCTTTCGTACCGCACGAACGTTCGTTCGCGACCGCGGAGATAGTGAGAATTGCGAGCGCAGAGACAGCGATGACAGCGTTACGGATCGCTTTCATGGAGTTCCTCCTGCGAGGAAGTACGAGTCGCGACGGAAAAAGTTAGCCCGCCGCGAGCACTTCATTCAGCTCGTGCATGAACGGCACGTCCGGCCGGAAGTAGAAGCTGCGGATCGGGCAGATGTCGCCCGACGTGCTGCCGCAGAGCGCGACCACTGTTTTGTCGGCGCCTGCATCATGCTGCCACGCTTCCCGCTCGCGCATGATCCGCGACAGCTCGGTGCGGAACTTCGCGTACTGCTCGCCGTGCCACACGTCCGCGACCGACTGCTTGAAAACGTCGCCGAGCGGCGCGCCCTGAAGAATGCAACACGGCGCAATGACGCCGCTCGTTCGAATGAGCATCGAGTGCCAGCCGATGATGCACGGGTCGTCGAGTCCCGCGGTCGCCGCTTCGACGCGTCGCGTCTCCGCGATCTTCTTTCGATGGGCGAGCTTCTCGCGCCATGTCAGATCGCGTCGCGTGATGAGATGCGCGAGCCGCGCCACGCGTCCCTTCTGCATGCGCTCCGCGTTGAGTCGCGCGTTCATCTCGCTCACCTGCGCGCGGATGTCCTGCTCGTAACTCTCGATCATCGCGATGCGGCGATATTCGTCCTGGCGAACGATCCCTTCGTACAGCCGCAGCATCTCCGCGGTCTCGTCCGCGTTCATCTTCTGCTCCGGCTTCAGGAACGAAAGGCCGTTGAAGAAGATGGTGTCGACGTCGAGCTCGCGCGCCAGCGCGTACATTTGCGGAATCGTCCGGTAGTTGTCTTTCCAGACGAGGAACTGCAGGTTCACTTTCGGCGTGGTGCGATTCTGCCGCCGCCGTTCGGCGATCAGGTTCTTCACGTTCTTCAGCACGCGATCGAAATTGCGCGCCGGCGTCTGCATCATCGACGCGTACGTTTCCGCATCGCCGGTGTTCAGACTGACGGTGACCTGATCGCAGTCGCCTTTCACCAGCAGCGTCGCGATCTCTTCGTTCAGCAGCACGGCGTTGGTCGTGATGTTCTCGATCGGCAGTCCGCTGCCGACGAGTGCGGCGAGAAAGTCTTTTGTCTTGCGATGGAAGAGCGGCTCGCCGCCGCCGGCCAGACGAATCGATCGCGTACCGGCCGCTTTCAGTTCGCCGATCAGCTCTTCGAGTCGCGAGAGCGGCAGCTCATCGGTCCCGCGCAGCGCCGCGGTCGAACAGAAAAAGCATTCGATGTTGCAGCGATCGGCCGGATGAATCTCGACGTGATACGGCCCGCCGTACGCGACGCCATCGCGGATGCCGCGAACGATGTTCGCTTTATCTTCCGCGGTGAGGTATTTCCAGCCGAGCTCCGACACGTGGGCAGTTTAGTGGAAGAGCCTTACTCGTAGCGTAGCGCTTCGATCGGGTTCATCTCCGCGGCGCGCGACGCCGGATAGATCCCCGAGACGAGCCCGACCGCGATCGACACACCGGTCGATACAACCAGCGAGCTGATCGTGATCACGGTCGGCCAGCCGGCGTACGCGGCGACCAGCCGCGCCAGCACGATGCCGATGATGATCCCTGTGACGCCGCCGAGGAAACTGATGGCGAACGACTCGATCACAAACTGCGCGCGAATGTCGCGGCGCGTGGCGCCGATGGCGCGCCGCACGCCGATCTCGCGCGTCCGTTCGAGCACCGAGGCGAGCATGATGTTCATGATGCCGATGCCGCCGACGAGCAGCGAGATACCGGCGATCGAGCCCATGACGATGTTGAAGATGCGCTGCGTCTGCCGGCTCTGTTCGAGCAATGCTTCCGGGATGACGATCTCGTAGTCGTCGGCGCCGCCGTGCAGCCGATCGAGGAGCGGCTTCATCAGCTCCGCGGTCTCGCGCGTGGAGACGTTCGGCTTCATCGTGACCATCAACTCGTCGAGCGGCGCATCGAGCGGATCGCGATCGAACTTCCTCATCGCGGTCGACACCGGAATCCAGATCTCCTCGGCTGTCGAGCCTACTGCCACCGTCTGCTCGTTCGCGCCCGACGGCGCATCAGCCGCCAACACTCCGATCACTTCCAGCCAAACGTCGTTGACCTTCAGCTGCTTGCCGATCGACGAGCCGTAGCCGAAGAGGTTCCGCCGAATGCGCTCGCCGATCACCGCGACCTGCGCATGTTCGCGCTCGTCCTTCGCATCGAAGAATCGTCCCTCGGCGAGCGCGACCGATGCGGTGTCGGCGTAGCGCGAGGAAAGTCCGACGACCTTCCCTTTCGTCTTCGCATCGGGCGCGAGAATCTTGTACGCCTTCACCTCAACGCGCGGCAGGACGATCTCGACGTTCGGAATCGCTTCCGCGATCGCTTCGCCGTCGCGCAACGAAACGCCGAGCGATTTCTTGCGCAGCTCCTGCCGTTCGTCCGGTTTCACGTTCTTCGCGCGGACGATGACGTTGCGCAGCCCGAGCTTGCCGATCGCTTCGAGCGCTTTCTTTTCGCCCCCTGCGCCGATCGACAGCATCGCGATCACGGCGCCGACGCCGAAGACCATGCCGAGCATCGTCAGCGCCGTGCGCAGTTTGTGGCGCCCGAGATTGCGAACCGCGCCGGAGAGCGTTTCGAGATCACCCGCGTTCATCGTGGTCCTTTTCCTCGGTCGGATCGACGAGCGCGAGGATGTCGCCCTTCGCGACGCCTTTCGTGACGACGACGCGTCCGGCGGTCGACGTCGCGATCGCCACTTCGACCGGCAGGAACTTTCCATGCTGGCGGCGATAGACGATCTTCTTCCCGTTCTTGTCGAACACCGCCTGCCGCGGCAGCGAGAACGCGTTGTTGCGATTCTCGACTTCGAGCACGCCGCGCACGCGCGCGCCCGGCTTCATCACTTTGGGATCGGTGCGATCGAGCTCCAGCGTGACGCCGAAGTACTGCACCGGAACGCCGCGCGTTCGCGGCCGCGCGAGCTTGTCGATCTGCGCGACCTTCGCCGCGTACGTGACGAGCGGATCGGATTCGAGCGCGACCGTCGCGCGCTGCCCGACCGCGATGCCGGCGGCGTCGGCTTCGAGCACGAACACTTCCGCTTTCATCGTGCGCAGATCGGGAATCTCACCGAGCGGTTGTCCGGGCCACGTCGTCGAGCCGACGCGCAGCACTTCGCCGCGCCAGTCGCGCTGCAGCACGAGGATGCCGTCATACGGCGAGCGGAGCTCGAGCGAGCCGAGGCCCTGGTTCGCGTCGCGCAGCTTGAGATCGGCTTTCTTCGCTTCGATGTCGACGAGCTCGGAGTCAGCTTTCGACAGCTTCTCGCGAACGCCGAGGACGCCGCGCGCGTGCGTTTTGCGATCGACGGCCAGTTGCTGATCGAGCTGCGATTCGACGCGCGCGTATTGCGAGTAAATCCGTTCGTCGCCGAAGTCGAACTTCTTCGCGGCGTCGAGCTCGGTGTCGGCCTGCTCGGCATCGCGCTCGAGATTCTTTTTCGTCGTCGACGATTCGCCGGCCAGCTTGCCACGCTTGTTGTCGGCGGTGGCGCGATCGTCTTTGCCGCTGCGCAGCAGTTGCTCGAATTCGGTGCGATCGAAACGGGCGATCAGCTCGTCTTTCTTGACGAGCGTGCCGTCGGCGGCGATCCAGCTGACTTTCAGCGGCATCTGCACTTCGCGCGGCGCGGAGACCGGCGTCGCCATCTTCGCTTTCAGGTTTCCTTCGGCGGTGACGCGGCGCGTGAAGTGCACCGGCTCGACGGTGAAGGTCGGAACGGAATCGCTGTTGCCGCAGGCCGCGGCGAGAAGGAAGAGCAGCGCGAGCCGCTTCACGATTTCGCCTCTTCCTTCTTTGTCTTTGCGACCAGCACCCGTTCCGAGGGACGCAATCCCGACACGACTTCAACGAGCTTGTCGTTCTGGCGTCCGAGCTTCACCGGCACCGTATCGACGGCGAGCAGTCCGCGGCGATAGACGACCGGCTTGCCGTCAGCGAGAAAGACCGCATCGCGCGGAAGGAGGATGGCGTTCTTCACGCGTCCCAGTTCGACCGTTCCCTGGAAGCGCATACCCGGCCGCATCTTCGCCGGATCGGTGCGATCGACGACGATCTCGACGCGCAGCACTTTCAGCGGATCTTTCGTTCCCTGCTGCTGCCCGACGTTCTTCGCGGTGCGCTGAATCGTGCCGTGCCATTCGTCGTCAGGATGCGCATCGAGCCGCAGCGCGACGCGCTGGCCGATCGACACTTTTCCGGCATCGACTTCATCGACGTCGCCGTCGGCGCGCATGCGCGAGAGATCGGGGATCTCGATGACGCGCTCCATTTTCCAGCAGGTATCGCCGACTTTCTTTTTCTCGCCGCGCCGCCAGTTCTGCACGTAAACGACCGTGCCGTTGCGCGGCGTGACGACGGTCATCTGCGCGATGGCGCGTTCCGTCTCCGCGACGATCGAGGCGGCGCGCTGCTGTTTGCTTTCGAGGAGGAGAATCTCCGCGCGGGCAGCGCGCTCGAGCGCATCGATGCGGCCGCGGATGTCGGCCACTTCGCGCTGCGACAGCCCGTAATCGAGCTCGACCTGTTTACGCTCGTTGAGCTTTTCGAGATCGGGCGGCGTTTGTAATTTCAGGCTCGCTTTGCGCAGCCGCGCTTCCGCTTCGGCGAGTCCCATCCGTTCGTCGGCGGTGCGCATGGCGAGATCGGCGCGGCGGCGTTCGATCTCTTTCTTCGACTGCTCGCTTTGCGCGCTGTTTTGTTCGAGGCGTTTCTGCAGCTCGGTCGTATCAAAGCCGAGGATCGGCTGACCTTTCTTCACCTCAGCGCCTTCCGGCGCCATCATCGAGATCTTGAAGTCCCAGACGTCGTCGAGCTGCGGCGGGCCGAAGCTGCCGGCATCGACGGCGGTCAGCGTGCCGGAGACGTCGATGCCGGTGACGAGATCGCCGCGCGTGACGCGAACCCATTCGCCCTGCCGATCGGCGGCGAGCTTGTTGCGCAGCGTCCACCCGCCGAGGAGAAAGAACGCCGCGATGGCCAGCGGAATGGCGATGCGCGGACGAAGCAGCTTACGCATCGGGCGCCTCCATGACGCGCGCCGGCGCGAGGCGATCGCCTTCATTCAGGCCGGCGGTGACGACGCATTCCTGCGCGTTGCAGGCGCCGATCGTCACATCGACGAGCTTCCCGTTCGCGGTGCGCGCTTTCGCTTTCGCGGATGAGAAATCGAGCGCGGCGCGCGGCGCGAGCAGCGCGTTCGGCGCACTGTTCCGGCGAATGATGACGCGCGCGGAGAGACCGGGACGCATGCGCGCCAGATCGAGCTCGTCGAGTTTCACCGCGACACGGAAGGAGCGCCGCATCGATGCTTTCGCGCTTTCCTGCGCGACCGCGGAGATGTCGGAAACGCGTCCACGAAATTGAAATCCCGGATAGGCGTCGAGCACGACCGTCGCCGGCATCCCGACCGCGATCTTCCGATCGTCGACGTCGGCCAGCGCCGCGACGACGCGCATCGAATCGAGCTCCGGCAACAGCGCCAGCGGCACGCCGACCCAGACCGAATCGCCTTCCTGCAGCCGCCGCCCTTCCCACGGATGATCGCGAATGACGACGACGCCATCGCGCGGCGCGGTGAGCACGGCGTCATTGAGTCCCTGCTCTTTCGTCTGCAGCTCGCGCTTCACGCCGTCGCGCTTGAGCAGGAGATTGGCGCGATCGGCGACGATCGATTGCTCGGTCGACGTCAGCACGTCGCGCGCTTTCGCGAACTCGACGCGAGCGCGCGTCAGCTTCACCTGCCGCTCGCTGTAATCGTGCGCGGCGAGCACTTCGCGCGCCACGCCGCCATCGATCGTCGCTTTGTCGAGCTCGACTTTTCGTTTTTCGAGATCGAGCCGTTTCTGCGCGAGGCTCGCGGTCCACTCGGCTTCCTTCTGCGTCAACTCCTGCTCGTTCTGAATGAGCGACTGGCGCTGCTCCTCGAGATTCGAGGTGATCGAACTGTTGTCGAGCTCGACGATCCGCTCGCCTGCTTTTACCTCGGAGCCATCGGCAGCAATCCACTTGATCGAGCTTTGCCAGACCGGCAGCGGCGGCACCGACATCTGCACGCCGCGCTCGGCGTCGAGCTCGCCGGTCAGCACGACATCGCTCGCGAATGCGCCGCGATGGACGCGCAACTCGCGCGCGGACGGCCGCGCGTCGGACGAATAGCCGTTGAAACAGGCGACGAAAACCAGTGGAAGCAGTGTCAGCGCTCGACGCATTGGAGGTCCCGGAAAACGGCGAGCCTGCCGCCGTCACGTCACTTTGACGATCGTCCCGTTCGTTAGTTTGGCGAGATCAGACGGAATTAACTCGAATACGGCATTCGGTGTTCCCGCCGCGGCCCAGATGCGCTCGAAACGGAGCAGGTCGGCGTCGATGAAGGTGCGGATCGGTTCCGTGTGTCCGGCCGGCGGCACGCCGCCGATGGCGAAGCCGGTCCGCTCGCGCACGAAGTCAGCATTCGCTTTCTCGATCGCTTCATTGGCCACGGCAGCGATCAGCGTTTCATTGACGCGATTCGTGCCGCTGGCGATGACGAGGATCGGCGCTCCCGAGTCGCGTCCGCGAAAGATCAGCGACTTCGCGATCTGCGCCACTTCGCAACCGACGGCGCGCGCGGCTTCGACCGCCGTACGCGTCGACGCCGGCAGCTCCGCAACGCGCGCCACGACGCCGGCCGCATCGAGCGCCGACTGCACGCGCGCCGCGCTGCGCGAAAGATCAGTATGCATAGCGAATGCGAATGTCTTCGACGACTACTTCGTCATCAGCGGCCGGTTCGATGATCAGTACGTGGCCGCCCTTTTTCTTCATGTCGATCGTCTGCGACTTCCCCTCGCGGCGAACGTTGATGTGATCTTCGATGATCTCGTCGTCGATGCGCACGCGCAGTTCGCCGCCGGCGCGCGTGCCGACGTCGTCGTGCGCGTAGAACGTCACCGAATCGATCGGCCGCATCTTCAGAGGGATGCGAATCTGCGCGCGCGTGCCGCCGCATTCATCGCCGCCGATGCAGCCGCCCTTCTCGTCGAGAATGCCGCCGCCCCGTTTCCAGCCGCCGCTGCGCGGACGCGATTCCGTTTCGCGGCCGTAAAGCACTTCGATGTCTTTGACGTCGACCTCGTCGTCGTTCGCCGTCTCGATGACGAGCTTCGAGCCGTAAACGTTGTCGACGTCGAGCTCGTGCACTTTGCCGCGGCGCTGGATGTCGATGTAGGAGGAGATGACGGTTTCGTCGATGCGCACTTTCAGCCGGCCATCGGCGCGCTCGCCGATGTCGTCCTGCGCATGAAAACGAATGCCGAGCACCGGCAGCTCGTCGAGAACGATGGTGATACGCGAACCGTTCTGACGGCATTCGCGGCCGCCGATGCAGCGTCCGTCTTCCGGATACTGCCGCCAGCCGGCGCGTCCCGGCCGCGTCTGCGGAAAGCGCGGACGGTCGTCGACGACGATTCGCGGGTTGCCATACAACACTTCGATCCGCTCGACTTTCACTTCATCGTCCGACACCGGCTCGATCGTGAGCGTGTTCCCGCGAACGGCATCGACATCGATCGTGATCATCGAGCCCTCACGACGAATGTCGATGTCGTCCTTCACGATCGTGTCGCCGACTTTCACCCGCAACGAACCACCGGCCCGCTCGCCAACGTCATCGCGCGCAAAGAATCGAACGCCAACCACCGGCCGATTCTCGAGCCTGATCTTCAGCTGATGGTGACGTCCGCCGCAGGTCGAACCGCCAATGCAGCCGGAGTCGGGATACTTCGTCCAGGATTCGGCGCTGGCGGTCAGCGCGGTTAATGTCAGGACGAGGGTGAGGATGAGTCGATGCATGGAAAGATTGTAGTGCTGAGTGCTGAGTGCTGAGTGCTGAGAAGAGGCGTCGTCGACGCGGAGCGACTCAGCACTCTGCACTCAGCACTCAGCACCTCCGTCAGGAAAGGACTGGCCTCTCCCTGAACGACCTCTTATAAATATCCACAATCGTCATCAACAGCGAAAACACCAGCGGTCCGATCACGAGTCCGATGAAACCGAATGCCTGCAGGCCGCCGAGCACGGCGAACAGGAGCGGGATGGCGGGGAGTTGCGCTTTTCCTTTCATCGCCCATGGACGGACGATGTTGTCGATCGTTGAGACGATCAGCACTCCCCATAACGTCATGAACCATGGCTGCCAGGGCGCGGCGTGGCCCATCGATGCGGAGATGAAGAGATAGATCGCGGCCGGAACCCAGATCACCGCGGCGCCGACCATCGGCAGCAGCGAAAGAATCACCGCGACCGAGCCCCAGAAAATCGATCCCGGAACGCGCGCGATGGCGAGGCCGATCGCTGTTGCGATTCCCTGTGCGAGCGACGTCATCATCTGACCGCGGAACGTCGCATCAATCACGTCTTTGAATTTCTGTCCGAACTCGTTGTCGTATCGCGACGGCAACGGCGACAGGACACGCAGCTCGCGCACGATCGCTTCTCCTTCGACATAAAAGAAGAACGATGCGAGCAGCACGAGGAAGAATTCGACGACGGCGCCCGCAATGCCGGCGACGACGGTCGCGCCGTGCGCCGCGACCCAGCCCGGAGCTTTCTGCACGATCGGCAACACGAGCCGGCGCGGATCGATCGTCGACGGATCGAAGTTCGGAATGTAGCGGCTGACGAACGAGAGGCGATGCGAGAGGTCGAGCCGCGCCAGGATCGCCTGCGTGTCGGTCGATTGCAGTTGATTGACGAGTCCGTTCGCCTGCTGCACGAGCAGCACGCCGAGGACGACGAGTGGGAGCGCGAGGAGCAGCGTGATGCCGGCCAGCATTACCGCGGCCGCGCCGACGTCACGTCCTTTGAGCTTGATGCGGACGCGGCGATACGTCGGGAACGTCAGCGTGACGATGATCGCGCCGAGGACGATCGCGGAGAGAAACGGCCAGAGGATGAGAAATGCGGCGTAGAGGATCGCGATCGCGAAGAGGCCGAAGAAGATGATGCCGGCGAGCCGCCATTCACGGCGGCGGACGGATTCGGGCGACGATGCGGTTTCGCTCATCCCCGCATTGTGCGGCAAAGGAGGGCGGCCTCACAGCCCGCCCTCCTTTCACATCATCTATTGGAAGATCGTCAGGAAGCCTTCGCGGCGCGACGACGTCGAGTGATAGTCACTGCACACTTCGCCGTATCGCGGTGAGAAACCGCAGGACCACGGACGATCCATCCGATCGTCGCGACTCTCCAGCGAGCTGAGGAACGGCTGATCGCGCCAGAGCCGCGTGCCGTCCGACAGCGTGACATCCCACTGCACCGAATTACCGAGCGGCTGCGTAATGTCGTTGTACTGCGTCGTGGTGTCGAAAACGTATTGCGGCGGACCGAATACCGGCTCGCGCGAATAGTCGTAACCCCACGAGTGGTAGAACACGTTCGAGCTCGAGTAGTTCACTTCAACCATCGTCGACCCCTCGGGGAAATTCGCGTCGGGGTTGTAGCAAAGCTGCACGCGCGCGCTGCCCGCTTCTCCGCTGCCGCACGTCACGCGCGAGCGCGGCGGCTTGCGAAAACCACGCGGGAACTGCACGTCGGGATAGTCGTAAATCGTCTGTCCATCGGTCTGCGCGGACGTGCTCAGCTTCGCATTCAGCAGATTGATCGGTCCGCGCACCCACGTCGTCAGATCGAGTTGCTCGGTCGTCGAATCGCCATCGCTGTGCACGTCCCAGACAGCGCTGTGCGAGTACTGCGTCGAGACGTCGTGATTCATCAGCGCATGCACGGACGACGCGTAAACCGCCTGCGCTTCGCCATAGATGTGCGTCGAGACCGGCTCGCTCAAATTGTTCGCGTCGTCCCAGTCGCCTGGACTGACGGCGTCGACCGCGACCTGCAACGAAACGTCGCCGGCATCATCGAACGGATGCCGGAACATGCAATCGACTGTGCCGCCGGCATCGACCCAGATGCCTTCGGCGCGATCGACTTCGGCGCCGTTCGCGAGCAGGCGGCAATTGGCGCGCGCGCCGACGTCGCCGTTCTGTTCGCGGATGGTCGCGTGCACGGTCATCGGATATCCGACCACGCCGTGCGGCGCGGCAGAAACGTTCGTGATCGTGAGATCGGGACGCAGCACCGCGGTCGCGATCGCATCGACGACGTCGGTGCGTGAGCCATCGACGCCGCGCACGGACGCCTGCAGGTCGAACGTCTCGTGACGATAGAGCTCGTCGAGATGGATGCTGACGTTTGCGCCATCGACGTCGTTGTAGTTGCGCGTGTCGGGCGTGTGTGCCGTCGCGAGTTTCAACTGCAGCTTCGAAACGCCGGTCGCGGCCGATGAATCGTCGAACGTGCCCGTGGTGACTTCGAGATCGCCGGAGCCGTTTTTATTGACGAGCGCGCGCGCTTCAATCGCGGCGGAGCCCGAGCGGCCGGTGGCGTTCCGGATCCCGCTGTCTTTGTATTTGACGGAGTTGGGGAAGGTTTGTGGTTGCGCGAATGAGGTGGCGGCGAGGAGCGATCCGGTGAAGATCGCGGTGAGGATCAGCCTGGGGTTCATGGGGGAATCTCTCCATTCCAAAGAGGTGAACGGCGATTCCCGTTACTACAAATAAACTGCCAGAATTGGAGAGTGCAGCAGCGTCAACCGCAAAAAAAGTTACTTACGCCCTGCGTGCGTTACAGCATCACGATGCCGAGCCGCGCGGCATGCACGACCGCCTCGGTTCTCGATTCGACGCCGAGCTTGCCGAGGATGCCGTTGACGTGGAACTTCACGGTGTGATCGCTGATGCCGAGGTTCTGCGCGATCTCTTTGTTCGTCCGGCCGGCGGCGAGGAGTTGCATCACTTCCTGCTCGCGATTGGTGAGCGGCTCGATCATCTCGACGCTCGCGCGCGGATGCAGCAGGACGCGTTCGGCGAGCTCATCGTCGACGACGACCATGCCGTCCGCGATGGCGCGAAGTGCGGAGTGGATGCGCGCCGGCGCCGTCGTGCGCAGCAGGACGCCGCGAGCGCCGGCGTTCATCGCGGCGGCCGCGAGGGAACGATCGGCAATCAGAACGAGGAGCGGCTGTTCGACTTTCGGCAGCTCGGTGATCGCACCGGCGGCGGTACCGATGTCGCAGATGACAACATCAGCGGAGAGAAGTCCGAGACGCAACGCGGTGCGCGCGTCGAGCTCGAGATCGCCGGCGACGTCGAGATCTTCGAACGCGCCGAGGATCGACGAGAGGCCGGCGCGTGCAAGCGGATCGGTGCCGGTGAGCGCGACTCGGATGGAGTCGGGCGCATGACGCGGCACGAAGCCGGTGGTGAATGGGAGTGGCGTGAGTTGCTGCGGAAGCATTTCCGTACCTCCGAACGTCAACAACAATAGTCTATTCCTGGAGGCGCGCTATCATGCGCGCCGCTTGAAAGTAATCGAGACTTCTCTTCGCGGCGTGCTGCTGCTCGAGCCGGTCGTGCATGGCGACGATCGCGGCTTCTTCATGGAGACGTATCACCTCGACCGTTTTCGCGAGGCCGGGATCGTGGAGACGTTCGTCCAGGACAACCACTCGCGCTCCGCGCGTGGCGTGCTGCGCGGACTGCACTATCAGCAGCCGAATCCGCAGGGAAAGCTCGTGCGCTGCACGCGCGGCGCGCTGTTCGACGTGGCCGTCGACATCCGCGAAGGCTCGCCGCAATTCGGCGAATGGTTCGGCACGGAGCTCAGCGAAGAGAACCGCAAAATGCTCTGGGTTCCCCCCGGTTTTGCCCACGGATTCTGCGCGGTGAGCGACGTAGCAGACCTGGTCTACAAATGCACGGCTCTCTACGATCGGGAGAATGATCGGTCGATCGCCTGGAACGACCCGGAGATCGGAATCCGCTGGCCGCTTTCGTCGCCCGCGCTCTCCGCAAAAGATGCCGCCGCCCCCACCCTCCGCACCGCCCCCGCCCTCCCGTGCTACACCACTTGACGACCGCCCCCCCGCCCGCTACGATGCGCGCCTCTTCGGGGAATGGAACCCGCAGAGGTGCCGTTAGCAGGATTTCCAAACGACCGCGGGGTCGTAGTTCAGTTGGTTAGAACGCCGGCCTGTCACGCCGGAGGTCGCGGGTTCGAGCCCCGTCGGCCCCGCCAATCTAAAGCACTCACCAGCCGCCATTTCGGCGGCTTTCGTGTTTTCAGAGGCCCGATTTAGAAAGTTGCGAGTCGCAAGGTGAGTCGCGAGCTTTGCGTTTTTCGTGATCGCGCACGTATCCGAATGACAGTTTTTGCCGTGGAACACTCGGGCGCTTTCGAGCGATGTTCCACGGAAAAAATACGATCGGAGAGCGCTCGCGGAGGGGCACTCAGCGCCTTAGAGGGAGAGCGCGTTACGGAGGGCTGCGGGTGGCTCGACATGGCGGCTGTGACGCGCTGCGGCGGCTGCGGCGTTAGCTCGCGAGAGGCAGGCGGAACGATCCGTAAACGTCGGGTACTTCGGGCAGCGCCCATCCTTCGATGATTTCGCGGAGCGTGTCTTCATCGAAGTTGAAGTAATGGCGGTTGACGGTGGCGACGGAGGTATCCCCCATCATCCGCACGACATCGAGCAGGTGGCGGGCGTCACGCGCACGCGCGGCGATGTGGGATGCGCCGGTGTGGCGGAAGTTGAAGAAGTCGGCCTTCTTCCCTTCCAGCGGATACCCCGGCAAGCGGCTCGCGATCTCGATCAGGTGATCCCACTGCTTGCGGATGTCCACGTAGGCGAAGCCGGTCGCGGGATTGGGATGGACCAACCTGAAGCCTTCGCCGGCCGGATGCGGAACAGATAATCGACGAGTTGCGGATGCAGCGCGCCGCGCGCCGTAATGGCCTTCCGCCGATTCTTGTGGTCGGCCAGCTTGAACCAGCCCGTACGGGAGACCGGATCGAGCGTGATCTCTTCCCACGTTAAGGCCTTGTTTCTTCTTCGGGCGCATCAGACCGGTCACCCTCGTTTGGAATTCGTAGCGAGGGAAGATCCCCGAGCCGTCGCTTAGCGCAAGCACCAACCTGGGGCTAGTAGTTGACGACGTAAGGCGTCCCAGCCTCCGTGACGGCGTTGGAGTCCCAGCGCGTGTTCTCGATGATGAGCTGGATCGTGTCGCCGGCCGTGGCGCTGAACGACACGGTTTGGGTGTCGCACCACTGGCTCCTCGAGCTGCCGCCGGAGATGTAGAACCAGTTGTAAACCGACGTGTAGCCATTGTGTGTGACGCACACATAGCCACGGATATCGTCGAAAACGCTCGAAGTCGGAGAGGAGAAACTCACCTGCGTGTTCGCGGTCCAGTTCGCCTTTCTCGTAAAGTCGCCACCATCGGCAGGGACGGTGAACGACCAGGTCGTGTTGTTGTCATAGCCCATCCCGTACGAGTAGCCCGGTACGTACGAGGGGTAGCACCACGACACGGAGACCGGCGTAACCCCTGAGCTGGTAAGGCAAGTCGAGTCGACGTAGAACACGTACCAGTTGGATGGGGAGCCAAAGAAGTGAGTGATCGTGGGACAACTTGCATGCGCTGTGGTGCCGGCCAGGATGAAGAGGGCGGCGAAGGAAACGGCCAGGATTGCCTTGCGAAGGTTCTTCATAACTTCCTCCTTAAAGCGGGGCCGATCATACGTCCTTACTTGCTGCAAACCCTAGAGATTTCTTGCATGCTTTTTGAGGTTAGCCGACGAGCCGTCGGCGCTACGCCCTCGCTATACTCCCGCGCCTATGCCTTACGAACCAAAACTGATCGAAGAGAAGTGGCAGCGCGCGCGGGCGGATGCGAAGGTCGCCGAGGTCGATGTCGCGGCGCCGGGCGTCGGTTCTAATGCTGAACATGTTTCCGTATCCGTCGGGCGACCTCCATGTCGGCCACGGCCGGAACTACATCCTCGGCGATGCTCTCTATCGATGTTTTCGGATGCAGGAGCGCGCGGCGCTCAATCCGATGGGTTGGGATGCGTTCGGACTGCCCGGCCGAGAATGCGGCCATCAAGCGCGGCATCCATCCCCGGCAGTGGACGCTCCCCCGCGTTCATCTGCAAAGACTTATAGTTACGTGACTTACGTCCGCAGAGCCGTCGAAGTATGGTGTGACATACGCGCGGGCGCACAATCACCCTAAGACGCGACCGGCCAGCCGGTGCGCCGCATCACTGACAAGCCGAGGTCTACGCCTGCCGGGCTGCCATGTTCTCTGCTGTGCGACGAAACACAGGTGCAGCTCGCGGAGCGCTGCGGCTTTCCCCAGGCGCGTATCAGCGAGCTGGAACGCGGAGGCCGAACGCCCAACCTCGTCACCATCCTGCGGCTCTCCGTTGCGCTGGACTGCAAGCCAACGGATCTGGTCTCCGTCTTCAACTCCGAAGATGTGGCCAAGCTCGTCTGCTCTGCGCCGAAAAGGTCGGCGGCGGCGAGCAACGGGACCCTGCGTATACGCTCCTGCATTACAAGCAATCTCGTATATTCACGCGTGCGTCTGTCAACGTGAAGGGCTGCGCATGGCGGGTGAGGAAGACGGTTGGCGAAGTCTTCGGCAACCGCCTCCACGAGCTGCGACAGAAGCGTGGCGACCTCGTCACGATCCCGCGGCTTGCGTGGCGCTCGACTGCAAAGTGAGCGCGCTGGTGGCCGTGTTTGACAAGACGAACCTCGGCGCATTCCTGCCGAAGTTAAGCGCGATCGCCGGAATGATCTGTCCTTACCGCCGGTATACTCAGGTAAGGAGCGACGAATGCCCACCTCAACGCTGACGAGCAAAGGCCAAACGACCGTTCCGAAGGAAGTCCGCGAAGCGCTCGACCTGGAGCCCGGCGCCAGGCTCACGTGGGAAGTGCGCGGCGGCAAAGTCGCCGTCTCGACCGAACGCCCGGCGTTCTACCGCTGGGAAGGTTTCATCAAACACGGGCCCACTGACGTCGTGAAGGTGATCGAAGAAGCCCGAAAGCGCCGGGGACGCATCTGACGTGCAGCGCGTCGTCGTCGATGCCAACGTCTTCCTATCATTCATGGTCCACCGCAACGACAAGCAGCGCGACGCTGCGAAGGCGCTGCTCGCGAAAGCGGAAGACGGTGAACTGGTGGCGATCCTCCCGCAGTTCGTCGTCTTCGAAATCGTGTACGTCCTGCAGAGCGCGTACAGCATCCGCGACGAAGAGCTGGCGAAGCTGACCCGCGATCTCCTCGCCTTGCCCGGCGTCCAGATCACCGACGAGTCGCCATGGCGGCGAGTGTTTGACGTCTGGCCGCGCCCCCTCCCGTCGCTCGCCGATGCGTCGATCGTGGCCGTCGCGATGGCGAACCGATACGAAGCGGTAGCCACCTTCGACCGCAAGCTCGCGAACCGTCTCGAAAGCTTCGGCCTCGCCGCGTATTTCTGAGCGCCCGGATTCAACGGCTTGCGAGCTACAAGATGCAGAGTTTCGCAGCTCTTCTGAGTGGCGTGGTCGTTGTAACTCGCAAGCTGACTCGCAAGGTCGCCATTCTCGGACCCGAACCCCGCGCAGAAACCACCGCGAAGCGTGCGATGGTTCTCGTTTCGGACGAGTGTTCCACGGAGAAAAACGTCGGCGCCGCGGCGAAAATCGGCCAGCAATCAGCGACGGAACGGCGGCCCGGCGTGATGCGAGGAAGGCTCCGGGCGTCGGAAGAGCGATGCGTGGCCAAAGGGCCAGCGGATCGAGCCGGGATTGTTGACGAGGACCATCGAGCCGGCGGTCGCGCCGCGAAAGACGTCAAAGGGCAGCGAGACGCGGTGGACGACTGCTCACTTCTCAGCTTACATGCTCGCGATTCTTCCACTGCAACCAGCCGAGACCGACCGCGCCCGCGAAGGATGCCATGACGGCGAGATACAGCAGTGTGAGAGCACGCGTCGCTCGATTGATGCGCACGGCACCGAAGCAGGTCCGGACGTTGTCCGGCTTCAGCCCGACATCGCCGACGCACTGTTCCGCGGGATCCCCCGGCGTGCATTTGCACTTTGCCGGCAGACGCCCCGGAACTTCGGGCGTGCCGGTGACGACGGCGAGGTACGCCATGCGATCGCCTTCCAGGCCTTTCTCAACGCGCACGACGAGATCGGGATAGATCCAGACCATGGTCAGGAGCGTCGCGACGAAGACGATAACCGTCGCGATGAACCACCTTCGGATCGCCGCCTTCGAGGTCCGCTCGTTCGTGGCGAAGTCGATGACCACGACGATCATCCCCACCAGCGCGGCGGACACAGGGATCAACCAGTCCTGCAGCGATTCCGGGTAGAGCTCGATCAACGCGCTGAAGCCGCGGACCTTCAGCTTGCCGAGCCACGGCGCGAGCGCGATTCCCACCCAGACACCGTAGCCGAGGATGCGGAGCACGAGCTGTTTCGCGGTGGCGGTCGGCTCGTCGATCGCAACGTCGGTCATCGACAGGGCTCCTGAAACCCGCTGAGCAACCGGCAGGCGTGCGGATCGGAATCGCGCGTCCGCAGCGCGCAGGTGACAGTCCGTTGCGCCCCGAGAAGCAGATCGATCTCGCTCTTGCTCGACAGGTAGCCGCCGCGCTCGATCTCGTAGACATAGCGGCCGAGGTAGAGCGTGAGCAGACTCGCCGACGTCACGGGCGTTACGTCGGACGGGAAGCTCTTCGGATAGAACTTCAGACTCGCCTGCGAGACCGGCGTGGTGCGGATGCAGAGCGTCCCGATCGTCGACTTGTCGCTCGCGTCGAAGAGCCACTCGGCCAGCCGATCGAGCCACGAGGCCTCGTCCGTTCGATCCGCCACGAGCACGATCCCGTTCAGACTCGCCCGAGGCTGCGCCGCCACGATCTCGGCGCGCAGCTCTGTGAGGAACGCCGCGAGCGCGTCGCGGAACGGCGCCAGCTCGCGATACGGCAGCGAGCGCGCCACGTCCCCCTCGGTGTGATCGATCACCTGCAGAACGAATTGGGCCGACTGCCGCTGAGGCGTGTGCCGCCGCGCCGCCCGCACGTCCTCGGCGATGCGCCGAAGCTCGCGGCGGAATGCGGCCGCGATCTCGACCGCCCTCGCGTCACCGTCCGATTCGGCTTCCGCCTCGATCTGAAAAACTCCCGGCGCACGGGCGGTCACGACGCGCCTCACGACGTTCGGCGTTCCGCCCGAGCTGACGACGACTTGATCGTCGCCGCCTTCCATCGTCCCCGCGGCCTTGTTGTTGTTGTGCAGATGAACGTGTACGGGCTCGGTGCCGTTGACTTGCCATTCGACAACCGTGGTGTCGCCGGGCTCCAGCACCCTCGACACCAGCTTCTGCGTCACCTTCGGACGTGAGCGCGCCTTTCCCTGCTGCGCCTCGACGTCGCCAGTCAGGGCCAATCCGAACGCGAGCAAAAACACGAGCGGCAGTCGCGTCGCCATGTTCACCACCACCTTTCAGGAGATAAGGAATGATAGCATATCGCCGCAATACAGAACGCAACAGCGCAAAGCGCGCCGCCAACGATCAGGCTATCGGGTACCCTTCGGACGGACTGGATGCAGGCGTCCGTTGCTAATGGAGTGACAGACCGCCGCCCGATCTCCTGCACAACGATCGCGATGACCGAGGAGAAGCTTCTTTTCTCGGGTTTCCGAACGGCGCCAGAGTGCTGCCCCGCTCCAGACCGAACTTCAGGCCGGCAGCAACCGGATCGCCATCGGCGGCCGCGGGGATGGCGCAAACGAGGAAACACACCGCGAGAATGGACCTGAACGTTCCAGCTCTGGACAGGAGCTCTCTCCTTCTTCGTCGTGCGGGCAGGCGCGATGATGATGGCCAGTGCTGACTGCCTCACCGCGCCGCGCGGCGTCCCACCACGATGCCGCGCAACCGGAAGCGCTCGGCATCCTCATCAATGACGCGCGGCGGATGATCGGGATGCGCGCTCTCGAGTACGATTTTTCGATCCCTGATGCGGAGGAGCTTCAGGAGCGGCACGCCGTCGATCGTGCAGACGACGATTTTGTTCGCGGCGGCGCGAACGTCGCGCGTGGTCGCGACGTAAACGAAGTCGCCTTCGTTGTAGCCGGCGCCGGTCATTGATTCGCCGATGACGGAGAAGACCGTGTCGGCGCCGAGTCGGCGAAACGCGGCCGGTACGCGCGCTGCCGGCAGTTCGAAACTCTCCGGCTCCAGCGCGCCGCGACGATCGGCGGCGACCGGCAGGACCCGTTTCCGTCCGCCGCTTTTCGCGCGCAGGGGCATGTCGAGATTCGTCGACGTCCGTGTGCGGACTACCGCGCGCGATGCGGCCCAGGCGCTGTCGGCGGCCAGCCGCTCGAGGTCCTCGTTGCTCCAGACCTCCGGCGCGTCGCCGGCGATCGCGCTGATCGGCTCGTTGAGGACGAGAGCGATCCGCAGAATGGTGAAGAAACTGGGATCCTCGGTCTCGCCGTTGAGGATGCGGCTGAACGTAGTCGGGGTCATCCCCGCTTCCACCGCCACCCATGAATGCGTGAGGTTCTTCGCATCCACGAGCTCGCGAATCCGCTCGCCGAGTCTCATCACGATCACCGTAGCGGGTGAGAAGAAGCTTCGGACGGAGTGCTCCTGTAGGTAGCGACAAGCGGACGCCAATCTCTTGACGATCCCTATAACGACACTTATAAGTTACTACAAGCAGACGAGCCGATGTTGTATGTGGAGTGAATCAGCGCCGCAACGCCGACGGCGTCGTCCCCAGCTCTCTCCTGACGATCTTCCGCAGCGCGGTCGCGTCCTGGTAGCCGACCTGTTCGGCCACGGCGTCGAGCGTGAGCGTCGTCGTCTCGATGAGGTGCACGGCTTCGAGCAGCCGCCGTCGCTGCAGGAAGCGGATCGGCGACGAGCCTGTCGCGGCGGAGATCCGCCGCGACAGCGTTTTCGGAGAGACGGCGATCGCCGATGCAAGATCGGTGATGGTGATCGGACCGGAGAGATTCGCGTCGATCCATCGCTCCGCGGCGATCACGGTCGCGTCGACGTGCCGCACATGCGACGGAATCATGTAGCGCGCCTGCGATGCTCGCCGGTCGATCAGCATGTAGCGCGAGCAGAGGTGCGCGATCTCCGGTCCCGCCGTC
>JAOBAU010000275.1 GCA_025463165.1 Acidobacteriota bacterium | reverse complement strand
TCGTCTGGTGGTCGACCGGACTCGTCGCCGCGAAACTGATCCCGCGTCCGACCGGCACACCGTCGACGACCGCCGCGCTGCTTCAACCGAACATCTCGCAGGAGATGCGCTGGAACGAATCGAACCTCGTCGACATCTTCAAACGGATGATGGCGATGACCGACGAAGCGCTCGCGCACGGCGCGTCGATCGTCATCTGGCCGGAGTCGACCGTCCCACTCTCGTACTCGTCGACCGACTTCTATCGCGAGGCGATCGAATCAACCTCGCGCGTGAAAAATGCCGACATCATCCTCGGCTCCGTCGCCGAAGATCCGCGACAGTCCTCGAAACTCTGGAACGCCGCGTTTCTCGTGAGCGGCGGAAAGACGATCGGCCACTACGACAAGATCCGTCTCGTGCCATTCGGCGAGTATGTGCCGCTGCGCAAGATGTTCTTCTTCGCCGAGAAGCTCGTGCACGCCGTCGGCGAGTTCGAGTTCGGCACGAAGGACACGCCGCTCGTCGGCCGCTTCCATTACGGACCGGCCATCTGCTACGAGATCGTCTATCCACAGATTCCGCGCGCGCAGGTCCGACACGGCGCCGACGTCCTCATCACCATCACCAACGATGCCTGGTACGACGGTACCTCGGCACCTCGACAACATCTCAACCAGGCGCGGCTGCGCGCCATCGAAACCGATCGCTACCTGCTGCGCGCCGGAACCACGGGCATTTCCGCACTCGTCGATCCGACCGGACGGATTCTCGACGAGCTGCCGATGGGACGTCAGGGCATCATCTACGCCGAATTTCACGCGCGGCACACCACGACGCCGTACATTCGCTTCGGCGACTGGTTCGCGTGGTTCGCATGTGCGGCGGTCACGATCGCGATCGTGCGAAGAAAGGCTGCTTGACGCCACCGCGGCGAGCAACGACACTCTCGCGCCGATGGATTCTGCCGATGCGCACTCGTATGTGATGCGGCTCGCGCTCGGGCACGTCGCGTCGCGGACGGTCCACGCGCTGGTGCAGTTCCGGATTCCCGATCATCTTGCCGCGGGCGTTCGGACTCCTGTCGAGCTCGCACGAATCACGCGCACGCACGAGCCGTCGCTGCTGCGCCTTTTGCGCGCCGCCTCTTCGCTTGGACTTGTGAGCGAAGACACCGGACCGATCTTCACACTGACGCCGTACGGCGAGGCGCTTCGCTCGGACGCGCCGCGTCATGCGGCATCGGCGACGCTCGCGATGGGTGGCACCGGCATGTGGCGCGCCTTCGGCGAGTTCGCGCAGAGCATCGAAAGCGGCGAGCCGGTGCTTGAGCGGACCGGCGGCTCAAAGCCGTTCGCCGCCGCCACGCCGGCGATGGCGGAGCGCACCGCGGAAACGCAGCTCGCGTTTTACGGCGACGAGCCCGCCGCGATCGCGGACGCGTACGACTTCTCGTCGGTGCGCCTGCTCGCCGACATCGGCGGCAGCACCGGCAACCTCATCACCACCATCCTCAGCCGCCACGCGGGGATGCGCGGCATCCTCTTCGATCTTCCGTATGCCGCGACCGCGACCCAAGCGCTGCTCGAGCGTCGCGGCGTCGCCGATCGCTGCGAGCTCGTCGCCGGCAGTTTCTTCGATGGCGTTCCGGCCGGCGCCGATACGTACATCCTTTCGCACGTACTCCACGACTGGCCGGAAGAGGACTGCGCCACGATTCTTCGCAATGTGCGCCGCGCGATTCCCGACGAAGGACGGCTGCTCGTCATCGAGCCGCTGCTGACCTCCGGCAGCGATTCGGACGTCGCGAAATTTCTCGACGTGATCGCGCTCGCCATCACCGGCGGGAAACACCGCTCGCTCGATGCGCATCGCGAACTGCTGGCGCGCAACCGCTTCCGGCTGACGCGAGTGATCGACGCCGGCGTCGTCAGCATCATCGAAAGCGAACCGGCCTGACGCACGCAACTCGCGATAAGCTCCGCGCAAAAGGAACCTCATGACTGAAGAAACGCTGTCGAAAATCCCAAACCTCAAAGACCGATTGCAAGCGGTCCGGAGCTATCTTTGACCCCGACTCCGCGCGAAAAACGCTCGATGAGATCGAGCGCGAAATGTCAGCACCCGGCTTCTGGGATAACCCTGAAGCCGCGCAGGAAGTCGGACGCAAGCGCGCGCGCGTAGAGAAGCGGATCGCCGCCAGCGAATCGCTCACGAAGCAGGCCGACGATCTCGACGTGCTGCTCGACTTTCACCGCGAAGGTGAAGTCGTCGACGACGAGATCGCAGCGCTCGTCGCGCAGCTCGAATCAGAGATCAACGTCGTCGAGATGACGATGAAGCTTTCCGGCGAGCACGACGAGCGCGACGCCATCCTCGCCATTCACCCGGGCGCCGGCGGCACCGAGTCGCAGGACTGGGCCGAGATGCTGCTGCGGATGTATCTCCGCTACTGCGAACGCCACGGCTTCAGCGGCGAGATGGTCGATTACCAGGCGGGCGAGGAAGCGGGAATCAAGAGCGCGACGCTGATGATTCGCGGCGACTACGCGTACGGATATCTGAAGTCCGAGCACGGCGTGCATCGCCTCGTGCGCATCTCGCCGTTCGATGCAGCGAAGCGCCGGCAGACGTCGTTCGCATCGGTTTACGTTTATCCCGACATCGATGAAGACATCGAGATCGAGATCAACGACAAAGACCTGCGCGTCGACACGTATCGCTCATCGGGCGCCGG
>JAOBAU010000267.1 GCA_025463165.1 Acidobacteriota bacterium | reverse complement strand
CGTCGCCATCACGATCACGTCATCGGCGGCGATCGCGAATTCGTCGGCGACGAGCTGGCGGATCTTCGTGTTGACGCCCTGTCCCATCTCCGTTGCGCCGGTCGAGACCTGCACGGTTCCGTCGAGGTAGATGTTGACGAGCGCGTTCGCCTGGTTGAGGAACTTCGTGTTGAACGAGATGCCGAACTTCACCGCGGTACAGGCGATGCCGCGCAGTTGCGTGCGCGAGGTGCGATTGGATTCCGCGATCTCGGCGACGCGCTTCCGGTAATCGCTGCGCGGCTCGATCTCGTCGAAGAGTCTCGGCAGCATGTTGTTGGCGACGCGCTGGCCGTACGGCGTCGTGTTGCGATCGTCGATGCCGTAGCAGTTGCGGCGGCGGACGTCGAGCGGATCAATGCCGAGGAAGAGAGCGATCTCTTCGAGCGCATTCTCGATCGTGGCGACTCCCTGCGGTCCGCCGAAGCCGCGGAACGCGGTGTTGGGCGCGTAGTTCGTCCGGCAAACCGTGCCGGTGATGTCGGCGTTCGGCAGGTAGTACGCATTGTCGGCGTGCGTCATGGCGCGACCCATCACCGAAGTCGAGAGATCGGCGAACGCGCCGCCGTCGGAGAAGAAATCGATCTTCGCCGCGGTGATGACGCCGTTGTTGTCGAACGCGATTTTGTAGTCGTTGCGATAGGGATGACGGCCGCCGGTGACCTGCATGTCGTCGTCTTTGTTATAGACGATGCGCGCGGGGCGTTTCGTCCTGATGGCGACGAGCGCTGCCATGACGGCCGGATGCGTCGCCTGACACTCCTTGCCGCCGAAGCCGCCGCCCATCCGCTTCGTGACGATGACGACTTTGTTGAGCGGAATGCCGATCAGATGCGCGATGACTTCCTGGACCTCGCTCGGATTCTGCGTCGATGAGTGGACGGTGACGGCGTCGTATTCGCCCGGCACTGCAAGCGCGGCCTGCGACTCGAGATAGAAGTGGTCCTGTCCGCCGTTGACAAAGACTCCTTCGATGACGTGCTCCGCATTGCGGAACGCGGCTTCGACATCGCCGCGACGAATGAACCGCGTCGGTCCGATGAAGAGCTTCTTCTCTTTCGCCGCTTCGATCGTGAAGACCGGTTCGAGCGGCTCGAGGTCGACGACGATGGCGCGCTTCGCCGCGGCGATCGCCTCGCGGGTCTCCGCGGCGATGATGACGATCGGCTGTCCGACGAACGTCACGACAGCTTCCGCGAGGAGCAGCTCGTCCTGAATGATCGGTCCGAAGATGTTGTGCGCGAGATCGCGATGCGTGTAGAGCGCGACCACGCCGTCGATCTTTTCCGCTGCCGAAAGGTCGAGCGAACGGATGCGCGCGTGCGCCGTTTTCACCCAGAAGAAATCGACGAGCAGCTCGTTCTTCGCGAACGGCATGTCATCGATGTAGATCGACTCGCCGGTGACGTGACCGGGTGCGGAATCGTGCGGGATGTTGCGTCCGACGGAGCTCATCGCTGCACCTCGAATGCGTCGTACCAGAATCGCGGCAGGATGTTTTCCGCGAGCTGCAGGCGGTACTCCTTCGAGCCGCGGACGTCGGTGATCGGGGCGACTTCGCTCCGTGCGATCGCGCCCGCTTCGGTGAAGAGCTCGAGCGATGGCCGTTTGCCGGCGAGGAACGCCTCGGTCTTCGGCAGCCGCAGCACGAGCGGGCCGACGCCGCCGTACGCGATGCGTGACGATTCGATCGCGCCGTCGTTCATCACGAGCCGGAACGCGGCCGTGAATGCGGAGATGTCGAGGTCGCGGCGGCGGCTGACTTTGTAGAGCTTCAGCGTGTCGCGAATGATCGGGACGCGCACGCGCGTGATCAGCTCGTCGCTGCCGAGGTCGAACTGTTTGTAGCCTTTGTAGAAATCGCTGATGACGACGCGTCGCGCGCCGCCATTGAGCTCGAGCTCCGCGTCCGCGACGATCAGGTACGGCAGCGTGTCGCCGATCGGCGAGCCGTTGGCGATGTTGCCGATGAGCGTGCCGGCGTTTTTGATTTGCGGTGCGCCGAAGATGTTGAGGATGCGGAAGAGCTCGGGGATGCGATGTTCGATGAAGCGCTCGAACGCGGCGAGGGTGACGTTCGCGCCGGCGACGATGACGCCGTCTTCTTCGCGCAGCTCATCGAGCTCGCGCAGTTTCGTGAGTGAGAGCACGGCCGGCGCGTTGAATGCGCGTTTGTTCACCCAGACGCCGACGTCGGTACCGCCCTGAACGATCGTGCAACCGGGATGATCGCGTTTCCACGCGATCGCATCGTCGAGCGTCGACGGCGCGAAGAAGCGATCGGTCTGCACCGCGTCGCCGGCTTCGGGAAGATCGGGATAGCGATCGCGCATCTTCGCGGCGGAAGCGCCATCCACCGCGAGCGCCGCTTTGATGATCGGCTCGTAGCCGGTGCAGCGGCAGAGATTGCCGGTCAGTCCATCGCGGACCTGCTTCTCATCGACGCGATCGTGTTTCTCGTACAACGCCGTCATCGCGACGACGAAGCCGGGCGTGCAGTAACCGCACTGCGCGCCATGACAGGCGACCATCGCTTCCTGAACGGCGCTCAGGTTCTCGCCGTCGCGCAAACCTTCGACGGTGACGATCGACATCCCGTCGAGCTGATGCAGCGCCTGGATGCACGAGTTGATCGGCCGATACTCTTCGGTTGCCGCGCGGCGGACGAGCACCGTGCACGCGCCGCAGTCACCCTCTTCGCAAACGACTTTGGTGCCGGTCGCGCAGAGTCCGTAGCGGAGGTAATTGGAAAGAGTCGTGAAGACCTCGGCGGCGCGAACCTGATGTTCGCGGCCGTTGACGTGGAAGAGGATGTGGTCGCGCATGAAGTGCGCGACAGTTTACCGTGCCATTTCGACGAACCGGCAGAGCCCGTTCACGAGGCGCATCTGATCGGCCGTCTTGCACGCGACCTCGAGCAGGCGAGAAAGTCGATGTCGCGCGGCAGCTCGGCTCCGCTGGAGCTCGCCATGCTGAAGAACACGATTGGCGCCTTCTTCCCTGGAACTTGTCGACCGTACCGACCGCCACGTCCTGCAGGCCGGCTGCGGTCAGCGTGGCGCTGAGCTGGCGAGCCTGCGCGTTGTATGCGGCGACGAGGAAGTCGGAAGCGCGGAGCTTGTCGCGCAATCCAGTCACGCGAGCGCAGCAGGACTATCGCGGCGCAGGGGGTCGCACGAGCGATTGAGCCAGGTTCACCGGGTCCTGCAATGCGCCGCCGGTCTTGACGTCAAGCATCTTCAGAATCTCGCCGAGATCTGCGTACTGAATGTACTCGCGGCTCGCGGCATTGACCGCAACCATCTGCGGCGTGCTGTGATAAGCGACACCCCACTTCTCCGGCAATCCGCCGCTGCTGGAGTTCGCGCCGCGCGAGATCGGAACGATTCGGACAAAATCAAATCGCTTCAGCCGCGCCACCCGCCGATTCACGACGTGATCGAGCACGCGATCCGTTAGATCCTCATGAGGAAAGGCTCTTCGATACGCGCCGCGATAGTCGCGGTAGTCGACGTGCACCCACACCTGGTCAGCGCGGCGCAACATATCGACGCCGGGCTGCTCCCAAATCGGGAGTCGAATGTCGATTTCCGGAAACTCGTACGCGGAAACCAACAGGGCTGCACGACTACCGCGGCCGGCCAGTGTGCGCTCGACACGTCCGATAAACCGCTCAATAGAAGTCTCGTCGCGCGTAGCGATCGGAATGTGGAGACAAAGAGGCAGGGCGTATCGCGTGACCGCACGTTCGCGCGCTAATTCGTCAACATCCGGTGCGTGCATCAGAAGCGTCCGACTGAAATCGCCACTCGGTGGCGCGCAGAGGCGGGCGAAGCGCCCGCCTCCACAGTGTTTTTTACAGGCGCACGATGCCGTTGTAGGTTTCCGGCCGGCGGTCGCGGAAGAACTGCCAGGTGTTGCGCACTTCGCGGATCTTGTCGAGGTCGAGGTCGGCGACGATCAGCTCGTCCTTGTCCCGTGCGCCCGTCGCGAGGAACTGGCCGCGCGGATCGACGAAGTAGCTCTGTCCGTAGAACTCGCCGATGTTCCAGGGCGCTTCGATGCCGACGCGATTGATCGCGCCGACGAAGTAGCCGTTGGCGACAGCGTGCGCCGGCTGCTCGAGCTTCCAGAGATATTCGGAAAGTCCGGCCACGGTCGCTGACGGATTGAAGACGATCTCCGCTCCGGCCAGTCCGAGCTCGCGTGCTCCCTCCGGGAAATGGCGGTCGTAGCAGATGTAGACGCCGACCTTCGCGTAGCGGGTCTGGAAAACGGGATAGCCGAGGTTGCCGGGACGGAAGTAGAACTTCTCCCAGAAACCTGGCGCGACGTGCGGGATGTGGTTCTTGCGGTACTTGCCGAGGTAGGTGCCGTCGGCGTCGATCACGGCGGCGGTGTTGTAGTAGACGCCGGTCGACTCCTCTTCATAGAGCGGGACGACGATGACCATCGAGTACTTTTTCGCGTACTCCTGCATCAGCCGCGTCGTCGGCCCGTCCGGAATCTTCTCGACGGAGTCGTACCAGCGCGTCGACTGCTCCGCGCAGAAGTACGGACCGGTGAAGATCTCCTGCATGCAGATGATCTGCACGCCTTCCGCGCCGGCCTGATCGATGTACTTCAGCGTCTTCTCGATCTGTGCCTCGCGAATCTTGTCGAGCGAATCGTCGCTGCTGCCAGCGAGCGACGTTTGAATCAGACCGCATTTCACAATGGACATCGGGACGGCCTCCGGAACGAATTTTTGGACGAACCTCTATTATCACGCACGCGGTTCGCGCGCGTGTCGTGCGGCGATGAAACCTGCCACATCCTCCGGCGCGACCGGTTTCAGGAAGATGGCTTTGACGACATGCCGATCGGCGGGATCGGCGAACATCACGCGATCGGGATAGCCGGTCACGGCGACGACCGGCAGCGTCGGCGCGGTGCCCGCGATGTGGAAGATCAGCGACGAGCCGTGTACTTTCGGCACGAGCATGTCGAGCATCGCGAAGCAAAGCTCGTCGCCGCGCTCGTTGATGATGTGGACGGCATCGTCGCCCTGCGCGGCCTCGACGACGTCGAAGCCGGCGCGCTCGATGGCGATCCGGAACGCGTAGCGAAGTCCCTCGTCATCCTCGACGAGCAAAACAGTCTTTCGATCGGCCATGATCTATCCGCGCGGTGAGTTGAAGAGGCCGCGCTTGAGGAACTGTCCGTGCCCCGCCTTCCCGACGTAGTTTCCTTCCTCGATGACGAGCTCGCCGCGCGAGAGAACGGTCTTCGTCACGCCGCGCACGGTCACTCCTTCATAGCACGAGTAATCGACGTTCATGTGGTGCGACTTCGCGCTGATGGTCTGCTCTTCATTCGGATCGAAGATGACGATGTCGGCGTCGGATCCGACCGCGATCGTCCCCTTGCGCGGAAAGAGTCCGAAGATCTTCGCGGCGTTCGTCGACGTAATCTCGACGAAGCGATTGACGCTGATCCGTCCGCCGACCACGCCGCCGTTGTAGACGAGACTCATCCGATGCTCGACGCCCGGTCCGCCGTTCGGAATCTTCGTGAAGTCGTCGCGGCCGAGCTGCTTCTGATCCTTGAAGCAGAACGGACAGTGATCGGTGGAGATGACCTGCAGATCGTTGTACTGCAATCCGCGCCAGAGCTTGTCCTGATTGTGCTTCTCGCGAATGGGCGGCGTCATCACCCACTTCGCCCCTTCGAAATCGGGCTTCTCGTAAACGCTGTAGTCGAGGAAGAGATATTGCGGACACGTTTCCGCATACGCCGGGATCCCTTTGTCGCGCGCGCGCGTCACTTCCTGCAGCGCGTCGTCGCATGAGAGATGGACGATGTAGACCGGCGAATCGGCCATCTCCGCGATGGCGATGGCGCGATGCACGCCTTCCGCTTCCGCCAGGGTCGGCCGCGTCAGCGCGTGATACTTCGGCGCCGTCTTCCCCTCTGCCAGCGCATGTTTGATGATCTGATTGATGATCACGCCGTTCTCGGCGTGCATGCAGATCAGGCCGCCCGCATCGCCGGCCACGCGCATGGCGTTGTAGATCGTGCCGTCGTCGACGAGGAAGACGCCGGGATACGCCATGAACAGTTTGAAACTGCTCACGCCCTGATTGATCAGCGACTTCAACTCGGGTAGCCGCTCATCGGGAAGATCGGTGCAGATGAGATGAAATCCGTAGTCGACCGACGTCTTCCCTTCGGCCTTCGCATGCCAGTTGTCGAGCGCCTGATTCAGCGACTCGCCTTTGCCCTGGACGGCGAAGTCGATGATCGTCGTCGTGCCGCCGTGCGCCGCCGCCCTCGTGCCGGTCTCGAACGTATCGGACGCGAACGTGCCGCCGAACGGCAGCTCCATGTGCGTGTGCGGATCGATGCCGCCGGGAATGACGAGACGTCCCTTCGCATCGATGACTTTGTCGGCTTCGAAGTCGATCGACTTCGCGATCATCGCCACCCTGCCGTCTTCGATGAGGATGTCGGCGTTGTAGTCGTCGACGGCGGTCACGATGCGGCCGTTGCGGATCACGGTTCTCATTGCGGGATGCTCCTTGCTGAACGAGACGGCTGAAAGCGCGGGCCATTCTAGCGCGCGGTATGCCGCGTCGTGCATGATCGGGCGATGCGCAGACTCGTTTCGTTGTTCGTGATCGTCATCGCTGCGCGGCAGGCATGCGCGGCGACGACTCCCGCTGCTGTCGCGAAGCTCGTGCTCGCGCCGGACGCGGCCGCGCTTGCCGAGCACCTGGTGGCGGTGCTCTCCGATCCGCAGCCGCTCGTGCGCGCGACCGCCGCGCGCATCGCCGCGGTTCGCGATCTGAAGCCGCTCGCCGCATCGCTGCGCGAAGCGATCGCGCGCGAGACCGACAGCAGCGCCGCACGTGAGGAAATCTGCGCGCTCGCGCTGATCGGCTCCGACGACGACGTCGCATTCGCTGCCGCCGCGAGCGCGAAGCTGCCGTCGAGCGTCGACGAAGCGATGGCGGTTGCGATCGGACGCCGCGGCGGATTGAATGCGCTCTCGCTCTACGAAACGAAGCTGCGGCCACGCGCGCTCGGCAATCTCGACCAGTTCTTCCGCGCCGCGCTCTGGCGTCACGACGACCTCGTGTCGGCGGTGGCGTCGAGGCTCGTCGAGAGCGGCGACACGCGTGCCTGGACGGCGCTGCTGTCGGTGCTCCGCGAGTCCGATGAAAAGCTGCCGCCGGCGCTCTTGTCGACGTCACTGGCCGGGCCGGAGGCGCTGCGATATCAGACGCTCGCCTGGCTCGTGCACAGCTACGCCTCCGATCCGAAGGCGATCCCGGAATCGCTGCGCGCCACGGCGACGGAATCGCGCGGCGAGGCCGGAAGCAACCGCGAAGAATTCGCCCGCACGCTGCTGTCGCGAATGCTCGGCGCTGAGAGCAAAGACGATCCGCGCCTGCTCGCATGGGTGCAGACCGCCGAGAGCGACGAGCTCCTGGGCGACAACGACAGCGGCATCGTGCTGCAGTATCTGACCGACGCCGAATACGCCGCGCGTTACGGCCGATGCCGCAAGCAATCAGCCAATTGTCCGCTTCCCGAAAAGCGGGTGCGCGATCCATTTCCATCCGAGCGCATGCCGTCGCAGGCGGTGGCGCGGCCGGCATTCAATCTGCCCGACGTTTTGCCGGCCGGTCTCGTGCACGCCATCATGAGCGAATCGAAATGCCGCAATCAGTGGCTCGGTGTATTAAACGTGACGGTGGACGGCGCCGGACGCGTGCAATCGGCGCCGCTCGACATCGACCTGCGCGGCGGATGCCGCGACGCGCTCGACGAGATTCTTCATCTGTCGTTCGCGTCGACGAACTCCGTTTCCAGTCCGCTCACCGCGCCGATCCTCGTCGTGAAAGCTCATGACGACGAGCCATGCCTTGACTGGCAGGCGCCCGAAAAGGTGAATGCCGCGCGGGTCGTTCGCATGTCGAGCGACGTGACGCCGCCGGTCGTCACCAAACGCGTGCAGGCGCGTTTTCCGGAGGCGGCGCGGTACGAAATGATCGGCGGTCAGGAGTCGGTGATGCTGCTCGAAGCCGTCGTCTCGGCTGGCGGCTGCATCCGCAGTCTCCGTTTCCTCACGCAGTCGCCGCTGCCGACGCTGAACGGAGCCGCGGCGGTCGCGCTCTCGCAGTGGAAGTTCGTCCCCGGCACGGTCGGCGGGCAGCCGGTCGACGTCATTTTCGATATCGCCTTTTCGTTCCATCTGAAGTGACCGGTGTAAAGTGCGCGCCGCAAATGGAACTCCGCCCGGACATTGTCTCCGTTGCCGATCTCTCGTCGCTCGATGGCGGCGTGCTCGGCGTCATTCGCTTTAGTGAAAACGGGGCGGCGCAGGCCGCGCTGACGCGCGGCTTCGTCGAGATCTCCCTTCCACTGCCAATCCTCGGCGACGACGTCGCCGAAGTCTGGCGCTGCGACGGCGACGTCCGTTCGTTGCAGGACGGCGAGCTGTCGCTGGCGATGTCGGACGATTTTCTCTTCGGCGCGATCGTCGCGAATGAAGACGACGCCGGCGCGGCCGGCTCGCGCGTTTACGACGCCATCGTCCGCGCCGCGCGGCGCGAAGGGTTCCCGAATCTGCTGCGCGTCTGGAACCATGTGCGCGGCATCAACTCCCTCGATGGTGAGCTGGAGCGCTATCACGCGTTCTGCCGCGGACGTCATGATGCGTTCGCATCGCATGGTTACGGACTGCGTGCCGATCTTCCGGCAGCGAGTGCGGTCGGCATGCGCGAAGGGTCGCTGGCGACGTACTTCGTCGCGTCGCGCGGCGCCGCGGAACAGGTCGAGAATCCGCGGCAGGTGAGCGCGTACGATTATCCGCGCGAGTACGGTCCGCGCAGTCCGTCGTTTTCACGTGCGACGGTCGCGGGATCACTGGTCTTCATTTCCGGAACGGCGAGCATCGTCGGCCACGAATCGCGTCATCACGGCGACGTCGATGCGCAGCTCGATGAGACGATCGAGAATCTCGATCGCGTCGCCGTCGTTTCCGGCGCGACGCTGAGCGACATCATCTCGCTCAAGGTTTACGTGCGCGATCGCAACGACTGCGCGCGCATCGCGGAGCGGCTCGCGCCGCGCATCCCGGCGCCGGCGATTTATCTCGAGGCGGATATCTGTCGTGCGGAACTGCTGCTCGAGATCGAAGCGGTCGCGCGGCGCGGCTGATCACAACCCGTCATACTTCGAGTAGCCGCGCTCGGCCCAGAAATCGCGCGGCTCCTTTTCGAGGTACGCGATCTTCGTCAGTGCCTTGATGTTCTTCAATCCGAGCTTCATCGGGACGACGAGCCGCAGCGGCGCACCGTGCGCGAGCGTGAGCGGCGCGCCATCGTGATGCGTGGCGAGCAGCGACTGCGGATGGCGCGCGGTGTCGAGATCGATGGAGACGTAGTAGTCGGTGACGCCTGATTCCATCGCCGCCCACTTCGCGCGCGGGTGTGGCGGATATGCGGCGAGCAGATCGGCGAAGCGCACGCCGCCCCACCACGCGATGGCGCTCCATCCTTCGACGCAGACGAGGCGCGTGATCTGTTCGTGACGCGAAAGTCGATGCAGGTCGTCGAGCGACAGCACGGCATCGCGGCCGCTCGCGAGTCCGGTCAGCGTGAGCGACCACGTGCTGAGATAGCCCGGACCCGGCGTCGGGTTGTGGTAGTTGTTGCGCAGCGGCGTGACGTCTTTACGCGAGTAGGTTTGCACGAGGCGATTGCGCGAGTAGAGCGCTTCCGCGACGTCGTCATCGAACGTCAGCGCACGATTGAGAAAACGTTCGCGCGATGCGCGGACGGCGATGGAGTCGAGATGCCGCGGCAGCAGCCACCACGCGCCGGCCGCGGTGGCGGCGACGCCGGCTCCGAAGAGGAGGAAGTCGCGGCGCGTTTGTTTGCGGAGGGTGGTGGCGTCGATGAGGCGCGGCTCGGGTTCCGTTTCGATCGTCAGTCGATGAAGAATTGAAGGTCGCGGAGGCGGAGGCGGTTCTTCGACGACCGGTTCTTCCTCGACGATCGGAGGCACTTCCTCGACCGTCGGCGGAACTTCTTCGTCACTCATGCGGAGCTCCCACACGCGCGGACCAGCCGGTGACCATCGAGCGCACCGTGTCCCATCCATCCGCAATCGCCAGAAACACGTGCGGAATCGCGAAGGCGATGAACGCCCACCTCGTCCAGAAGTGAATGAATCGCGCGCCGTCGTACGAGCCGAACATCCGCGCCAGCCAGCCGAGCTGCGATGGCTTGTGCATCGCCCAGCCGCTGGCGATGGCCAGCACGCCGAACAGCGGCACCGACGCGTACGCGCCGCGCTGCAACGCGTTGTACTTCGACGTCACGACCGGATGCTTGCCGAGTCGCAGGTAGTAGCGAATCATCGCGAACGCTTCACGCAGGTCGCCGCGTCGCGGCAGCACGGCGCGATAACTTCCGCTGCGAAAGATGCCGATCACGTACATCAGTCCGGCGAGCATGAAGAGATACGCGAACAGCCAGTGCAGCCGGAGCGCTTCGGCGAGTTGAAAGACGCCGATCGAGAAATGGTTGTAGAACCATTCGCGCTGCGCTTTCGCGTCGTGGACGCCAACGATGCGCGCGACGAACGCACCGGCATCGGCGAGGTAGTCGCGGCTGCCGGTGATGCGATCGGGCGGATGCTGATGGACCGGCGACGCCCAGTAAATCGCGAGACCGGAAACGATCATCGCCGCGAGGATCGGCACGTTCAGCCAGTGCGACAGGCGCACCAGAAGATGATGTTTCGCGACGATCGTGCGTTCGACAGCCGGCTCGTCTGCCACGGCGTTATGCGGTCACGGGAACTTCCGGCTTCGCGTAACCCTCGACCGCTTCGTCCTGGTAACCGCCGTGATACTCGAGCTGATCGGGACGTTTGATCTGCGAGTGCGGAACGATGCGATCGCGACGCATGCCGCGGAACTCCTCGAGGTTCGCGTAGCCGCGGCGTTCCATGAACTCCGCCATGCCGCCGTTCAGCGCTTTGATGACGTTCGGGCCGATCGCGGAGTCGAGCATCGCGGCGGTGCAAACCTGCACGGTGCCGCATCCGAGGAGGAAGTAGTTGAGCGCGTGCTCGAAGGTGGCCACGCCGCCGATGCCGCTGAACGCCTTGTCGGGAAACGCACGCGTCAGCTGCGACATCTTGGCGAGCGACAGCGGAAGAATCGCCGGTCCACCGAGACCGCCGGAGGAAACGTAGCCCTCGACGTTCATCTCGAACTCGAGCGTCTCGAGGTCGATGAGCGGGAGTGACGGGAACGTATTCGATGATGAGATTGCATCGGCGCCGCCGCGGAAGCTCGCTTCCGCTTCCTCGACGATGTTCGCGGTGGCGGGCGTCAGCTTCACCCACACCGGGATCTTCGCCACTTCCTTCACCGCCATTGTCACGACCGAGCAGAGCACTTTGTCCTTGCCGACGTTGGAGCCCATGTCGACGCGGTCCATGTGCGGACAGGAGAAGTTCAGCTCGATGCCGTCGGCGCCGCGCTCCTGCACTGCTTTCGCGAGCTCCTGCCAGTTGTGCAGTTCCTTGTCGTTGCCGGAGCCGGCCATGATCGAAGCGATCAGCACTTTGTTCGGATACGCCTTCTTGATGTTTTCGATGCGCGGCAGCCACCAGTCGATCGTCTTGTCGGAGATCAGCTCCCAGTTCCACGACGAATGGAGAGCCGTGTTCGGGCGGCGCTTCATCGACAGCTTGTACGACTCGGCGTCGGCGCGAAGGAACTTGGTCTTCGGTCCCTTCACGTTCACGACCGGATGGAGGCCGACGGTCTTGGTCACCACGCCGCCCCAGCCTGCTTCGAACGCGCGCATGATGTTGCTCTCCGATTCGGTCGGCGGCGCGGAGGCGAGCAGGAACGGATTGTCGAAGCGGATGCCGGTGAACGTCGTCGTGAGATCGGCTGCCATTTGGCTCCTCCTGAATGAGCGGAAGCTGATTACTATAACGCCATGACCGAGGAACGCGCTGCGCGCGTTCCTGATGCCGAGAGAGGATCGACGATGACTATCACTGAGAGCACCGAACGCGCCGCCGCCATGTCCGCCGAGGAGATCGTAGCGCTGACGAAGCGCCACACGATTTTTTCGTGGTCCGCGCAGGGGAGCGTGAATCCGATCCCGATGGTTCGCGGCGAAGGGATTTATTTCTGGGACGCGAACGGCAAGCGCTACATCGACATGAACTCGCAGCTGATGTGCGTGAACATCGGCCACGGCGAGCGTCGCGTCATCGATGCGATCAAGCGGCAGGCCGAGGAGCTGGCGTACGCTGGTCCCGGAATGGCCAGCGCGGTGCGGGCGCGCATCGGTCCGCTGCTGGCGTCACTGACGCCCGGCGATCTCGATCGTTTCTTCTTCACGCTCGGCGGTGCCGAGGCGAATGAGAATGCGATACGGATCGCGCGGACGGTGACCGGGCGGCAGAAGATCATGGTCCGCTATCGCTCGTATCACGGCGCGACGGCCGGCGCGATCTCGCTGACCGGCGATCCGCGCCGCTGGGCGAACGAGCCAGGTATCCCGGGCGTCGTCCGTTTCTTCGATCCGTACAAATACCGCAGCCATCTCTGGCGCGAAGGCGACAGCGACGAGTCGTTCACGGCGCGCTGTCTCGAGGAGATCGAAGAGATCCTTCGCTATGAAGGGGCGCACACGATCGCGGCGATCTTCATCGAGACCGTCACCGGCACGAACGGCATCATCATTCCGCCGGACGGTTACCTGCAGGGGCTGCGCGAGATCTGCAGCCGCAACGGGATTCTCCTCGTTTGCGATGAAGTGATGTGCGGACTTGGACGAACGGGGCGCTGGTTCGCCGCCGATCACTGGAACGTCGTCCCCGATCTCATCACGATGGCGAAAGGATTGACGTCCGCGTATCTGCCGCTCGGCGCGGTCGCGATGACGGAATCGATCGCCGCGTACTACGACAAGAACGTGTACTACGGCGGGCTGACGTACAACGCGCATCCGATGAGTCTCGCGGCGGCGGAAGCGTGTCTGCAGGTGATGATCGACGACGACATGCTCGGCAACACGCAGCGGGTCGGACGGGTGATGACGGAGCTGCACGCGGCGATGAAAGAGAAGCATCCGTCGGTCGGCGACGTCCGTTCGATCGGACTGTTCGGCGTGCTCGAGCTGGTGCGCAATCGCGAAACGAAAGAGCCGATGGCGCCGTTCAACGGCACGAGTCCGGAGATGCAGAAGCTGGCGGCGTTTCTGCGCGAGCAGGGGATGTACGCGTTCGTGAACTGGAACAACCTCTTCACGAATCCGCCGCTCTGCATCACGGAGGCGCAGCTGCGCGAGTCGTTCGAGATCATCGATCGCGCGCTGGAGATCACCGACGCGGCGGTCGCCGGATAACCCGCGGCGCCGTCGTTCGTATCTCCGGCGCATGAAGAATCCGCTGCACCTCATCGCGCCGCTGTTCCTGCTGACGTTCGTCGCGATGCAGGCGCACGAGTTGACGCATCAGCTCGCAGGCCGCCTCGTCTGCGGCTGCTGGGGGACGATGACGTTCAATCGTTTTTATCTGCCGCCCGTTTGTCAGCAGACGCTGGTGTGGCTCTGGTCGACGGCGGCCGGTCCGTCGCTCAGCTATCTGCTGATGTGGATCGGCGCGGCGATGGTGCTGCGCTCGCCGCGCTTTCGCGTCGCCGGTGCGGTGCTCGTCTTCGCGAATCTGCCGCTGGCGCGATTCGTCACGTTCATCACCGGACACGGCGACGAGATGGTCATCGCGCGCATTCTCGGCGGTACGCCGCTGATGGTTGCGGTCGGCGTGTTGTGCTGCGCGCTGGTCATTCCGCCGGTCGTGATCGCGTCGCGAATCTTCGAGAGGAAACGGATCGCGTGGACGTTCGGCGCGCTGGCCGCGCCGATGATCTTCGACGCGGCGTTGAAGCTGCCGCTGCTCGAGCCGATGCTGAAGCGGATGTCGTTCGCGCCGATCGCCGGCATTCCGCCGGCGGTGCTGATCGCCGACGGTGTCGCGTTACTGCTGGCGGCAGCGCTGCTGGTGCGGATGCGCACCGCAGCGCCGGCACGGAATTAGTCCGCGAGAGCGATTTCCGCCCACGGCATCTTGCGAACGGCGATGACATGCGCGTCGATCTCATCCTGCGTGGCGGTGTTGCCGAGCGTCCGCTGGACGTACGAGATTTCGGTCGAGACGAGCTTGACCGTCAGCAGGCGTGCAGCGGCCTTTTTGACGTTGAGCTCGGAGACGGAGATTTTCGGTGCTTTGCGGGCGGCGGGAACTTTGATGGTCGCTTTCTTCATGGGCTTTTCCTCCGAACGACAGGTTGCAGGGGAGAAGCTCACCATGAGCTTCTCCCCGACTGGTATTAGTTTCCGGACGCGGGCGCGGCTGCTGCCGGCGCATCGCTCTTGCGCGGGCGCGCTTCGCTGACCTTCAGCGACTGGCCGCTGACTTCTTTGCCGTCGAGACCGGCGATCGCCGCGCGGGCGTGATCGTCATCGTTATAAACGGCGAAGCCGAAACCTTTCGAGCCGCCGTCGCGGTCGGTTGCGAGCTCGATCGAGGTGGTCTCGCCGAACGGCGTGATCAGGTCTTTGAGCTGGGCTTCAGTAAGGTCTTTGGCGAGATTTCCGATATGCAGTTTCATTGAGAGACTCCCGTGGCCGATTCGCGGCCAGACAACAGGGTGGTGGAACTCTAAGAAGGCGGGTTCAGGGTCGCTGACTTAGTTCAACGAGTCTGAAGGGTGAGGAGATTTCCTCAACCCATGCAACTTACTCTGTTGAGAGCGATAAGTCACGCTTTATCTGTAAGAAGGACGCCACCAGCCGTAGTAGCGGCCGCTGTATTGCTGAGCCAGCCGCGTGAAACGAAGGTGCCATTTGGCGATGGTGGCAACCTCGAGCGAAACCGATTTCGCGCAGTGGCCGGGAAACGGTCCGATCGTTCCTTTTCGGTCGGCGGTTGTCAGCCAGCGGCAGCCCAGCGACTGAAGTTCCGACTTCGCGGCGCTTTCGTGTCGCTCATCGAACCAGAAGCCGAATTCGACGGCGACCGGAGCCGATAAATCGGTGGCGTCCTTTCGTGCGTCCTCGATGGAACGCTCGTCCATCAGTGATTGCACTCGTTCAATCGCCGGGAATGGCTTTCCACTGGTGAGCTTCGCGTCCATCGGCGAACGGACTTCACCGTTCCAAACCGTGAAGCGATCCCACAGCGACGTGTACTGCGCGACCTCGCGCCCTTCAATGACGACGCCGATCGTGAACTTCCGCGGTGCATCGCGTTCGTTTTCCCACAATCGAAAATACGAACGACCGCCATCGAAGAATTCGACTTTGAACTTCTCGCCGGTTTTCTCGACGGTCTCGGAGGCCCACATGAATTCGCACGATTCGCTGTAGTTTTCACTTCGAAGGATCGGTCCCTGCTCAGAGTTGCGCCGCCATTGACACATCTCGCCGCGGATGTCTCCGATCCAGCAGTTCCACTCGATCACCTCGTCGCGGCAACCGACAAACGTCCACCGCGCGCCGCTTTTGTCCGGCCGCACCGAAGGCTGCCAGCCATCCGCCGCGCTCGCAGCCATCGCCATCAACAACACCGCCGCAATCAGTCCAATCACTCGCACGTACTCCTGCATACGCTTTACCTCGTAAAATCGTTCCCTTGCGCGTCCTCGGCATCGGCAAAGGAAACGACCTCGCGGACATCTATCTCCGCCTGCAATCGTCCGGTCATGACGTCCGCGTCTTCGTCGGCGATCCCGAAGCGGACGACATTTTCCGCGGGATGCTCACCTTCACCGGCGACTGGCAGCGCGAGCTCGCCTGGGTGCGCGACGATGGCTTCATCCTGTTCGAAGGAATCGGCTGGGGCGAGACGCAGGATCGATTGCGCGCGGAGGGTTATCGCGTCATCGGCGGGAGCGCGCTCGGCGACCGGCTCGAGACCGATCGCGCATTCGGACAGGAAGTGTTGCGCGGCATCGGCTTGCTCACCGCGGCGTCGCATGAGTTCGATGATTTCGACGCGGCGATTCGCTTCGTCGCGCAAACGCGCGCGCGTTACGTCTTGAAGTTCAGCGGCCAGGGATTCGCGTCGACACGCAACTACGTCGGCGAGATGGAGAACGGTGACGACGTCGCGGCGGTCCTTCGCCTGCAGCGCGATCGCTGGTCATACGACGAGCGGCCGAGCTTCATCCTGATGGAGCACGTCAGCGGCGTCGAGGTCGGCGTCGGCGCGTTCTTCAACGGCCGCGAGTTTCTCGCGCCGGCCAA
>JAOBAU010000258.1 GCA_025463165.1 Acidobacteriota bacterium | reverse complement strand
CGTCGCCATCGTGGCGACGGCGGGATTCTGGGGTCTCTCGCGCACCGTGCAGACCACCTACTCGATCCTTCACACCGACGCAAAGCTGATGGAGCAGGCCAACCAGGCGGAGATCAACGCACTGTCGCTGCGCCGCTACGAGAAGGACGCCTTCCTCAACATCGGCGACGCCGAGAAGCTCGCCGAGTACGGCGCGAAGTGGAACAACGAGCATCAGCAGCTCGTCGAAGACCTCGCCACGCTCGATCGTCTCTCCACGCAGGCCGAGGACAAGGAAGCGGTGCGCAGCATGCGCGACGATCTGATCGCGTACACGAACGGCTTCACGCCGCTCCTCGCCTCGATCAGCGCAGGAAAGATCCGCTCGCCGAAAGAGGCGAACGCCGCCATCGCTCCCTTCAAGGATGAGATCCGTCGCCTCGAAAGCGTCTCCGAGTCGTTCTCCGCGAAGAACGTCGAGCGGATGAACGCGAAAGAGAAAGTGGTCGCCGACGTCGAAGCGCGTACGCGCGCCACGATGTGGATCATCTTCATCGCCGGCATCGTCATCGTCCTCTTCATGACCATCGCCGTGACGCGCAGCATCACCGGCCCGATCCTCGCCGTCGTCGACATCGCCGAGAAGCTCGCCGACGGTGAATCCGATCTGCAGATCGAAGTGACCGGCAGAGACGAGACCGGAACGCTCTTCGCGTCGATGAAGCGGATGATTGAATCGAACAACGCCATGGTCGCCGCCGCCGCCGGCATCGCCTCCGGCGATCTCCGCGTCCGCGTCACGCCGCGCTCCGATCGCGATGCGCTCGGTCAGGCGCTGTCGAACATGATCGGCCGCCTCACCGAGATCATCGGCGAAGTCCGCTCCGGCGCCGCCTCGCTCACCGTCGCGTCGTCGCAGGTCTCCGCGAGCGCGCAGTCACTTTCACAGGGCACGAGCCAGCAGGCGTCGTCGGTCGAAGAGACCACGTCGAGCCTGCAGGAGATGAGCGCATCGATCACGCAGAACGCCGAGAACAGCGGCCAGATGGAAACGATGGCCGTGAAGGGAACGAAAGATGCCGACGAAAGCGCGCAGGCCGTCATGCAGTCGGCCGAAGCGATGACGCGCATCGCGCAGAAGATCTCGATCATCGAAGAGATCGCGTATCAGACGAACCTCCTCGCCCTCAACGCCGCGATTGAAGCGGCGCGCGCCGGCGAACATGGCCGCGGCTTCGCCGTCGTCGCCACCGAAGTGCGCAAGCTGGCCGAGCGCAGCCAGGCGGCCGCGAAAGACATCGGCGAGCTCGCCACCTCGAGCGTCGACGTCGCGCAGCGCTCCGGCCGTCTGCTCGTCGAGCTCGTGCCGACCATCCGCAAAACGGCCGATCTCGTCCGCGAAGTGGCCGCTGCATCGAACGAACAGTCGGGCGGTGTCGCGCAGATCAATCGCGCCATGTCGCTCGTCGATCAGGTCACGCAGCGCAACGCCTCCGCGTCGGAAGAGCTGGCCTCGACCGCCGAAGAGATGTCGTCGCAGGCTGAAGCGCTGCAGCAGACGATCGCGTTCTTCAACACCGGACGTGAAGTGACCGCGCAGCCGCGCCGTCACGATGCGCAGCAGGCCAACACCGTTCCGTTCCGTCCGCACCCGATCGCCGTCGACGCCGCCGCGCGCAACACCGGCACGTCGCCGTACACCGACTACACCCACTTCTAGGAGGCGACGATGAAAGCGACGACCGCTGTGACGAGCAGCAATCAATACCTCACGTTCTTCCTCGCCGGCGAGGAGTACGCGATCAGCATTCTTCAGGTTACCGACATCATCGAATGCGGCGCGGTCACGAAAGTGCCCGGCACGCCGTCCTGGATTCGCGGCGTCCACAACCTTCGTGGCGCCGTCGTCCCGGTCATCGATCTGGCGGTGAAGTTCGGCATGCCGGCCACCGTCATCACGCGGAGAACGTGCATCGTCATCATCGAGCTGCACGTCGATGACGAGTCGATGATCATGGGCGTGATGGCCGACGCCGTGAACCAGGTGATCGAGCTCAATGGCGACGAGATTCAGGCGGCGCCGGCGTTCGGTCCGAAAGTCAGCGTCGACTGCATCGTCGGCATGGGCAGCAGCAACGGCAAGTTCATCATCATCCTCGACATCGATCACGTCCTCTCCAGCAGCGAGATCCTCGCTGCCACGGCGAGCGGTGACGACGTCGAGGTGGGGCTGCTTGCGGAAGGCGCGGGCGTCGTTCCCGAGCTCGGCGCGCAGGAGTAACAGATGGATCAGGCAAACGGAATCCGGCCACTGTCGGAACGCGAGTTCCGGCTGTTTCAGGAACTGATTTACAGGGAAGCGGGAATCCATCTCGCCGACGTGAAGATGGCGCTCGTCAGCGGCCGCCTCAGCCGCCGCATTCGCGCGCTCGGTCTGACCGATTTCACGTCGTACTACGAGCACGTGGTCGCCAACAAGGATGGCGAGCGCGTGTTCATGTTCGACGCCATCTCGACGAACGAGACCCGCTTCTTCCGTGAGCCGAAGCAGTTCGAACATCTGCAGGAAAACGTGTTGCCGGAGTGGCGCGCGCTCGGCGATTCAGGCGCGATTCCGAAACGGATTCGCGCCTGGAGTGCCGCCTGCTCCAGCGGCGAGGAGCCGTACACGCTGGCCATGGTGCTGGCCGCGCACTTCCCGCGCGAGGCCGGCTGGTCGGTGGAGATCCTCGCCTCCGATCTCTCCACGCGCGTGCTCGACACGGCGCGCGAGGGAGTCTGGCCGCTCGAGCGCGGCGACGACATCCCGCTCGACTGGAAACGCGCCTATATGTTGCGCGGGACCGGGAGTCAGGATGGCAAAATGCGCGCTCATCCGAAATTGAAAGAGCTGATTCAATTCCGGCGAATCAATCTCAACGACCGCGAGTACAGCGTGCAGGGACCGTTCGATCTGATCTTCTGCCGCAACGTGCTCATCTACTTCGACCGCGAATCCAAAAACGGAGTGATCAACCGGCTGGCGCAACTGCTGACGCCCGGCGGTCTGCTTTTCCTCGGCCACGCCGAGAGTCTCAACGGCGCCGCGCACGGTCTGCTGCACGCCGGCCCCACGATCTATCGGTCCGCGAAAAGGAGTCTTTCATGCGAATCAGAACCATCCTCGGCGCCCTTGCAATCTGCTGCGCAACGGTAGCCAACGCGCAGGCACCGGCGCCGGCGGCACCGGCCGTCGATGACACGCCATCGTTCAAAATCGGCGCCGTTCTCTTCGGCGATTACACGTACCAAAGCTCGCCGAAGACCGTCGACAGCGACGGCAACTCGGTACACGCATCGTCGTTCAACATCAACCGCGCCTACGTCAACGTCACCGGCAAACTGAATCACTGGATCCTCTTCCGCATCACGCCGGAAGCCACGCGCGAGACCGGGAGCGGCAGCTCGCTCAACGGCTCGCAGACGTTCCGGCTGAAGTTCGCTTTCGCGCAGTTCAATCTCGATGACTGGGCGCCGAAAGGAACCTGGGTACGCTTCGGCGTCCAGCAGACGCCGCTCATCGATTACGAAGAGCAGATCTATCGCTACCGTTTTCAGGGACCGACGTTCGCCGATCGCGAGGGATACATCGGAGCATCCGACGCCGGCCTCTCCGCCCACTTCGATTTTCCGGGCAACCACGGCGATGTTCACGGCGGCATCTACAACGGCGACGGCTACAACCGAGCGGATGCGAACGATCAGAAGTCGGTGCAGCTTCGCGCGTCACTCCGTCCGCTGCCGGCCTCGCCGATATTGAAAGGTCTGCGCATCACCGGCTTCATCAACTCCGATCACGTCGTGCAGGGCGCGAAGCGCGAGCGCGTGCTCGAACAGGTGACGTACGAGCATCCGCGCTTCAATGCCGGCTTCGATCACATCAGCACGACCGACGCGTCGTCATCGCACGCACGCGAGATCGACGGCGACGGTTACTCGATCTGGGCCACGCCGCGTCTCACGTCGCAGTGGGAATTGCTGCTGCGCCACGACGATCTGAAACCGGATGACAAGACGTCGCAGCACCGCACGCGCAACATCGCCGGCGTCGCGTACTGGGTTCCGAAGCTGCAGAAAGTGACGGCGGCGTTCCTCGCCGACTACGACTCGCTCGAGCAGAAGAACTACAGCCCGGCGCGCCCAAAAGACACGCGTTACGGACTGAAGATGCTGCTTCAGTTCTGACATGACGCTCCAACTGCTGGTCGTCGACGACTCCGCCGTCATGCGGCAGGCGATGGTGGCGATCTGCCGCGGCGCGCGCGATATCGAAGTGCGCGTCGCGGCCGATCCGATCATCGCGCAGACGAAGATGAAGCAGCTTCGTCCCGACGTGATCCTGCTCGACATCGAGATGCCGCGCATGGACGGCCTGACGTTCCTGCGCAAGCTGATGGCCGTCGATCCGATCCCGGTGATCATCTGCTCCGCGCTCGCCGGCCGCGGAACGGAGACGGCGCTGCGAGCGCTCGAAGAAGGCGCGGTCGATATCGTCACCAAGCCGCGAATCGCGCTGCACGATTTCCTCGGCGAGTCGACCGAGATGCTCATCGATTCGATTCGCGCCGCCGCGAACGCACGCTGCCGCCGGCGCGCCGCACCGATCGTCGTCGCACCTCGCAACTCGCCTGACGTCGTCCTCCCCCCCGCCCGTGGAACGCTCGCGCGCACGACGCGAAAGGTCGTCGCCCTCGGCGCCTCAACCGGCGGCACCGAAGCGCTGCGCGAGATCCTCGAAGCGATGCCGGCCGACGCGCCCGGAATCGTGATCGTCCAGCACATGCCGGAAGTCTTCACCGCCGCATTCGCGCAGCGACTCAACCAGACCTGCCGCATCGAAGTGAAGGAAGCGGCGAACGGCGATCGCATCATCGACGGCCGCGCGTTGATCGCTCCCGGCAATCAGCACATGCTCGTCCGAAGAGACGGCGCCGAATACCGCGTGCAGTTGAATGACGGACCGCTGGTCTCGCGCCACCGCCCCAGCGTCGACGTGCTGTTCCGTTCCGTCGCCCAGTCCGCCGGCGCCAACGCCATCGGCGTGATCCTCACCGGCATGGGAGCCGACGGCGCCACCGGCCTCCTCGAAATGCGCGAAGCCGGCGCGACCACCTTCGCGCAGGACGAAGCCTCATGCGCGGTGTTCGGAATGCCGAAGGAAGCAATCACCCGCGGCGCCGCGAGCGCCGTGCATTCGCTGTCGACGATGAGCGCCGCGATTCTCGTCGCGAACGAGCGGATGCGGGGGTAATGCCCGAGCTACCAGTCCGTCGGCTTGTAGTCCTTGAGGAACTGGCCCCACACGTGCTCGCCGCTGTTGATGCCGGCGATGATCGGATCGACAATGCGCGCGGCGCCGTCGACGATGTCGAGCGGCGGATGGAAGCGCTGCTCGATCGTCTTCCGCGCGGCGATGGCGGCCGGATCTTCATCCGTCACCCAGCCAGTGTCGACGGCGTTCATGTGGATGCCGTCGGCCTGATAGTCGGTCGCCGACGTGCGCGTCATCATGTTCAGCGACGCCTTGGCCATGTTCGTGTGCGGATGGCGCGTCGTCTTGTTGTTCCGGTAGAACTGACCTTCGACCGCCGAGACGTTGACGATGTGCTTGTCGCGATTCGGCGTTCGCAGCATCAGCGGCTTGAGCCGCGCGTTGATGATGAACGGCGCGACCGCATTGACGAGCTGCACTTCGAGCAGCTCGACCGTCGACACTTCCGCCATCAGCAGCCGCCAGGAATTGCGTCCGCGCAGATCGACCTGCTGCAGATCCTGATCGAGCCGTCCCTGCGGAAAGAGCTCGCCATCTTTGACGTGATCTTCCGGCAGCAGCGGCACCTGCGACAACGCCGCGGAATGCGGCAGCGTTTCGTTGCCGTCGGAGAGCATGTGATAGCCGCGCAGTCCGCTGAAGTCGGCGAGAAGTTTTCGCTCCGGAGCAGAGAGCGTCTGCAGCGCGGCGCTCTCCCCTTCCATCATGTGCTCGTAAAACGCCGGCGGACGGCGGACGGTCTGACA
>JAOBAU010000251.1 GCA_025463165.1 Acidobacteriota bacterium | reverse complement strand
GCGCCGCGCTATGACTTCCAGGTCGGCATGAAGGACGACATCATCGCGTACATCATGTCGTCGTACGGCGAGAAGGCGGCCGTCGAATCGAACGAAGGCCTCGATCTCGCCAAAATCCTGAACGAGCTCGGCGACGGCGAGGGAGAGCTCGAAGACCAGCAGAAGGATGACGCGCCCGAGATCGACGAGACCGATTCCGGCATCGTGAAGCTCGCCAACCAGCTGATCCTCGAAGCAGCGGCCCGCGGCGCGTCGGACATTCACGTCGAGCCGGACGGCGCGCGCAACCCGTGTCTCATCCGGCTGCGCATCGACGGCGACTGCGAGAAGTTCATGGAGATCCCCGGCGCGCATCGCAACGCGCTCGTGCAGCGCCTGAAGATCATGTCGAAGCTCGACATCTCGGAGCGCCGCAAACCGCAGGACGGCAAGATCCGCTTCAAGTCATCGAAGGGTGTGATCGAGCTTCGCGTCGCCACGATCCCGACGGCGAACGGCAACGAAGACGTCGTCATGCGTATCCTCGCCGCGTCGAAGCCGCTGCCGATCGAGAAGATGGGCTTCAGTGATTACAACCTCGCAAAGTTCAAAGAGATCCTGCAGAAACCGTACGGCATCTGTCTCGTCGTCGGTCCGACCGGCTCCGGTAAAACGACCACGCTGCATTCCGCGCTCGGCTTCATCAACACCGTCGACATGAAGATCTGGACGGCGGAGGATCCGGTCGAGATCACGCAGAAGGGATTGCGGCAGGTCCAGGTGCAGCCGAAGATCGACTTCACGTTTGCGGCGGCGATGCGATCGTTTCTCCGCGCCGATCCCGACGTGATCATGGTCGGCGAAATGCGCGACCACGAAACGGCCGCCATCGGCATCGAAGCGTCGCTGACCGGTCACCTCGTCTTCTCGACGCTGCATACCAACTCCGCGCCGGAGACGATCACCCGTCTCCTCGACATGAACATCGATCCCTTCAACTTCGCCGACGCACTCCTCGGCATCATGGCGCAGCGCCTCATCCGCGTCCTCTGCGTGAAGTGCAAAGAGGCGTACAACCCGACGCAGGCAGAGTTCGACGAGATCGCCGACGCGTACGGCCGCGACTATTTCCACCGTCTCAACGTTTCGTACAGCCCCGAGCTGATGCTGTACAAACCGAAAGGTTGTACCGCGTGCGGCAACAGCGGATTCAAAGGACGAATGGGCGTACACGAACTGCTGGCCGGCAGCGACGACGTGAAGCGTGCAGTGCAGCGTCGCGCGCCGATCGATGAGCTCCGCAAGCTCGCGCTCGATCAGGGAATGCGGACGCTGTTGCAGGACGCGCTCGAGAAGATGTTCAAGGGCGTCTGCGACTTCAAGCAGGCGCGCGCGATCGCGATTAAGTGATGGGGAGGACAGGCGTCGCCGCCTGTCCTCACGCACTCTCCTGGCTCATCGAATGCTTTCGACGCGATACGCCTGGAAGACGCCGCGGTTCCAGTCGCCGGTGAGCGTGACGCGATCGCCGCGCCGCAGGTCGTTGACATCGGCGGTGCGGTTGCGTCGCGCGCTGGCCCGCGACATCACGACGGTCACGAACTGGCCGTTGTATCCACGAATGACCGCCGTATTGCGGCGGAAGTCGACGCGCTGCACGACGCCTCGCACGACTCCGCTGTTGCCGTTGTAGCCGTAGCCGCCCCGCTCGTAACGAACGATCTCCGCACGCGATGTCTCATTGCGGGGACGAGAATCCGCGAACGCGGACGTCGAAACGAACGTGGTCAGGGCCATTGCTGCTGCTACCGGTAACGCTAACTGTTTGATTCTGTTCATGATGTCCCTCCATTGGACGTTGACTGCTGCTGGGACATATCGCAATCGCACTGCCATCTGTATCGTTCGCCGATGATCCTCAGCGTTCTCGATCAGTCGCCGATCTCCGAAGGCGCAACCGGCGCCGATGCGTTGGGCAACTCCGTCGACCTCGCGCGGTTGACGGAGCGGCTCGGCTACCGGCGCTACTGGGTCGCCGAGCATCACGGGACGCCGATGCTGGCGTGCGCGAGTCCGGAAGTGCTGATCGCGGCAATCGCCTGCGCGACGTCGACGATTCGCGTCGGCAGCGGCGGCGTGATGCTGCCGCATTACAGTCCGGTGAAAGTTGCGGAGACGTTCAGCATGCTGGCCGGTCTGTTCGGCGATCGGATCGATCTCGGCCTCGGGCGCGCCGCCGGCACCGATTCAACGACGACCTTCGCGCTGCAGCGCGACCGGCGTCAGGTCGCGCCCGATGACTTTCCGCAGCAACTCGCGGAGCTACTCGCATATCTCACCGATGCGATGCCGGCCGATCATCCGTTCGCGCGGCTCGCACTTCTTCCCGGCCGCCCGAATGTTCCCGACCTCTGGCTCCTCGGCTCCTCGCCGCAAAGCGGAATTTGGGCGGCGGAGACGGGACTGCCGTACGCGTTCGCCGATTTCATTTCGCCGACCGGCGCGCAGATCGTCGCCGACTATCGCGCGAGCTTCGCGAGCGATGCATACGCGCCGAAGCCGCGCGTCATCGTCGCGGTGAGCGCTGTCTGCGCGGAGACGGACGAAGAAGCGGTGCGGCTCTCCGCCAGCTCGCGGATGGCGTTCACGCTGCTGCGCGAAGGCAGGTTGCTGCCGGTGCCGCCGCCTGATGTTGCGCTCCGTTTCTTCGAAGAGCGCGGTCTCGCGCCGAACGCGATTCCGCTCGGACGCCGCGCCATCATCGGCTCGCCGGCGACCGTACGTCGCGGCATCGAAGCGGTAGCGAAGGAATACGGTGCCGGCGAGGTGATGATCGTGACGATCACGTACGACCACGAAGCGCGGCGGCGATCGTATGAGTTGATTGGTGAAGCGTTTGGCCTCACGCCGCTTTTCTCATCTGCCACAACAGATGACTCAGATGCGAGCGCCGCGTTTCGCCGGTCGTGACGATCAGCAGCTTCGTGATCTTCAGCTCCAGCGGATCGGTGTAGAGCAGGATCAGCATCTCGCGGATGAAGTTCGTGCCGAGGGTGATGTCGTTGTCGGTACCGACGCCGAGGCGGAGACCTTTCTTTTCCCACCAGGAGAACGGGTGGTCTTTGTAATCGGCGAGCGTGCCGGTCAGTTTCTTGTTTGACGACGGCAGCGACACCAGGGTCAAGCGCTTGTCGATCATCCGATTGAGCACGTCGTGCTGGTAGTGCTCGATCTCGCGCGCGTGATGGAACTTCGTCTTCGTCGCCAGCGTCACTTCGTGCGCCGACAGCGTCTCGCCGCCGAGGAGTTTGCGAAGGATGTCCTCACGATTGCTCCAGTCCATGTCGGTCAGCTCTGCATGCTCGCGCGTCGCGGGCACGATCGCTTCGCCGCGTGCGTTCGCGTGCAGCACGCGCTGCAGCAGACTGTGGAAGTAAAAATTCGGATTGATGCCGAGCGAGAGTCCGTGCTCGATGGCGTCGACGTGCCAGATGTTCATGGCGTTGTCGACCGCTTGCACGCCCTGGCGCAGCGTGTCCCACGTTTCGCCGTGATGGCTGCGCGTTCGCAGTCCGTACGCGTGGAGCTTGCGCATGCCGACGCGCATCTCCTGAAAGTGGACCTTGCGATAGAACCCGCGCTCGTTGCCGACGGTGTCGACTTCGGTGACGACGTCGCGCAGCTCGGGATGCTGCTTCAGCAGTTCGACGATCTGCCGCACCTGATCGTCGAAGCTGGCGCGTTTCGATGGATAACGCGTCGCGTCGTAGAAGCCCGCTTCCTTGCGAAACGACGGCGAGAGGATGAAGCGGAACGACGGCATCTCTGTTTGAAATGCGCGGAAGCCTTCGTACAGCCCGAGCAGCACGTCTTCCGGCGTCAGCTCGGCGATGCCGGGAATCTGTTCGGATGGATCGGTCGTCTCGCGGAACAGCGTGAACTTCAGCCGCAGCGCGCCGACGTTCGCGGTGCGATAGAGACGCGACGCCATGTGATAGGCGGCGTCGCGATGCGCTTCGCGCGACGTGAGGATCAGCTTCGGCAGATAGAGAATCTTCAGATAGCGATCGAAGCGATCGCCTTCCGCGAGACGAATGAGTCGCTCGACGTCGGCCGCGCTTTTGATCGGCAGCGCGCCTTCGCCGTACACGTCGGTGATCTTCTTTTCGTACAGCTCGCGATCGGGACCGCTCAGCAGCCGCTCCAGCCGCGGAAAGACGAAGTCGGCGCCGAGCGAGCCGGTGAGATGAATGTGCTCATCGTGAAACGGAATCGGGAACGCGCGGAAGAAGGCGAAGAGCGCGTGCGAGACGGGGTGCGCGAAGAGCGCTTCGATCGGCATGTCGTTGAGCCGGAATAGGCCGAGGCGCTCGCGGAACTCGCGGATGAGTGAGAGGAGCTCGTCGTCGGCGGCGCAATGCGGCGCCTGTTCGGCGAGCGCCAGCGTGTCGTCGAGTGCGAGGCCGCTCGTCTCGCTGATCAGTTGCGTGAAGAAGCGCGTCAGCCGCGCGGTGGCATCGGAATCCATGAACGGCATGCTAATGCGAGCCACGCCGGAGTTGTACGATCGCGGCGTCGATGTGCCTGATCGTCATCGCTCACGCCGTTTCCGATGCGGCGCCGCTCGTGATTGCCGCGAACCGCGACGAAGCGCACGACCGTCCGTCGCTGGCGGCGGCGTGGTGGGACGACGCGCCCGGCGTCATCGGCGGCCGCGATCTGCGCGCGGGCGGGAGCTGGCTGGCGATCACGCGCGGCGGCCGGTTCGCGGCGGTCACGAACGTGCGCGACGGGCGGGCGGTCGCGGCGGGTGCTCCGTCGCGCGGCGCGCTCGTGCGCGAGTTCGTCATCAGTCATGACGCGCCGCTCGCGTATGTCGAACGGATCGCGATGCACGGCGGCGACTACGCGGGCTTCCATCTCATCGCCGGCGAAGCGGGGAGAGACATCGCGCACTACACGAACGATGGCGGTGAGCCGCATCTCATCGAGCGCGGAACGATCTTCGCGATCAGCAACGCGCCGCATGGCGAGTCGTGGCCGAAGACGGAACGCGCCGCGGCGGCGATGCGTGCGGCGCTGCAATCCGGCGATCCCGCCACATCGCTGATGACGTTTCTGACGACGCCGATCGGCGGCGATCGCCGCGACGAGATCTTCATCATCGATCCCGTTTACGGGACGCGTGCGGCGACGGTGATCGTCGTCGATGCCGCCGGAAAACTCCGCTTCGATGAGAGAACTTTCGGACGGGGAGACGTTCCAAGATGACAAAAGTCTCTCCGGCCGTCCCGCCGTGCTGCTAGACTGACTGCCGTCCACCAAAATCCCAATTTGTCGTTCGTCCGGTCTCCGTGACAGACACGCTTAATTGACTGCGCACACTTATGAGCGCCGAAGATCTGTTTCTCTCCAATCTCCCGCTGATCGAGCGGATCGCAGGGAGCGTCTGCCACCGCAATCACGTCAATGCGGCGGACGCGGAAGAGTTCGCGTCGCACGTGAAGCTGAAGCTGATCGATGCAAACTACTCGATCATCCGGAAGTTCGAAGGACGCAGCTCCTTCTCCACCTATCTCACCACCGTCATCACGCGGATGTTTTTCCAGTACCGCGTGCAGATGTGGGGCAAATGGCGGCCTTCCGCCGAAGCGCGGCGCCTCGGCGACAAAGGCGTGACCATCGAGCGAATGCTGACGCGCGACGGCTACACGTTCGCGGAAGTCGTCGAGATTCTCACCACCGGCGTTGCTCGTTACACGCGCGCCGAGATCGAGCGTTTGTACGCGCGGCTGCCGACTCGTTTTCCGCGCATCGTGCTCGTGTCGGGACCGGCCGTCCCGGAAGCGGAGATGCCGTTCGTCGATCCCGATGAACGGCTGCTTCATCCGGAACGCGGCCGCGTTGCGCGGCGCACGGGAGCGGTGGTCGACGCCGCGATCGGCCGTTTTTCCGCCGAGGATCAGGTCATTCTGAGGATGCGCTTTTCGAATACGCGCAAGGTTTCGGAGATCGCGCGCGCGCTTTCCATCGATCAGAAGAAGATCTACAAACGGATCGAGAAGATGCTTTCTTCGATGCGCCGCGAGCTCGAGCGCGCCGGCATCAGCCGCAACGAGGTCGACGATTTGCTCTCGCGCGGCGACGAAGATGTCTTCATCGCGAAATTCGAGGCGGGAAAAAACGAAACCGGGCACACTCATCATGCAGACGGGGGATTTGAAAACAAAGGTCGTCTGCCCAGGTGAGGTGACATGGAGCATCACGGCTTCCCGTCTGAGGAGACGCTTGCCGCGTTTATCGACGGCCGTCTCGATGTGGCGACGCACAAGAGCGTTGTCGTGCACATCAACGCGTGCGACGACTGCTATGCGATCGTGCTCGTGGCCGCGGAGCGGAACATCCCGCTGCGCCGGCTGAGTCGCGCTCCGTTGCGGAGGCTGTACCTCGTCGCCGCAATCGTCAGCGTGCTCATCGTTGCGTCACTCTCATTCATCGCGATTCGCATTCGCCGCCACGATCCGCTCGCCGAGCTCGCCGCGCAGGTCGAGCATCGCCGCATCGAAGGTCGCATCGCCGGCTTTCCGTATCTGCCGTACGAGCCGCCGCCGCGCGACGCCGGAACGAACGAGGTGGCCAGCGATCGCAGCAACTGGAAGATGTTTGTCTCCCCCCAGGAAATCAGCGATCGCGTGAACAAAGAGGCGTCGCCGAAGAACCTGCACGACCTCGCCGTGTCGCATCTCGTGCTCGGCAACTACGATCCGGCCGTCGCCGCGATCGAGCTGGCGCTGACGACCGAAACGCACGAGCCGAACGCGACGCTGGCGCTGGCGAAATCGAAAGATGCGACGCTGCTCGGCGACGCCGCGGCGATCTATCTCGCGCGAGCGAAAGCGCGGCGCATTCCTGCCGACTCGATCGCTGCGCTCGAAGCGTCGCAGCGCGCGTGGAAGCTCGCGCAGCGGCCGGAGATCGCCTGGAATCGCGCGCTGGCAATTGAATCGCAGCACGTCATTCCATCGGCGATTGCAGCGTGGGAAGACTACCTGCGCCTGGATCCGAAATCGCCGTGGTCGACCGAAGCGAAGCAACGAATCGCGAAGCTGCGCGCGCCGACCGATGCCGAGCAGTGGCAGCGCATCGAACCGCGACTCGGCGCGCTCGCCGAGGATTCGACGGTGCTTGATGAAGTGGTCGGCCGGTTCGCGCAGCAGGCGCGCGTGACCGTCGAAGAGGCGCTGCTGCCGGCGTGGGGAACCGCGGAGCTCGCGGGCGACAGTGGGCGCGCCGACGATCAGTTGTCGACCGCGCGTGCAGTCGCCGCGAGTCTGCGGCGACTCTCCGGCACGACGCTCGATGACGACGCCGTTCGGGTGATCGATGGCGCTCGCGGTGCCGCGCGTTTGCAGCTCGCGCGCGGACACGCGGCCTTCGGCGCAGGACGGAAGCTCTACGACGGACGCGCATTCAAGCGCGCCGCCGAGAGCTTCCGTGCAGCGTCGAAGGAGCTGCGCGGAACGCCGTTCGCGCCGCTGACGCATCTGCACGAGGTTGCCTGCATGCTGATGCATGACGATTACGCCGGCACCGTGGCAGCCGTCGCCGAGCTCGCTTCCGTTCCGCGCACCGAGCATCCGCTCCTCGGCAAGATCAGCTGGATCCACGCGCTCGCAGAGCTGGACCTCGGGCATCCCGATCGCGCCATCGAGCTCTATCGCGTCGCCGAGGAGCATTTCAAATCGGCACGCGAAGACGACAACCTCGCGGTGATCCAGAGCCTGCTCGCCGACGCGCACGAAAGCGTCGGCGACAGCGATGCGGCGATGCCGTATCGGATGAGCGCGTTGACCGGCATCGCGCGCACCGGTGCAACGGCGCGCCGCAACGTGATCATGGCCGAAGCGGCGTACGCGGCGATGACTGCGAACCGCAACGCCACCGCGCAACTCTTCCTGCTGCCGCTGATGGACGATCGCAGTCCGCGGGGCGGCTCGCTCTGGCGCTGCACCGCGCTGATCTGGAGCAGCTCGCTGCGTGCCGCCGACGGCGATCGCGAAGGCGCGTCGCAGGATATTCAGCGTGCGCGCGCGTCGTGCGGTGCGATTTCCGACGAATCCGTCCGTCAAAGAACCATAGCGAACATGAGTCTCGCCGAAACCGCAGCGCCGTCCGATCCGATCGAAGCGATGAAGTGGCTCAATGAGGCGCTGGCGTTTTTTCGCGAGTCGCGCAATCCGCTCGGCGTCGCCAATCTGCTCGATCGCCGCGGACGCGCGCAGGCCGACGCGCATGACGAGGGCAAAGCGGAGAGCGATTTCCGCGAAGCGGTGGCGGTGATCGAATCGCAGCGCGATCTGATTTCGAGCGACGAGCAGCGCGACGCATTTCTCGCCGGCGCCGGCCGCATCTACGCCGATCTCGTCGGACTGCTGCTCGATCAGCAGCGTTACGTCGAAGCGTTCGAGATCGTGGAGCGCTCGCGCTCGGCCGAGGTTTCACATGGACATCACGGCACCGGACGAAAGTCGCGTCCGCATTCGGAGTGGCTGCGCGCGCAATTGCGGCCCGATACCGCCATCGTCGAATATGTGCTGCGCGGCGATTCGCTGATCACGTGGCTCATCACGGCGAACGACATCGGCGCGATGCAGACCGACGTCCGGCGCGAACGGCTCGCGTCACTCGCTGAACGTGCGGCGTCGACGCATGAGCCGAGCGATCTCGCGAAGCTGTACGAGCTGCTCGTGGCGCCGTGGGCGAAGAATGTCGCCGCCGGCAGCACGATCGTCTTCGTCCCCGATCCGGCCATCGCGCGCGTGCCGTTCAGCGCGCTGCTGAATCGGAAGAACGGCCGTTTCCTCGCCGATGATTACGCGGCGGCCATCGCGCCGAGCGCGCTTGCGTTCGTCGCCAACGCGATGACGTACGCAGAGCGAACCGGCGATCGCGCGCTGCTCATCGCCGATCCGACGCTCGATCCGTCGAGTTACGCGACGCTGCCGCCGCTCGACGGCGCGCGCGATGAAGTGGCGGCGGTCGCGAAGTTCTATCCGCACGCGACGTCGCTCGTCGGCGATGCAGCGACGAAAGAATCCTTCGTCCGCCTCGCGTCGACCGCGAACGTCATTCACTTCGCCGGACACGCGATCGCCAACGATGCGGCACCGCGCTATTCATCGCTGCTCTTCGGCGGGACCGATGGCAGCGACGGCCGGTTGTACCTCGGCGATCTGCCTTCCGCGGGACTGGAGCACGTTCGCCTCGCCGTGCTTTCCGCGTGCAGCACGGCGCGCGGCAGCCGCGAGCGGCGCGGCACGGCGACGATCGCGCGCGCGTTTCTCAGCGCCGGTGTGCCTGCAGTCGTCGGCACGCTGTGGCCGGTGGACGATGGCGTCGCCGAAGCGTTCTCACGCGTATTTCATCAATCGATTCAGAAAGGCCGGATGCCGGCGGTCGCGTTGCGCGACGCGCAGCTCGGCCTCATGAAATCGCCGGACGCGCACTTACGTGAACCCTCCTCGTGGGCTGCGTTTCGTCTCCTCGGAGCCGCCACTTCGTTGAAGGAGGATCATCAATGCCAACACTGCGTTTCGTCTTCACAGGTATCTGCGCGCTGACTCCCGGCTGGCCTCGCAGCACGTCCATTCCCACCACTCTCACCGCCGTCATGCCCGATTCGCGTCGCGGGCGCGTGGCCTCGGACGACACCACGAACATCGCCGCGCATCATCCGTTTCTCTTCGTGCCGCTCGCGAACCTGGGCAGCGGCTCGCGTGCCGCCGACTATGTCCTCACGCGCACCGATTTGCAGGAGTGCGCGATCATCTTTCTCGATCGCGAAGAGCTCGCGACGTCGCCGTCGCCGACGAACTCTCTCGAGTACGTCATCGGTGAAGATCCGATCGGCGAGCGGCCGACGACCGGCAACGTCACCGACATCCGATGGGCGGCGGATTTTCGCGAGATCGATCCAACGCACGCGTCGCTGAAGGCGGGGTGTGTCGGCTCGACCACGAGCGTCAATCCGAAAGTCGCGGCGCGCGTGCGCGTCGATGGCGGCACGGTGACGAGTCGCTTCCCCTGTCCGGAAGGGGCGAGCTCGACGATCCTCAATTCTCCGAACACGATCCATCGCCAGTTCGCGCAGGAAGTGGTGGTGGAGATGGAGTTCGGCTCGAGCGTCACCGAGGTCGTGCTGGAGACGACGCTGTTCGATAGCGGCGCGACGCCGGCGCTCGACATCGTGCTGCAGTTCATCGAAGCGGCCGACATCGAAGTGCTGTTCGGCAACGGACCGGTCGAGTCGATTCTCAACCTTCGCGACAACGACTGCGCGGGCCACGATCACCCCGGCGCGATCGATTACGAATTCGAGATCTACTACGACATCATCGATTTTCCTGCGGAAACTCCACTGCCGGTGCCGCAGACTGATGAAGCGGAGCTTCGCCACATCGACTGCTTCGCAATGTTCGTCGACTAAAAGCCCACCGCCGCGCACGTCCCTCCGCGCCGGTTCGCAGGTGATTTCCTGTGAAGACCGACCGTACACCGGGGAGCGGACTCGTGCCCGTTCCCGCCGTCGCCACCGCGCTGCGCGAGGCCGCGTCGCGCGTTTGCCGCATCGTGTTTGACCGCGGCACGCGCCGCGAACGAACGGGTGCGTGCGGATTTCTCGTGGCCGGCGATCTCGTGATGACGAGCGCGCACGTCTGGCCGTCGGTGCTCGCCGGCACGACGTCGCGCGAGTCGGTCGCGCTCGTGTTCGAAGACGGCGCGAGCACGTCGCTGCACACCGACTGGCTCGCCGTCCATTCGCCGCGCGGACTCGACGTCGCGGTCGTGCGGATCGCATCGCCGCACGGCGTGTCACGCGGATGGATCACCTTTCCGCAACATCCGCCCGTGCTTGCCGCGGAGATGATCGTCGCCGTCGTGCAGTTCCCGTCGCGGCTGGCGCCGCCGTCGCTTTCGCTCGGCGCGGTGCGCCGCGTCGAAGCGGATCGCATCGTCTACAGCGCGCCGACGGTGCGGGGTTCATCGGGGGCGCCGGTCTTCGACGCGGCGATGCGACTCATCGCCGTGCATCGCGGCGGGGGGAATGAAGGGAACGAAGGCGTGGTCGTGCGCGCGGTCGGTTGTTGAAACGTCAGAGCGGCGCTTCGACCATCCGCTTGCGATGGTAGAGCTGCTGATCGGAGCGCGACAGCAAATCCGACAGCTCATAGCGAACGTTCGGCAACGTCGTCGAGATGCCGCATGACGCGGACGTGCGGAAGGCGCCGTTCGCCGTCTGCCATTCGAGCTGGCGAATCGTCGACGAGATTCGATCGGCGATGCGGCGCGCCGCGTCGGCGTCAGCATCAGGAAGCAACAGCACGAACTCGTCGCCGCCGAAACGCGCGAGGATGTCGCCATAGCGCGTGTGCTCTTTCAGCACGGCGGCGACGTCGATCAGCACGCGATCTCCGGCGAGATGGCCGTACGTGTCGTTGATGGCTTTGAACGTATCGATGTCGAACAGCACCGCGCTCATCGCGCGACCGGCGCGCAGCAGCTCTTCGCCTTCGCGATAGAGCGCGCGACGGTTGCCGACGCCGGTCAGTTCATCAGTCAGCGCCAGCGCCTGCAACTCTTCATTCTCGATGTGCAGCCGGCGCTCCATCTCCAGCCGCCGCGCCGCGCTGCGCAACTTCGCGAGGATCTCCGACTCCGGCGAATTTTTGGTCAGGCAATCGTCGAGTCCGCCGTCGAGCGCGCGCAGTTTTGTCTCGGTGCCATCGGACGCGGTGAGCAGAATCTTGTAGAGCCCGGCAGCGCGCCCTTCATCACCTTCGAGTTTCTGCACGAGCTGAATGCCGTCCATCGCCGGCATCGCCAGATCGACGATCAGCAGATCGATCGAATCATCGCTGCGCAACTGCGCAATCGCCGCATTCGCATCGGTCGTGGCCACGATGTCGAACCCGGCGCGCCCAAGCAGAAACTCGAGATAGCGAAGATAAGAACGGTCGTCATCGACCGCCATGATCTTCACTTTGCGGGGAGTCGCAGCATCACTGCTGCGTCTGGACGGCTGCTCATCAGGCTGCATTCGCGGCCACCAGGAGCAATCGGAATGCCGATTCCGCATGCTCCTGTGACTTACGTCACGGTTGAAGTGCTGAGTGCAAAGTGCTGAGTGCTGGGTGCTGAGGAAACTTCAATCCCCGACTCAGCACTCTGCACTCAGCACTCAGCACCTTGTTTTCTCATTGTGCGGGCACATACGTCGGATCCTGCGTCGCGTTATCGATCACCGATCCGTACGCGGAGACGCGTCCCGTTCCGCCGATCACTTCGACTGCGATCCGGGCGTTGTAGACGTTCTTGCCCGGGATCATTGATGCGATGACGCTGCCGAGCTGATTGAATTCGTTGCCGGCGAGATCGAGCTCGGTGACGGGCGAGCTGCGCGAGTCCGGAACGGTCAGCGTGATGCGAACGCGCGCGGGCTGACCGGTCAGCTCGACGAGGCCGAGGTTCGAGCGGAAGTTTTGCGATTGTTCGAGCTGCAGGATTTGCAGCGCGCGATCTCCGGCGCCGATTCCTTCGCCTGGCGTGACGCCGGGGATGAACTGGCCGAACGTGCCGTTGTTCGCGCCGATCGAGTATGTCCGCGCAGTCGTGACGACCGCGGTCGGCGAATTCGTCGTCACAACGATGGAGCCGCCGGTTGCCGATTCGCTGAAGAGTGCCGGCAGGATGTTGTCGAGTGCGCGCACTTCACCGGCCGCGATCTGCAGCGGTGCGGTCGTCTTCGCGCCGGCCGGATTGCGCTGCGGAGAGAACGTGAGGTTGGCGGTGATCGGAATGTTGCCG
>JAOBAU010000248.1 GCA_025463165.1 Acidobacteriota bacterium | reverse complement strand
CCCTCGGCGGCGCGACTGGTCTACGACTACTACCTCGAGCAAAATCCCGCCGATCCCGAGCTGAAACGGCTCGCGAAACTGGTTGATGAGACCGATCGTCTCGACTCCGCGCAACTCACTCCCGACGACGTCGAACGCCCGCGCGACTACATCCTCCTCGGCTACACGATCGACGGCCGCACCGGCCTGGGCGGCTTCGAAGAGTATTTCCGCAAGCTCGTGAAGTGGCTGAAGACGATGTCAATCGAAGAAGTGCTCGAGCAGCCGGACGTGAAGACGCGCGTGCAGCGACTGCGCGACGATCAGGAATCGTTCCGCGCCCTGCTCCAGCGCAACAGCTTCCAGCTCAGCAACGTCGTCGTCACGGATCTCCGCGATGTGGATCGCCTCCCGGCCGGCAACCGCTTCCTGATCTATTCACTCTTCCCGCAAACGAACGTGTCGCTGCGCGTGCATTGGGGTCCGTATCACGAGACGGTGATCGCCGCAGTCGGCCACAGCATCTTCAACCGGACGTGCAATACGTCGGTGGGGGAGTTGATGTCCCGCTTCGGCGGCGGCGGACATCGCGGCGCCGGCACGTGCGTGCTGCCGCTCGATCGCGCGGCCGATGCAATTGATGAGATTTTGTTCGAGTTGCAGAGTGCGGGGTGAGGGGATGGATGAAGACCCTCTCGTTCGCGCCGCGTCACATCTCGACTATCCGCCGGTGACCGACGAGGAGCTTCGCGCCGCAGCGGATGCGATTTTCGCCGAGTACGACCGGCAGGAAGCGGGCGAATGAGATCGCTGCTACGCGAGTCTTAACCATCCAGCTTGCGCGCACGCTCTCCGTACTAATCGAGACCGACGTCGCGGCGAATTTTCGCCAGCGACTGCTCCCGCCCTGTGGCGCGAGTCAGGGCGCGTAGCAGCCGTTCTGCATTGCGCGGAGATCTGAGCAGATGCGCGGTTTCGGCCAAACTGCGCAGGTCGTTGTCAGCCGGCAGCAGCGCTCGCGCTCGCGTGGTTTCAGTGGCCATTCGTCTCACCCTCACTTCACGTTCCGCAGCACAAAATCAAACATCAGCTGATGCAGATGCTTGTTCAGCAGCGGCTCCGTCACTCCGTGCCGTGACTTCGGATACACCATCAGCTCGAACTGCTTGCCGGCTTTCTGCAGCTCGTAGACGAACTGGATCGTGTTCTGGATGTGCACGTTGTCGTCGTTCGTCCCGTGCAGGAGCAGGAGGTTGCCGTGGAGATCTTTCGCGGCGGTTCGCGGCGCGGTGGTCGCGTAGCCCTCTTTGTTGTGCTCCGGCGTCAGCATGTAGCGCTCGGTGTAGATCGAGTCGTAGTTGTGCCAGTCAGTGACGGAACCTCCGGCGATGCCGGCGTGAAACGGGGAGGGATGCGTCATCGCGTAGCTGGTCATGAAACCGCCGAAGCTCCAGCCGTTGAGGACGATGCGCGAGGTGTCGGCCCACGATTGCGTCTTCAGCCACGCGACGCCGTCTTCGAGATCGCGCAACTCCTGCGGGCCGAAGTTCCTGTAGCTCGTCCACGCCGGCTTCGCGCCCTTGCCGCTCGCGGAGCGGTTGTCGCAAATCCAGACCGCGATGCCGTTCTGCGCCAGGAGCTGATGAAACAGGTACGTCGACGCGCCCCACGCGTTGCGCACCTGCGGCGCGTGCGGACCCGAATACGTGTGCTCGTAGATCGGATACTTTTTCGTCGGATCGAAATTCGTCGGACGGATGAGCATCGCTTCCATCGTGAAGCCGTCGCGCGTCTTCACCTGCATCAGCTCCGGCTTCGACAGCTCGAACTCCGCGAGCGCCGCGACGCGATTCTCGTTCACGACGCGCAGCAGTTTGCCGCTGCCGTCGCGCAGGTCGACGTGCGGCGGCGTGTTGATGTCGCTCGCCGTGTCGAGCCACATCGTCATCGGCTCGTTGAAGTTCGCCGTGTGCGTGCCGGCGGTGGAGGTGATGCGCTGCAGCGATGAGCCGTCGAGCTTCATCCGATAGACGTGCAGCTCGATCGGCGAATCCTTCGTGCCCGAGAAGTAGATCCAGCCGTTCTTCTCATCGACGCCGTGCAGGTCGCGCGCTTCCCACTCGCCACTCGTCAGCGCCTTCTGCGTTTTGCCGTCGGCGGAAACGCGATAGAGATGTTTGAAGCCGGTCCGCTCGCTGAACCAGAGCATCGATCCATCTTTCAGAAATCGCGGCGTGTCCTGCCGTTCCACCCACGCCTCGGTGGTCTCATGCAGCAACTTCGTCGCCGTGCCGTTCGCGCGCGATGCGGAGACGAGATCGAGCCACGTCTGCTCGCGATCCTGAATCTGATAGATGACGTTCTGCGAGTCGCGCGTCCATGCGACGTCAACGATGAGCGGCTCCGCCTTCTCGTATCCCGCGCGGCTCACTTCCGTCGTCGCACCGCTGACCGCATCGACGACGAAGATTCGCGCGATCGGATTCGCGCCGCCGGCCAGCGGATACGCGGTCACTTCGAGCGCCGGTTCATTCGGGATGTGATCGACGACCGTGAACGGCTTTACCGGCGATTCGTCGATCGACAGATACGCGATCGATTTCGAATCGGGGCTCCACCAGTACGCGCGAAAGTTGCCGCGTCCGAAAATCTCTTCCTGATAAACCCAGTCGAGGATGCCGTGCAGCAGCCGCTCGCCGCCGGTCGTGGTCAGCTGCTTTTCCTGCTTGCCGTTCGCGTCGACGATGAAGATGTTGTTCTTGCGCACGAACGAAACCGACGCGCCGTCGGGACTGAAGCTCGCTTCCTCTTCTTCGCCGGCGACGCTCGTCAGCCGCGTCAGAGTTTTCTCGCGAATCGCGTACGTGTACAGATCGTCGTTGATCGTCAGCAGCAGCGCGTTTGCTTTCGGATTCGTGACGATCGATCGCGGACGCGCGAGCTTCTTCGCATCGGCCTCGCTCACTCCTTCGATCTTTCCGATCTGCGCCTGCAGATCGTCGACGTCGAAGAGCGCGACCTCTTTCCCGCTCGCGGCGTCGACCAGCGCTTCGGCGACGACTTCCATTCCTTTCGTTCGCGGAACGAAGAAGTGCGTGTCATCGACCCAGGTGACGCCGGTCATCGGCGTGCCGCTGAACTGGACGCGCAGCTTCGGATCGTAGATGTCGTCGATGGTCAGCTTGCGCGTCCCGGCGAAAACGGCGGGAGCGGCGAGCAGAAGGAGAAGGGCGAGCGTGCGCAGTTTCATGCGCGCGGAAGTTTACGCGCGATCACCAGCGATGAAACGCGGGATGTCCTTCCTTCACGGCGACAAATGTTCCGCGGCAGGTCGCGGTCGTCTTCCCGTTCGCTTCGATCGACGCTTCAACGATCGCGCGATCGTCGGTCGATTCGACGACGTGCGCGCGGATCGTCAGCAGCGCCTCGATCGGCGTCGGCCGTTTCAGCACGACGTGGAAATCGGCGGTGACGGTACACGGCGGCGCATCCGCATTCGCGCGCTCCATCAGATGCATCGTCGCCGCCCAGTTGCTGTGACAGTCGAGCAGCGCGCCGATGATCCCGCCGTTGACGATTCCTTCGAACGCGACGTGATGCGGCTCCGGCGTCCATTCGCAGACGAGCTCATCGCCCTGCTCGAAACTGCGGATGCGCAGCCCCTTCTCGTTGGCCGGCCCGCAGCCGAAGCAACGGTTCTGTGGCGCCCATGTCTCCTGCACGGATTTCATGGCACGATGGTAACGATGAAACAGCTCCCCGCGCTCACTCTCCTCATCCTTTTCTGCGCCGCCAATGCTTCCGCGGCGACCGTCACCGTTCTCGGCAAACGACAGTTCTCCATTCCGGTCCCGGCCGGCTGGAAGTCCGAGCAGATGATCGGCGGCCAGAACAAGTTCGACACGATCGTGCTCGACGATCCGGCCGGCACGATCAAGCTCGCATTCACGTTCATCCCCGACGCCGAGAACCATTACGGGACGAAAGAACAGACGTCGGCGCTGATGGGCGATGCGCTCGGCGAGCTGCTCGCCGGTGCGGTCGAGCGGAAGCTGTCGTTCACCGTCGTCGACGCACCGGGCGGTTTCGAAGCGCACAGTTTCTTCACCGACAAAAAGCTGGTCGGCATCAGCCCGGTGCCGAAGGACGAATGGCGTTACATCACCGCCGGCGTCCGGACGTTCAAAGGTGCATTCATCTTCTTCACGCTGCTGTCGAACGAGACCGATTCCGCGGCGCGGACGAAAGCGCTCGAGCTCGTGACGAAAGAGCTCACCGAGGTGAGTGCGGCGAAGTGAAACGGGAGAGGAGCTCGGGGAAGAAGTCGTCGAAGTGATGCTGCAACTCATCGCGTGAGTCGGTGAGATGCCGCACCGATGTCTCGAGCCGATGCGGACGCGAGAGCCGCGCCGACAGGTGATAGAGCGACGTGTGAATGCCGTCGATGTGCGCGTAGGACGAGAGCCAGTTTTCGTCGCGCATGTATGGATAGACGAGCGCCAGCCGGCCGGGAAGAGTCGCCGCGTGCGGATCGAGCGTCGTGAAAACGCGCGCCACGAAATCGTCGAACGGTTCGTCGGTGAACCGCGTCCAGCCGCGCGCGAGAAAGTGATCGAAGAAGACGTCGGCGATGATGCGCGCGTAGTGCCCGTGCTCCGGAAGGAGCACGCGCCGGAAGGCGGCAACCGACGGATGCGAATCGGTAAACGCATCGATCGCGCGATGATTGCGAATCCCTTCACGGATGCCCGGCGTGAAGCGATCGCCGAGCGGTCCTTTGACGAAATCGCCGGAGAGATTGCCGATGAGCGATTCCGCGTCAGGCCGCGCGAGGAAGAGATGCGCGAGGTGATTCACGCCGCGAGTCTACCTGCTACTCGAACGCGATCCCGCCCTCCGTTCGCCGCGCGGTCGGCGCGTATTCACCAATGTATCGCCGGCGCCACCACGCGCCCGTTCGCGCTCGCTCGGAGCGCGTCGTGAACCAGTACTGCCACAACACCGCGCGCACCGCGATCGGCCGCTTCGACGCGAACGGATTCCTCGCGAACAACCGCACCACGCTCGGTTCGTTCTCCATCAACCTGGCCTCGGTCGTCAGCACCCAGCGATTGTTGTCCCACGAGCCGAGCGATGCGAACCAGAGGTTCCAGTCGAAGCGCGGCTGATACGGCGCGTAAAGTCCCGGCCGCGCGCCGACATCCTGCGGCTTGAAATCGAACGGATACGCGATCCACGTTTTTCCATCGGCGGTTCCCTGGAACTCGACCTCGTATCGCCCGCGTGTCATCACCGCAAAGAGTCCGTACGCATTCGCGACACGGAACGGCTCGAGCACGAACGCCGGCAGATTCACGATCGGAATCGACGGCGCCGCGAAGACCACGATCGTAGCGATGAAAAGCGTCGCCAGCACGATCGCCGCGACAATCGACGGCTTGCGCGGTGCGGGACGCGCGAGCGATTTCATTCCGAGCGCGCGATCGTCGAGCAGCAGCACGCCGAGCGTCAGCACCAGGTAATTGAGAAACGCGTAGTTCGCGGTAAGGATGATTCCGATTTGCAGCGGCGTGACGATGCAGAAGCAAACGATCCGCGCGCGGCGGCCGGCAAACAGCAGCCAGACGACGCCGAGCTCGATGAGCAGCGTCGCCGCCGCGCTCACCGCGTGAAAGCGATGCGGCCACTGCTGCACGTACCAGCCGAGCCACGTCGGCAGCGGACCGTTCTCGTAGTACTTGTCCATCGCCGTGAGATCGCGCCACTGCGTCTCGCCGCTCATCAGCTTCACCAGTCCCGATTCGAAGTAGATGCGGAACCACTCCCACCGCAGCATGAAGAGGCTGGCGCGCGATGGCGGCTGCGATACGCCGATGCCCGGACGAAGTCCGCGCGGCGCGAAGA
>JAOBAU010000232.1 GCA_025463165.1 Acidobacteriota bacterium | reverse complement strand
GTCCGCGCGGCGATCACCGACGCAGGGCTGGAGCTTCTTTCGGAGCTCGACGCGCCGATCGAGGAGAACATCAAAGCGGCGCTCGCGCACATGCCGGTGTCGCGTCTGCGCACGCTGCTGGAGTTGCTCGAGGAAGTTCGCAGCGCGGCCGAACCGTCATCCTGACGCGCACCGCTTCCGTGGCACTCTTCGCCGGTTTTCTGGCACGGAATGACGGATTTGGCCGACCGTCCGGTCGGCATTATCGCCGCCGTAACTGAAATGCTGCGATACCTCTTGACGTCCTGATATCGCATCCGTATAGTGCGCGCCGTTCCCGCTTCAGGTCAGTCATTCGACGTCACAGACGGAGCCGCGCTCCGCCGTCCGGACGCCACGAATCTATTAACAACCACGTCCAGGAGATCGCGAATGGTCCGCTACCGGAGTGCGCGTTTGCGCCAGTCAATTTTCATCCTTCTGCTCCTGGCGCTCGCCCCCGCGCTGCTCGCACAGGTCCCGGTCGACAAGGCGCTCGGCTGGTTCAACAGCCACCAGAACGCCGACGGCACCTGGGGTTCCGGCACCGACCTCGCGCCGCGCGATACCGCACGCGTGTTGATGGCGCAGTCGATCTCCGGCGCCGCCGAGAATCCGCGCGACGCCCGCTTCATCACGTACGCGAACGGACTGGCGTGGCTCGGCGGACAGCGCGGCTTCGACGCCAACCAGTTCCTCTCCGAGCAGGCCATGGCGCTGGCATTCGCAAAGCTCGATCCGAGCGTCGCGCTCGTCCGGCTCGCGCTGCAGCGCTCGAACAACGGACCCGATTACGGCGGCTTCCTCAATCACACCGGCGACACCTACGACTCCGCGCTGGCCGTGCAGGCGCTGGCGACGAGCGAGAGGCTTTACGGCGCCGCCATCAGCGGCGCGGTGCAGACGATTCTCATTCGCCAGAATCCCGACGGCGGCTGGGGCATCGACGGCGGCTTCGCCAGCAATCCCGTGCTCACTGCTGAAGTGTTGATGGCCTTCGCGTCGCTGACGACGAGCCGTCCGCCGCAGGCGTCCGTGCTCGCCGCGCAGGCATATCTCGCCAACGGCATTCATCCCGACGGCAGCATTGGCAACAACCTCCTGGAGACCGCGACCGCCTTTCGCGCGCTCGCACTCTCCGGCTACACCGTTACCGCCACCACGCTCACGTATCTCGGTGCGCAGCAGGCCGCCGACGGCTCGTGGGGAAATGGCGACGCCTATCTCACCGCGCGCATTCTCGAAGCGTACGCGGCGAACAAACCGAACCTGACCATTCGCAGCGATGCGTTCACCCTCACGCCGACGCAGACGTCGGACGGCTCGACCGTCACCGCGAAAGTGACGGTCAGCAACATCGGCGCGCAGCAGGCGAACGCGACGACGCTGACGATTTACGCCGGCGCGGCCGGGAGCCGTTCCATCGGCACGAAGTCGATCGGCGTGCTCGCGCCGTCGGCGATCAGCAGCGTCGAAGTGACGTTCGCCGCCACCGAGATGGTCGGCACGCAGACGATCACTGCCGTCGCCGACTCCGCGAACGTCGTCAGCGAGATTCGCGAAGACGACAACAGCGCCACCGCGACGCTCACCGTCAGCGGCAAGCCCGACCTCGTCGCGTATGCGAACGAGATCACCACCGCACCGGCGCGCCTGCAGCCGAATCAGCAGGGAACGCTCGCGGTCACGATTCACAACATCGGCGAAGGCGACGCATCGAGCGCCGGCTACGCCGTCTACGACACCTTCAACAACACGGAAACGCTGCTGAAGAAAGCGACCGTCGCATCGGTCGCGGCGAAGAACGCGCAGATCATCTCCATTCCGGTGACGCTCGCCGGCGGCGTCCATTCGATCCGCGTCGTCGTCGATCCCGACGCGCTCATCGCCGAGACCGACGAGACCAACAACGCCACCACGAAGAGCGTTTCGGTCAACACCGTCAGCAACGTCGACCTCCGCATTCGCGCCGGCAACGTCACCGCGGTTCCGAATCGTCCGACGGCGGGACAGAGCGTCGCGCTCGAAGCGATCGTCGAAAACGCCGGCACCGATCCCGTGCAGTCGACCGTCGCCTTCTTCGATGGCGTTCCGGGCGCGGGCGGCGTCGTCATCACCGCCATTCCGGTGACGATCGATGCGCAGTCGTCGGTTCGCCTCGCGGCGACCTTCACCGCCGGCGCGCAATCGCGCGTCGTCTACGCGGTCGCTGACGCCGACAACCTCGTGCCCGAGATCGATGAGACGAACAACCAGTCGTACATCGCGCTGACCGATCAATTCGCCGATCTCTCCGTTTCGCGGGACGGCTTCGTGCTGCCGCGCAACGCGCTGCAGAACGGACAGACGCTCACCGGGCGGCTCGTCGTCCGCAACAACGGCATCCTCGCGGCGACCGCCGTCACCGTCGCCATCTACGACGATCTGCCGCAGCGCGGCGGATTGAAGATCGTCGACGTCGTCGTCGACATCCCGGCGCAGGGGAAAGTCGTCGTCCCCGCATCATGGCCGGTGCGAGCCGGACAGCGCTTCGCCACCGCGGTCGTGAACGCGGGACACAGCGTCTTCGAGCCCGACTACACGAACAACCGCGTCACGAAGTTCTACGTCGCGAACGGCAATCAAAACGATCTGTCGCTCTCCAACGCCCGCTCGGTCGCCGTTGACACCTCGGCGTTCGTCATCAGCCCGGTCGATCTGACCGTCGGCGGCTTCGCAAAAGTGGCGATCAACTCCGCGTCGTCGCAGCCGTTCAGCGTCCTCCTCTTCGAGGACGTCGACGGCGACGGCGCATTCGATCCCGAGACCGACAACCCGCTCGGCTCGACGATCGTGCAGCCCGGGATGAACCAGCAGCTCGTCACCATCGCCGCGCAGGGAACGGTCCGTTTCGCTCCCGTCAAGCTGCTCGTCTACATCGACAGCACGAACGCCATTCCGGAAGGAAACGAAGGGAACAACCTTATCGATCTCTGGCAGGACTGCTGGACGACGGCGAGCAACTTCGCGCCTGGCGCGAAGTGGTCGACGCCTGACAAGACCTACCACCTCTCGCCGGTGGCGCGCCTCAAAGATACGAACGGCGACGACATCATCGACGAGAACGACACGCCGTTCATCGTGCACGCCAGCGGCGGCGCGATCATCCTCCGCCGCGGCGACACCGGACAGATCGTCTGGTCGCAGAACTTCAACTTCAGCGGACGGCAGATCAGCCCGGTCATCGCAGACGTCGATGGCGACGGCAAGCCGGAGATCATCGTCCACGCGTACGAGCACAAACTCGTCGCGCTCAACGTCGACGGCACCACGAAGTGGACGAGCCCGAATCTCGATCGCCATCCCGACTGGGAGCTCTATCTCAACGCCGGCGGCGGCTTCATCGACTACTCGTACGGTGGCGCGCCGGTCGTTGCCGATCTCGATGGCGACGGATTTCCCGAAGTGATCAGCGGCCGCAGCTGTCTCGATGGCCGCGACGGCAGCGTGAAATGGGTTGGCGGCGCCGGTGCGGGCCGTGCCTGGGACACGTCGAGCGATCATCTCTTCTGGGAAAACTTTCCCGATCAGGAAGCGCCGATCGCCGCCGACGTCGACGGTGACGGACGCCTCGACGTCGTCGCCGGCAACACCGTCTATCGCGCCGACGGCTCGATCATCTGGCAGCGTCCCGATCTCGGCGACGGCTACACGGCCGCCGTCTATCTCGCCAATCAGACGAAGCCGAACATCGCGCTGGTCAGCAACGGCCGGATCACGATGCTCAATCCGGACGGCACGACGAAGTGGGGACCGACGGCGCTGCCGGGCGGCGCCATGCTCGGCGGCGCGCCGACCGCCTTCATGATCAGCAACGGTGGCGGCGGTCCCTACGTCGGCGTGGCCGGCGACGCGAACTACACCGTCTTCGACGCCACCACCGGCGTGCAGCGCTGGACGCGTCAGGTCAACAACGACTTCGGATTCGGCTTCACGGTCAGCAACTCCGCGACCGTTTTCGATTTCGGTTTCGGTACCTGCCTCGTCTACTCATCGCATGACAAGTTCCTGATCATGCGCGCCGCCGACGGCGGTCCGGTCTACACCGAAGCGATCGGCACGAACGCGTTCTATCCGATGAGTCCCGTTGTCGCCGACGTCGATGGCGACGGCCGCGCCGACGTCGTCGTTCCCGGCCGCCCCGGATTGAAGATCCTCAGCGATCCGACGTGGCCCGGTGCGCGCGCCATCTACAACGAAGCGTCGTACCACATCACCAACGTCGTCGGTGAAGGCGGCACGATTCCGAAGAATGAAACGCAGACGCCGTTCTCGCGCGTCCACTATCGCGCGCAGGAGACGCTGCCGCTCGGCGCCGCCATCAATCCGCTGCCGAACATCTCGGCGTCGTACATGCGCGCCGACACCAGCGGCTATCCGGCCAGCGCCACGCTGCTCGTCCGCGTCGGCAACAACGGCGGCGCGCCGTCGACGCAGGTCAACGTCGCCTTCTATCGCAGCGTGCAGAACGGTTCGCCGATTCTCATCGGCACCGCGACCACCGATGCCATCGCCGCCGGCGCGTATCAGGACGTCACCACGACGATCTCGAATCCGGCCGCCGGCTCGTACAGCTTCTTCGCCATCGCCGATTACGACGGGAAGCTGATCGAGTGCAACGAGAGCGACAACACCAGCCCGTTCGTCGCGGCCCGTTTCAGCGCCGACGTCGCCGTCGATCCGACCTCGCTCTTCGTCACCGATCCGCAGCCGCGTCCCGGCGACGTCATTTCGTTCACCGCGAACGCCACGCTCTCCGGCGCCGTCGACACGGCCGTCCTCACCGCGCAGTTCTACCGCGGCGATCCGAACGCCGGCGGCACCGCGATCTCGCCGCTGCTGAATCCGCGCATCGTCTCGATTCGCGGCCAGCGTTACGCGCGCGCCGACTTCGACTGGACGGTCACCGCCCCGAGCGGACCGGCCGGCATCTTCGTCGTCTTCGACGCCGCCAACCGCATTCCGGAAGACAGCGAGACGAACAACAGCGGCATCTTCGGTCTCAACATTTCGACCGCCGAAGCAATTCAGAAACTCTCCGGCACCGTCACGCTCAATCCGCCGTCGGCGGAACCGGGAACGCCGGTCGGCGTGCAGATCCTCGTGCAGAACATCGGCAACGTGCCGCTCACGAACGTGGTGCTCAACTACACCGTCGGCGGCGGCGCCGGTACCGGCTTCACCGGCAGCGCGACGATCGCGTCGATCGCGAAGAACGCCGCCTCGAACGTCTCGCTCGGCACCTTCACGCCGACCGTCAACGGCAACTACGACGTCATCGTCACCGCTGCCGATCCGGCAATCACGCTCATCGCGGGTGCCAAACAGATTCGCGTCGCGCCGTTCGCCGGCGCCGAGCTCACCGCCGTGCCGCTGCGCGTTCCGACGTCGCTCCCTCTCGTGCAGTGCCACACGCGCGTCACGCGCGGCAACACCATCGTCATTCCCGACGATCCGCTCGTCCCGCTCATCAAAGCGCACATTCAGCGCGGCCTGATCTGGCAGGCGCCGGTGCTCACCTCGGCGATGAACGAAGGCTGCTACAAGTGCCACGTTCAGTCGCAGGGCATGGTCGGCTTCGAAGGCTCGCTGCAGGTCGCCGGCATCACCGTCGATCCGCTCGTCGAGCAGCGGATGTTCGACATGACCGTCAGCTCGCAGAATCCCGACGGCCATTTCGGCGTGAGCGGTTACCCGCGCTCCACGACGATCCTCGGCGCCTGGTCGCTGTCGTTCTGGCATAACCCGATTCAGGCGCAGCCGACGATGCTCAAGGCGCTCGACGCCATGCTGTCGTATCAGAACGGCGGCGGTCCCGACACCGACGGCTCGTTCGATTGCGATCACTGCGACATCTCCTACGGCAACCGCGAGGCGATGACGATGATGGCGATGGTCGCGCTGGCGCGCGGCTACGACGAGACCGGCGACGTTCGCTACCTCAACGCGCTGAAGCGCTCCGTCAACTGGTCGCTGCAGTGGGATTACGCGGCCAACGCCGGCCGCGGTCCCGAGTTCGCCGCGCGCGTTTCGATCGGACTTTCGGCCGCGTTGCCGAAGATCGCCGACCCGACGCTTTCACACGCCATCGAAAATCGCATCCGGCTCTTCGCCGCGAATCTCAAATCGCTGCAAAACGACGACGGCTCGTTCGGCACGTTCATCAATCCGCCGATTCCGATCGTCCGGAACGCCCAGGTGCTCTACGCGCTCGCGCTTTCCGGCATCCCGGGAACCGATCCGCAACTTCGCGCATCGATCATCTGGCTGCTCAATCATCAACAGACGAACGGCGGCTGGACGGAAAGCCTCGGCGAGAGCCAGGTGCAGTGGATCGATGAAACGACGTGGGCGATGATCGCGCTCCCGGCCGCCTTCGCGCGCCTCGGTCAGTTCGACGTCAACCTCGATATCAAACTTCCTGACGGCACCGACTTCGTCTCATCCAACATCGCGCCGGGATTCAGCGCCGTCAGCGGCGGCCGGCAGATGACGTGGAAGTTCCCCGACGTTTCCGAACAGGGGATCGATCTCTACTTCAACGTTCGCCTCAACGGGCTGCAGCACGATGAGACGCGCCCCGCGACCGGCCCGGCGTCGATCTCCTATCGCAATCCGTACAGCGGCGACGCCGTCACACGGCCGATCAGCGTGCCGTCGATCACCGGCTACGCGCCGCTCACGCTCAACGTGTCGACCGACAAAGCCGCGTATCCGCCGAACAGCATCGTCACGATCAGCGAGAAGGTGACGAACGTCGGCGCGACGACGGATGGCATCACGAACGATCTCGTCATTCGCGACGCGAACGGCACGACCGTCGCGACGGTCGCGACTGCCGACGCCGTGCAGGGTCTGCCGCCGTCGCCGTTCCCCGGCTGGCACTATACGTTCCCCGTATCGCTGCCGATCACGATCGACGGTCTCAATCGCATAGCCATCGTCAACGTCGACTTCGCGCAGAAGCTCGCGGAGCTCGGACTGACCGGGACGTTCGACCGCAACTCGGTGCGCGTCACCGCGGACTCCGCGCCGTCGTCGGAGCTCTACTTCACCTGGCTGCCGAGCGAGACGAATCCGAACGCCGGCAAAGTGCTCTTCACTGTTCCCGACAGCGCCGGCTCCGGCACGACGCTCAACGTTCACCTTTACTTCGACACGCTCGAGAACGGCTTCAAGCCGGCCTCGATGTTCGATCGCACCGCCACCGGCGCCACCGGCGGCTCCGGCTTCATCGGCCGTTACTACAACCTCGACACCACGCGCCAGGGCGGCTACGTCAGCTTCGAGAATCAGGTCTTCCGCGCCGGCCCGCCGCTCGTCACCGAGACGCGTACCGAAACGTACATGGCCGATCGTTTCCCGGCCGGCGTTCCCGGCGACTTCTTCGTCGCCGACTGGGACGGCGCCTTCTATGTGCCGGCCTCCGGCGCGTATCAGTTCGAGCTGGGCTCGGACGACGGCTCGTGGCTCGACATCGACGACGTGCAGGTCATCAACAACGGCTGGGGTCACGGCGTGCAGATGCTTTACGCGACCGTGCAGCTCACCGCCGGCTTCCACAAGTTCCACATCTCGATGTTCGAGTGGGGCGGCGGTCAGTGGCTGTCATGGCGCTGGGCTCCTCCGGGAATGGGCTGGTCTTCGCTGCCGCCGCAGAGTCTCTATCCGGGACTGCCGGCCGGTAACGAAACGTCGACGGTGATCGGCGCGGCGCAGCTCCTCTCGGACGGCTACGTCACGAAGAGCTACACCTGGAACACCGGCTCGACCGCATCCGCGCAGTACTCGGCGGTCGGCACGATCCGGCAGTTCGGCGGCTTCGTCGCCAGCAGCGCGGCTCCGTTCACGATCTCGCCGGCCGCGCAGGTGAGCGGCTCGGTCGCCACCGACAAGCCGGCGTACGACGCGAATGAAACGGTGCACGTCACCGGCGCCGTGCAGTTCGGCACCGGCAATACGACGCTGCACGATCTGACGGCGACGCTGTCGATCGCCGATTCGTCCGGTGCGACGATTGCGCAGTCGCAGCCGAACGCGATCGCGTCGCTCATCCCCGGACAATCCGTCAGTGTTCGCTTCGACTGGCCTGCCGCGGCAGCTGCCGCCGGCGCGTACAACGCGAAGCTCGTTGTCAAAGACGCAACCGGCGCGGCCGTCGCGAATGCGGCGGTGCCGTTCACGATGCGCGCGACGTCGACGACCGGCAAAGGCGTCACCGGCACGATCTCCGCGCCGGCCATCATTCAGCAGGGTGAGTCGCTGCCGCTCGCGGTGACGCTGACCAACGGCGGCAATACCGCACTCACCGACGCACCGTTCGCCATCCGCATTCTCGATCCGGCGACCCAGGAGCTCGTCGCCACGATCGCGTTCAACAAATCGATCGGCTCGGGCGCAACGATCTCCGCCGATCAGACGCAGGCATCGGCGACGCTGCGCGTGCAGACGTACGACGCGTATCTCGTCTCGCTCATCACCGGTACGCCGGTGCTGCTGGCGAAAACGACGTTCGAAGTGAAGGTTCCGCCGCTCAAGCTCGATCTCGCCGTGGCCGGTCCGGCGCGCGTGCTGATCTGGGCGAACTGCTCGCCGGGCAACAGCGGCAAACCGTGCACCGCGGTCGCGCCTCCCTTCCTGACGAAGACGCTCGACGACGCGCACATTCCGTGGACGCTGGTCGGCGAACAGAACGCGTTCCTGGCCGCGCTCCGCACCGGCGCGTACAACGAAGCGATCCTCTATCAGCCCGGCTCGTTCGAGGCGAAGATCGCGACCGAGTATCTGCAGTCGATCCGCGCCGGCTTCGGCCTGCTCTACATCAACAACGACACCGACGCGAATCCGAAGCTCGCCGAAGCGCTCGCCACGAAGTTCGGCGGGAAGCTGAAGGCGCAGTCGACGACGCTCGATCTCCTCGCCACTCCGTTCTCCACGGCCGGCCAGCTCGTCGTCAACGGCGACAGCGTGAAGATCGATCTCGACGGCGCGCAGGCGGCCGCGAAGATCAGCGCCACGCAGCTTCCGGCGATCACGTACAACACGTACGGCGCCGGCCGCGTCGTCGTGCTGCCGTACGACACCGAGCTCACTCCGACCGCCGACGTCGCCAAACTTCTCCTCGGCATCGTCAACTGGATTCCGCGTCCGGCGGCAGGGGAGGCGCGCTCGGTCGTACCGATCGATTTCCTCGTCACGCCGCCGCCGGGATCGGCCGTCGAGCTGACGATCGGCGCAACGCTGCCGAGCGGCATGACCGTCGTCTTCGCGCAGCCGGCGCTGACGTCGACGTCGCCGCTGTCGTGGAACGTCACCGCGAACGGAACGCCGCTGCACCTGACGCTCTGGGTGCGCCTGCCGGAAGTCGCGGGGACGTACACGGTTACGGGTACAGCAGCGTTCCGCGGCCAGACCGCGGTCGTCACGAAGACGATCGCGATCGTCGTCACCGCCGATCGCGGCGCGATGGAGTCGGCGCTCGCCGCCGATCTCTCCGCGCTCGCGGCGGCGGCCCCCGCCAAAGATCAGAAAGCGATCGGCGACGCGCAGAGCGAGCTGACCGCCATTCGAGCGGCGAATCCGACGACCGCCGCTGCAGCCGCGGCGCTCGTCGATCGCGTCATCAACATCATCACTTACCTCCAGTCAGTGTCGCAGAGCACGACGGCCGCGCGTTCCAGCGCCGGCCGCCTGCTCGTCTACTGGCAGAGCCGCGCGGGCGCGTAACGGGACAGAGAGGACGACGACCATGCGCACCTTCCGACGACTCCTGAAAGGCCCTCTGGGCCACGCGATCACCATCGTACTGATCGCGACGAACGGCTGGGCTTTCTCCGGCCCGCAGAACTACCTCGAGGTGCTCGAGGCGCAGCAGAAACGCGAAGCGGAGATCCGCGAGATCGCGAAGAAGATGAACGTCGATCCCGACTTTCTGCTGAATCCGGGAGGACGCCGTT
>JAOBAU010000139.1 GCA_025463165.1 Acidobacteriota bacterium | reverse complement strand
GCGAATACACATTCGTCAGTCTTGCGCCCGGCCGCTACCATCTTCGCTTCGATCTCTCCGGACTGCAGACGATCACCCGGGAAGTCACGATCTCCACGGCGTCGGTCGTGCGGCTCGCAACCGAGATGCGCGCCGGCAGCATTGCGGAATCGATCACCGTCACGGCCTCGGCGCCGGCAGTGCTGGAGACCACGGAGGTCCAATTCAGCTCGTCACAGATGAAAGGCGGCTCGTCCGCTCCCCGCGCGCGCCGCGCGCCGGCGTCGCCGTTACCGTCACCGTCACCGCAACCATCACCGCAGCCGATGTACATCCAGGACGCGGTCCAGGAGATGTCGCGCTTCGCGCAGTTCAAAGAGAACGAGTTCATCGCCGCGGCGAAAGAAGCGACGACTACTTTCTCGATCGACGTCGATCGCGCTTCGTACGCGAACGTGCGCCGTTATCTCACCGCGAACCAGCTCCCGCCTTCTGACGCGGTGCGCATCGAGGAGATGGTCAACTACTTTACCTATCACTACGCGCCGCCAACCGACGGGCGCCCGTTCTCGGTGTCGAGTGAAGTCGTCGGCTGTCCGTGGGAACCGGCGCATCGGCTGGTGCGCATCGGCATTCAGGGACAACAGATCGAGCAGTGGCGGCAGGCGCCGAACAATCTCGTCTTTCTGCTCGACGTCTCCGGCTCCATGCAACCGATCGATCGGCTGCCGCTGATCAAATCGGCGCTGCGCATGCTCGTCGATCAGCTGCGCGTGCAGGACTCCGTCGCCATCGTCGTCTACGCCGGCGCCGCCGGCCTCGCGCTCCCGCCGACGTCGGGCGCCGACAAAGCGAAGATCATCAACGCGCTCGATGCGTTGCAGGCCGGCGGCTCGACCGCGGGCGGCGAAGGAATCGAGCTCGCGTACAAAATCGCGCGCGACAACTTCAATCCGCAGGGAAACAACCGCGTGATCCTCGCCACCGATGGCGATTTCAACGTCGGCGTGAACGACACGCCGTCGCTGCAGAAGCTCATTGAGGAGAAGCGCGCCAGCGGCGTCTTCCTCACCTGCGTCGGCGTCGGCGCCGGCGATTTGAACGATGAGCTGATGAAGACGTTGTCGGTGAAAGGCAACGGCAACTACTCGTATCTCGATTCGGTCGCGGAAGCGAAGAAGGTGTTCGTCAACGAGCTCGGCGGAACGCTGGTCGCCATCGCGAAGGATGTGAAGGTACAGCTTGAGTTCGATCCGGCGCTCGTCGAGTCGTACCGGCAGATCGGCTACGAAATGCGCGCGCTCGCGAACGCCGATTTCAAGGACGACACGAAAGACGCCGGCGAGCTCGGCTCCGGCCACTCCGTCACCGCGTTGTACGAGATCGTCCCGGCGCGTGCGGCCATCGGCCGCATCGCGACGCTTCGCCTGCGCTACAAGGAACCGAAAGGCGAGACGAGCTCGCTCATCGAATCGACGATCGTCGACGATGGAAAGAACGCGAATGAAGCGTCACCCGACACGCAGTTCGCCGCCGCCGTCGCGGAGCTCGGCATGCTGCTGCGCGGCTCGAAGTACAAAGGTCACGCGACGTACGCCGATGCGCTGGCGCTCGCACGCGCAATGCGCGGCGAGGATTTCGAGGGCTACCGCGAAGAGCTGCTGCGGATGATCGAGACGTCGAAGTCGCTTAGTGGTGAAGGAGCGAAGGTGGCGTTGAAACAATAGCGTGTGCGCGGCCCCTCACCCCGCCTTCGGCACCCCTCTCCCGGCGGGAGAGGGGCTGGGGGTGAGGGGCCATGCGCATCCGCAAACCTCAATCCCGCGGAATGTGAAACGGCACCTCGTCCTCCGACGCCGCTTCGTACTCGCGCCGATCCTCATCATTCCGGCGCTGCTGCGATTCCTCTTCGATCCGATACGTCCGAATGTCTTCCATGTGAGCTCTCCTCAGAACTGCGCTTCTTCGGTCGAGCCGGCGAGCGCGATCGTCGATGAATTGCCGGCGCTGATCACCTTCGCCACTTCATCGAAGTAACCGGTGCCGACTTCATGCTGGTGTTTGGTGGCCGTGTAGCCGTGCTTCTCCGCGGCGAACTCCGCCTGCTGCAGCCGCGAGTACGCGGTCATCCCTTCCTCTTTGTACTGGCGCGCCAGCTCGAACATCGAGTGGTTGAGCGCGTGGAATCCGGCCAGCGTGACGAACTGGAACTTGTAGCCCATCGCGCCGAGCTCGCGCTGGAACTTCGCGATCGTCGCCGCATCGAGCTTCTTCGCCCAGTTGAACGACGGCGAGCAGTTGTACGCGAGCAGCTTTCCGGGATGGACGGCGTGCACTTCTTCCGCGAAGCGCCGCGCCTCCTCGAGATCGGGCGTCGACGTTTCGCACCACAGCACGTCCGCGTACGGCGCGTACTCGATGGCGCGCGCGATGGCCATGTCGAGACCGCCGTTGATGTGGAAGAACCCTTCCGGCGTCCGCTCCGCTTTGATGAACGGACGATCGCGCTCGTCGACGTCGCTCGTGATCAGCGTCGCGCTGTGCGCATCGGTGCGTGCGATGACGAGCGTCGGCACACACATCACATCGGCCGCCAGTCGCGCGGAAGTCAGGATGCGAATGAACTGCGCGGTCGGCAGCAGCACTTTGCCGCCCATGTGTCCGCACTTTTTCTCCGACGCCAGCTGATCTTCGAAGTGCACCGCCGACGCGCCCGCTTCGATCATCGACTTCATCAGCTCGAACGCGTTCAGCGCGCCGCCGAAACCTGCTTCCGCATCGGCGACGATCGGCGCGAACCAGTACGTGCCGCTCTTCCCTTCGCTGTGATCGATCTGATCGGCGCGCTGCAGCGCGGAGTTGATCCGCTTCACGACCTGCGGCACCGAGTTCGCGGGATAAAGACTCTGATCGGGATACATATGTCCCGACAGATTCGCGTCGGCCGCGACCTGCCAGCCACTGAGATAAATCGCTTTCAGTCCGGCGCGCACCTGCTGAATGGCCTGATTGCCGGTCAGCGCGCCGAGCGCACCGACATACGGTTCGGTCTGCAGCAGTTGCCACAGCCGCTCCGCCCCGAGCTCGGCGAGCGTGTACTTGATGTCGATCGAGCCGCGAAGGCGCTCGACGTCGTCCGCGGAGTAGTCGCGGCGCACGCCTTCCCAGCGCGGATTGCTTTCCCAGTCGTTCTCCAGTTCCCGTGGCTCACGCACTGCTTTGAGTCTCGACATCGGTTGCTCCTTCATCCTTCGCGTTCGATGGAAATCAGTTCCGCGTATGCGGGAATGGTCAGAAAGTCGGCGAGCTCGCTCGCCAGAATCAGGTCGTCGAAGATGCGCGCGGCGCGCGCGAGAAAACCCTGGTCGACGCGCGCGGCGCCGAGGCGCGCGCGGATCGATGCGAGCTCCTCGTCGCGCAGTTGCGCGTAGAGCTCGCGCGTCAGCGTGCGGCCGTCGTCGAGTTGCGCGCCGTGCTGCAGCCACTGCCACAGCTGGGTGCGCGAGATCTCCGCGGTGGCCGCGTCTTCCATCAGGTTGTAGAGCGGGACGCAGCCGAGGCCGCCGAGCCACGCTTCGAGATAGAGAATGCCGACGTTGATGTTTTGCCGGACGCCCTTCTCCGTGATCGCGCCCTGCGGAACCCACAGCAGATCGGACGCGACGACATGCACGTCATCGCGCGTCTTCTCGAGCTGATTCGGTCCCGGCATCGCCGCGTCGAAAATCTCTTTCGCGATCGGCACGAGTCCCGGATGCGCGACCCATGTGCCGTCATGACCTGCGCGCACTTCGCGCGTTTTGTCGGCGCGGACTTTCGTCATCGCCAGCTCGTTCGCGTCGGGATCGTCCTTGATCGGAATCTGCGCCGCCATGCCGCCCATCGCGTGAATGCCGCGGCGATGACACGTTTTGATCAGCAGATCGACGTACGCGGCGAGGAACGCTTTGTCCATCGTCACCGACGCGCGATCGGGCATCACGAAGTCGCGGCGCGCGCGCAGTTTCTTGATGAACGAGAAGATGTAATCCCAGCGGCCGCAGTTCAGTCCCGCCGAGTGATCGCGCAGCTCGTAGAGGATCTCGTCCATCTCGAACGCCGCGAGGATCGTCTCGATGAGCACCGTCGCGCGGATCGAGCCGTGCGGCACGCCAAGCAGTTCCTGCGCGCGGACGAAGATGTCATTCCAGAGCCGCGCTTCGAGATGCGACTCCATCTTCGGCAGATAGAAATACGGTCCGCTGCCGCGCGACAGCAGCTCCTTCGCGTTGTGGAAGAAGTAGAGCGCGAAGTCGAAGATGCTCGCCGACGCCGGCGCGCCATCGACCTGAAAGTGTTCTTCGACGAGATGCCAGCCGCGCGGACGGACGAGCAGCACCGCGGTCCGCTCGTTCAGCTTGTACTGCTTCTGTCCCGACGCGAACGTGATGGTTCGCTTTGCCGCGTCGCGCAAATTCAACTGGCCGTCGAGGTTGTTCGCCCACGTCGGCGCGTTCGAATCTTCGAAGTCGGCCATGAAGACGTTCGCGCCGGAGTTCAGCGCGTTGATGATCATCTTGCGATCGACGGGTCCGGTGATCTCGACGCGGCGATCGCGCAGGTCGGACGGAATCGACGCGACCTTCCATTCACGTTCGCGGATGTCTTTTGTTTCGGCGAGAAAGTCCGGCAGCTCGCCGGCATCGAGCCGCTGCTTGCGCGCTTCGCGGCGAGCGAGCAGCTCTTCGCGGCGCGGATTGAATTCGCGATGCAACGTCGCGACGAAACGGATCGCGTCGGGCGTCAGCACCGACTCGCGCTCGGCGTTCATCGCACCGACGATCTCTACGCCTTCCACTGCGGCTACAGCCAGTTCGCTCATACGTGTAAAATGATGAGCACGGAGTCTGCCAGAGTCAATAAACGCAGGCTCAACAATAGGTTAGACTGTCGCAGTCAATAAATCTGAACCTGTAAAGCTGTAAAGAACTGTAAATTCTTTCCCGCGCTTCGCTCACCTGCATTCGAGGACAATGAATCATGCGTGCCAGCTCGCATCTCGGCGCCAAAGTCCGCAGCCTCCGCCGCCAGCAAAACCTCTCGCAGACCGATCTCGCCGCGAAGCTGGAGATCTCCGCGAGCTATCTCAATCTCATCGAACACAACCAGCGGCCGCTCCCCGCGCATCTCCTCGTCAAAGCCGCACAGGTCCTCGGGCTCGGCGTCGACAGTTTCGCGGACGACAATGAGTCGCGCGTCGCCGCCGACCTGCAGGAAATCTTCGGCGATCCGATGTTCGAAGAGCATCCGCTGACGACCGGCGACGTCCGCGAGCTGGCCACGAATCCGTCGGCGTCGCGCGCGGTCATCGCGCTCTATCAGGCGTACCGCAGCGCACTCGAATCAACACGCGCACTCGCCTCGAAGGTCTACGACGGCAGCGACTTCCTCGGCGTCGATCCCGCGCACCTGCCGTCGGAAGAAGTCTCCGACGTGATCCAGAACCACATGAACTACTTCGCCGAGCTCGAAGCGGCGGCGGAAGTGATCTCGACCGAGCTCGATCGGCGCGATCTCTATCACTCGATGATCGAGTACCTGCGCAATCGTCATCGCGTCGAAGTCGTGCTCGGACGTGGGGCCGTCCGCCGCTTCGATCGCGACAAACGAACGCTCGCGCTCTCCGAGTTGCTCACACCCTCCAGCCGCAACTTTCAGCTCGCACATCAGATCGGCTTCCTCGCCACACAGCCGGTCATCGAAGCGATCATCAAACGCGCGCAGAAAAATCTGACGACGCCCGAGTCGGTGACACTCTGCCGCGTTGCGCTCGCCAACTACTTCGCCGCCGCGCTGCTGATGCCGTACGACGATTTTCTGCGCACGGCCGAGGAGATGCGATACGACGTCGAGCTGCTCCAGCATCGATATGACGTCAGCTTCGAACAGGTCTGTCATCGACTGACGACGATGCGCAAGCCGGGCGCGCTCGGCATCCCGTTTCACTTCGTCCGCGTCGACATCGCCGGCAACATTTCGAAGCGTTACTCCGGCACCGGCATTCGCTTCGCGCGCTTCTCCGGCTCGTGTCCGCGATGGGATGTGCACGCCGCGTTTCTGACGCCGGAGCGAATTCGCACGCAGCTGTCGAAGATGCCGGACGGCACCGCCTACTTCTGCGTCGCGCGAACGGTGCGCAAATCATTCGGCGGCTATCGCGCGCCCGACACGCTGATGGCGGTTGGCATCGGCTGCCCGGTGCGCGACGCACGCAAGCTCGTCTACGCGGAAGGCTACGACCTCGAGAATCTCGACGCGGCCGTGCCGATCGGAACGTCGTGTCGTTTGTGCGAGCGGATGGATTGCGAGCAGCGCGCATTTCCGCCGCTGCAGCATCGCCTGACGATCGACGAGAACGTGCGCGGGATGTCGTTCTACGCGCCGGCCGGAATCGAAGAGCCGATCGGGCCGGCGACGAAGAAGAGTCGCCGCCCGCGCGCTACCTGAAACGGTATTCGAGCGCGCGGCGAATGTCGTCGAGCTCCTGGCTTTCGCCGGCGCCGAGCGGCTTCGCGATCTCGATCGGTTTCAGCTCGGGATTCGTGAAGGTGATGACGCAGTAGTCGGCGCCGGGCGGCTCGATCACATCGTCGATCTCGCTGACGTCATGATCCATCTCGCGCACGACGTCGTGCACGATGCGCCGCACGCGATCTTCGAAGTCAGTCATAGGAAAAGTTGAGGACAGACGCGTCGCCTGTCCTCCCCAAAAATCAAGCAGTTGTCTTGGCGCAGTACTGATCGAACGCATCGACCAGTTCCTTCGCGAGCTCACTCGAGTGACGGCCTTCGATGTTCCATCGCTCGAGCATCTTCACGACCTGTCCGTCGCGGATCAGCGCCATCGACGGCGACGTCGGGCGATAACCGACGAAGTACTCTCGCGCGCGCTGCGTCGCTTCGCGATCGTTGCCGGCGAACACCGTGATCACCTTGTCGGGCAGCACGCCATGCTTCATCGCCTCGGCTACCGCCGGGCGAGCGTTGCCAGCCGCGCATCCGCAAACCGAATTGACGATGACGAGCACCGTCCCCTTCTTTTCGCCGAGCACCGCATCGACGTCCGCGGCCGTTTTCGTTTCCTGAATTCCAAGTCGCGCGAGCTCCTGACGCATCGGCGCAACGATCATTTCGTCATACATGGGTGAGCCTCCGTGGCCGATCATAACCAAAGGAAGGCCGGACGCAATCCATCCGGCCTTCCTCAGCGCTCAGTGCTGGTGCGCCGCGTCGATCTGCATCGACGAAACCATCGAGTTCAACACGTCGCTGTACTTGCTCGCGTCCTTCTCCGGCGTCACGAAGAGCAGATAGACGAGGTGATCGTCGGCGAGCTGCCGCGTCACGACCGTCACCCGTTCGTTGATGCCGGTATTCGGATTCACGCCGCGCATCGAGGCCGCGAGCGCGGTGCCGCTGGCCATGCGCACGCGCTGTCCCGCGCCGCCGATGACTTTCAGATGCGGGCTGTCATTCTGCAGCGTCGCGAGCAGATCGTTCGTCGCGGATTCGAGCGTCGGATTGTCGTAGACGCTGCCGGTCGAACCGCGGAATCCGCGACTCGATGACGACATGCTGCCGAACGGTTCGTAGTGGCTGATGATCGCGCCGTAAACGATCTCATTGCGGCCGCCGACGCTGGCGACGCCGCCCTGCGGCGCGATCGTCACGCCGGTCGCGCCCTGCTGATAGACCGCCCAGTTCGCGGGATACGAAACGCGATAGACACCGGACGGCGCCGTGTAGCTGCGCATCGTCGATGACGGTGCTTCAACCTGCACGGCCGATCCGGTTGCGCCGGTGGTCGAGCGGCGGCGAGCCGCGGTCGTCGTCGACGGTGCGGTTCGCGTCGCGACCTGCGTGTTGTTCGCGGCGCCGGCGACGCCGAGGCGTCCCTTGATCGTATTCAGCTCGGCGACGTTCGTCGTTGGAGTCGAAGAGACGCGCAGCGACTGCGCTTCGCGTTGAATGCGCGCGACGCGATCGGGAGGCGCGGGGTGATCGGCGAGGAAGCTCGTCTTGCGCGACTTGTCGACCTTCTCGAGCGTCTGGAAGAATCCGATCATGTCCTGCGGCGTGTAGCCGGTCGCGGCGAGAATCTGCGCGCCGCGCACGTCAGCCTGCGTTTCGAGATCGCGGCTGTACTTCAGAAAGAGGACGTTCAGTCCGACGCCGCCGACGGCATTGATGACGTTCGCGGTGTTGCCGCTGCCGCCACCGAGGATACCGCCGAGGATGCTGAGACCAGCCTGGGCGAGGTAGGCCTTCGAGGCCTGGTGCGTACCGTGACGCAATGCGACGTGCGCGATCTCGTGCGCGACGACGCCGGCCACTTCACCTTCATTGCGCGCCTGTTCCAGCACGCCGCGGTTGACGTAGACGAATCCGCCCGGCAGCGCGAACGCGTTGATGTCGGTCGAGTTCACGACGCGAAACTGATACTGAAATTGGGGACCGCCGGCATTGGCGGCGAGTCGCTGGCCGATGCGATTCACATAGTCATTGATCTGCGCGTCGCGAACGAGCGGCATCTGCTGTTCCGCCTCGGCGGCCGACTGCCGGCCGATCTCGACGTCCTGCTCCGGAGTGAAAACGTTGTAGCCCGCTTTGATGTTCGTCTGCGCGCCGGCGGCGACAGTGATGAACATCAACGCTGCGAATAGTGCCGCAGCGGGTCGCGCGGCGATCTGTCTGGTTCGATTCATGGTGTGGACTCCTTTCACGGGGTCCATCAAGTGCATGCTGAATGCCGTTCAGCGCGCTCGAACCGAACGAGCTCTTCCGCGCATGATGATGGCGAGCGCGGCCTCGTCGTCGGTGTTGACGACGCCGTCGCCGTTGACGTCACAACCGAGGCTGCCGCTAAATGCGCCGGCATCGGCGAGCTCGAGTGCAAGCGCTCCGATGTCGTTCGCGTTGACCAGACCGTCGCCATCGCAGTCGCCGCGCGCGGGAGCGATGAGCTTGTAAATCGCGCTGCCGGTCACGAAAAAAATCTCCCCGCTGGCGGCTTCCGTGACATCGATGACAGAGCCGGTCTCGGCCGTGATGAGCGCGATCGGCTCGATGGCGTTCGCATCAACATCAGGAATCCAGTAGATCGCTTTCGAGACGAATGCGCCGATCAGATATCCACGCGACAGCACCGCGTTGTGTCCGCTGAGCGCAACGAGTCCGGTCGGTGCGACGACTTTCGGGAAGACATATCGCGGCGCGACCGCGCCCTCGATCGCCGGCTGATTGCCGACCGTGTATGGCCAGCCGTCGTAGTCACCTTCGCGGACGATGTTGAGCTCGTCATCGACAACCGGACCGTTGTCAGTCATGACGATCCGCTGTCGCGCCGCGTCCCAGGCGAGATCGAACGGATTGCGAAAGCCGCGCGCGAACTGCGTCGCTGTTCCATCAGGAGAGATGCGCCAGATCTTGCCGCCGTTCCACGCCGGCAGCGCCGCGATCGCACCGCCGCCGTAGTCGCCGATGGCGACGAAAACATCGCCGTTCGCCGCGACAGTCGGATTGCCTCCGTGATGCTCAACCGGAACCGCACGGCCGGGAAACGAGACATCGCCAACGAACGAGTGCAGCACCCGCTCATCGCCCGTTTCGAGATCAACATCGGAAACGACATCCGCCGTCTGTCCGATGTTGACGTAATGCACGACGGCGGTCCGATCGTCACGCAACGCCATCCCGAGCAGCCCCGAATCGCCGATCGCTTCCGTCGGCAAATGCGCAACCTTGCTACTGACTCCATCAACGAACCGAAAGAGATCGCCCGAAGTCGTCGTGTAGTAGATCGTCCCGCGCGAATCGACCGCAATCGAGCTCGCAAAGCCCTTCGTCACGCCAAGCGATTGCACGCGAAAGCCTGGCAGCGCCGCACCGAGCGCGCTACCGCAGACGAGAAGAATGAGGAGGAGAAAAGAGGACGACTTCATCAGCAGCGCAAACCAAGAACGAATCATGCCAGCAAGGAATACACCCCGCCACCCGCCCGTTGAGAGGAGCCTTGACGCGGGGCAGGTCGATGCAGATAATGCGCCCTCCTCGTCGTATGCAGGACACCTTGTCGCGGGGTGGAGCAGTCTGGTAGCTCGTTGGGCTCATAACCCAAAGGTCGCGGGTTCAAATCCCGCCCCCGCAACCAACTTGAACTAAATTACTTAGCCCGCCGAAAGGCGGGCTATTTTGTTAGGTCGACTTGCCACCGAACGAGATCCGAGCCTCACGGTGGGGTGAAGACTATGCCGCAGCAGTGGCGCTCACGCTTCGCAGGATCCATACGATCTGCTTCGCGCCCTCGTCGCCGAAAACACCGTCGACGCCCAGCGGGCTGATGTCCGTATACGGCGACGAGTACAGCAGTGCGGGGTCCATCGCGCCGTTCTCGGTCAGATGATCGATGATGAGGTCGACGAACTGGATCTGATTCGCAGTCAGCGTCTGACCGTGCAGGAACGCTGCAAATGCTTCCTTCGCAGCACTACGGTCGAGACCGACGAGAGAGCGAACGAAGAGACCAAGTCCACTGCTCGTTTGGGCTGCGCGCTGTACGTCTTCAAGCGTGCCGACGCCGTTCTCGAGGAAGATCCGCTGCAACTCGTCGACGTCGCTGTCCGTCAGCGGCTTATTCGTGCGCACCTTCCGCACAGCGATGTGGTCCTCGTGCTCGCGGAGAAACTGTCTGGCTTTCGCGCGGAACTTCTCGAAGCCGCCGGCTGAAGCGAACGCTCCCAGCTCGACCTCGACGTCTTCACCCAGCTCGTCCTCGAAATCGGCGTAGATGACGCGCCGGTCTTTCTTCTCGATCAGACAGACGAGCGAACGCAGGCGCTTGCGCACATTCTCGAATGCAACGAGCGGCGTGTCCTGCCACCACTCGTCCATCTGAATCTCGAGGATGAGCGGAAGCTCGGCGCGGATCATCGGAATGTTCTTCTTCTCTGCAAGTAGCGCGGCGACCCTGCGAAGCTGTTCGGCGAGCTTCACGAATCGAGAATCACCATTCAGTCTCGCCAGTTGCAGACGCAGCATCAGTGAGTCGAACCGCTTCGCGTCCTCTTCCTCCGACGGCAGTTCGTTCGGCAGTGACGCCAGCTCGCGCGCGAGCTCCTCGAGATCGTCGCTGGAGAGGCTCTTCCACGCGTCCGGGATCTGCCACTTCTCCACGAGTCGGCGCTGCGGTCGTACGACGAAGTTGTCGACGTTCATCGCTTCGACTTCTGTACGAAGCCGGTCGGCCGTGTCGAGGCGGAGCGTCATCTCTTCGATGAAGCCCTCGTATGGTTCTCCCGCATCGCGGATGACGTTCGCCACGAACGAAAAACCGTGCTCACGGAAACGGCGGTCCAGCTGTTCGAGCAGCTCGAGCCGGTACTTGAATAGTCGTGTGCTGAGCGAGTCGGCACTCCGGCTCTCGATGCCTTGCGCATTCGCGCCGAAGAACGCCAGGTTGTCGCAGTAGTCGAACAGATAGAAGAACTCTTTGTCGCTGCCCGGTCCGAAGAGATCCGGCGAAAGGCGCGTGCCGCGGCCGACCATCTGCCAGAACTTTGTCTTCGACCGAACGACTTTGAAGAAGACGAGGTTCACGACCTCCGGGACGTCGATGCCCGTGTCGAGCATGTCAACTGAGATCGCGATGTGCGGCCCCTTCGCCGGCTTCTCGAAGTCTTCGATCAGCGACTGCGAATACGTGATCTGGTGGTCGATGACACGCGCGAAGTCGCCTTTGTACTGCGGATAGTTCGCGTCGAAGCGCTCCGCAATGTAGAGCGCGTGCTGGTGATTCTTCGCGAAGATGATCGTCTTGCCGAGGCGATCGCCACCGGCGACGGAGATGCCGCGAGTCATCAGGTGCGCGAGGACCTTGTCGACGGTGTCCTCATTCATGAGCCAGTCGTTCAGCGCACCCGGCTCCACGCGTGCGGGCGTCATGCCGCTGTCATCCCACTCGATCTCGTCCCACAGCTCTTTCTCTTCCTCGGGCAGATTGGCGTACGTGATTCCCTGCTGCACGAACTTGATCGGCACGGCGACCGGTTTCGCGGGCACGAGAAAGCCATCCTTCACCGCATCTTCGAGGTCATATGCATCGGTCGGAACACCGCGCTCGAGCTCGAACAGCTTGTACGTGTCGCGATCGACCTCGTCTCTCGGCGTCGCAGTGAGGCCGACGAGGAGGGCATCGAAGTAGTCGAAGATCGCGCCGTATTTCCTGTAAACCGAGCGGTGCGCCTCGTCGATGACGATGAGGTCGAAATGTCCGGGCCCGAAGCGACGAAGACCATCCTGCGTCTCATCGATCAGTCCCATCATCGTCGGATAGGTCGAGACGAATACGCGCCCTTCCGTCTCGCGCTCTTCGATCAGGTTCACCGGCGAGGAACTCGGCAGATGCCTGGCGAACGCACGCGTCGCCTGCCTCACCAGTGCCCGGCGGTCGGCGAGGAACAGCACGCGTTTCGCCCAATTGCAACGCTGCAGGAGATCGGTCAGGGCAATGACGGTGCGCGTCTTTCCTGCGCCCGTCGCCATGACGAGCAGCGCCTTTCGCTCGTTGTCCTTCTCGAATGCTTCGCCGATGCGGCGAATGGCGCGGGTCTGATAGTAACGTTCGACGATCGCCTCGTTGATGGACGCGGTGGCTAACGACTTGCGAGTTCCGCGTCGCTGGATGAGCAGCTCGAGCTCGTCTTTCTTTCGGAAGCCCTGCACCGGTCGTGGCGGATAAAACGCGTCGTCCCAGATCCAGTGCTCGTACCCGTTCGAGAAGAAGATGATGGGGCGCTGACCGAAACGTCGTTCAAGGCAGTCGGCATAGAGCTTCGCCTGCTGCTGGCCGATGCGTGCATCTTTGCGCGTGCGCTTCGCTTCAACGATGGCGAGCGGCTTGCCGTCGTCTCCCCAGAGCACGTAGTCGACGAACCCGGGGCCATCGTTCTTCCCATCCTTCGTCGGCATGCCGCGGACTTCGAACTCGAGATCATCGCGCCCGGACAGCGACCAGCCCGCTTCCTTCAGGAGCAGGTCGATGAAGTAATCACGAGTCTCCGCCTCGGAGTAATCATGCGTGTCGGGACGTGCGCTGTTCGCCGCTTTGACGGCCGCGATTTCGTCGCGCAGCCTCTGCAGTTCGGCGTCGATGTTGTGCCGGTCGGCGATCAGCTCGAACAGCTTCTCGTCGCGCGCGGCGAGATCGCTCTCCAGCTTCTGAATCTGTGCAACGCTCTGCGGCGACTGCGCGGTTCCACTGGCGATGCGCGCCGGATCGAACGTCAACGAGTCGGCCGGCTTCGCTCCGCGTGCATACGTCCGCGCCATCCAGAAGAGGAAGTGAAAGAGGTCGGCCGTCGCGCGAAGCGAATCGCTCTCCTGCAGCGGCTTCGGGCTGTGCGCGGCGAGGTTGCCGAGGTCTTTGATGAGCCGCGCTTTCGCGAAGAGAGCAGGGCCGACCGTCTGCTTGAAGGTCGGATCGTGAATGAGCGCGCTCAGGTTGTCCTGATACGGCAGCCTCGTCGCCGGGTCGTGTTTATAGATCCAGCCGACGCCCAGTTCCAGCGCACGACGCGCATAGAAACAGGCAGCCCGTGGATCCGACTTCGCAGCCGACTCCGCACGCGCCGCCGACTCGAACACGTCGGGCCATTCGGCGCGAATGAAGTCGAATTGCGTCATGAGCTGGCCACCACGTCCGCATCGGCGAACAGAGCGATGTACTCAGCGTAACGGAAGCGGCGGTTGCGCGCGTAGCCGGTCATTTCCTCGAGGATGTGCAGCTCGGCAAGGCGCGAGACCAGCGTGTTCGCTGCGGCGTAGGACGTACCGGTCAACGCCCGCACATCGTTCACGCCGACGATCGGCCGGTCGTACAGCGACTCGAGCACTTTATGGCCGTTGCCTGACGCGCGCCCGAGGTGATCGGTGATCGCGCTCCTGTGGCGCTCGCGCAGTTGCAGGATCTTCCGTGCAGTTTCCGCCGCTTCCACCGCTACCTCAGCGACGCCACGGAGAAAAAACGCCAGCCATTCTTCCCACGCTCCTCGGTCGCGAACCGCCTGAAGCCGTTCGTAGTACTCCTGACGGTTACGCTTGAAGTAGTGCGAGAGATAGAGCACCGGCTTGTGCAGGATCGCTCTCTCGGTGAGCAGGAACGTGATCAGAAGCCGGCCGACGCGTCCGTTGCCATCGAGGAACGGGTGGACGGTCTCGAACTGCGCGTGCGCCAGCGCGACTTTGATGAGCGGCGGCAACTGATCGTCGTTATGGAGAAACGTCTCCAGCGCGCCGAGAGCGTCAGGAACCGCATGCGGCGGCGGAGGGATGAACGTGGCGGTGGTTAACGTGCACCCGGCAGGGCCGATCCAGTTCTGGCTCGTCCGCAGCTCGCCCGGCTGCAGGCGGCCGCCACGGACGCCGCGAAGGAGCTCCGCGTGAATTTCGCGGATCAGACGCACCGAGAGCGGCAGGTCGCGCAGACGCGCCAGCCCGTGGTTCATCGCCGCGACGTAGTTGATCACTTCGTCGACGTCGCGTGGGAGGTGCTGATCGAAGAGCTGTGCTTCCGCCGCGAGCAAATCCTGGAGCGAGCTCTGTGTCCCCTCGATCTGGCTGGAGAGCACGGCCTCTTTGCGGACGTACATGAAGACGAAGAGCTCGGAATTCGGAAGGGTGAGCACCGAGCCGTCCAGCCGTCCGAGTGCACGATCGGCCGTGGAAAGAAGGCGATGCAGCTCGCCGCCGAGGTCGAGCTTCTCTGGCGGGAGCGGAGCCGGCAGGAAGGCGCGATACCCTGTTGGCTGCCGGACGTAATGCCCAGCCCGGCTCGCACCAACAGAAGCACTGACCATGCAATAGTGTGCCTTCAACATGGCCGAGAAGTCCAGCCATGCGATAGGCAGCCTTTAACAAGCAGCAGGTCGGAGTCCTTGCGATAGGCAGCGAGACACTCAGGAGGATCCCGAGCTCTTCCGCTCTGCTGGACGCCGGAGAATTTTGCGGCTCACGTCAGCCGCGCGAAGTGCTCGCGAAATGCTGCGCGAACTGCGGTGAAGGCTGGTCCATCGAGCGGCTTCCGGCAATCGACGCGGTTGATGACGTTGTAACCCGCAGCGCACATCTCCTCAGCGAGTGCCTTCTCCATGGCGGCGATGACGTCGCGAGATTCGCGATGCTCGTTCGGCGTCGTCGCCTCGGGCAGAATCGGGCCATGCGCGATCAGGCGAAACGTGCACTCTTCCGGCGTGACCGCGACTGCTTCGAGTCTGCGCCGGAGAACATTGCTGTTGGTGTTGAAGCCGAGGTGAGCGCCCATGCGGTTGAAGGGCGATTGTGCGTTGAACGATGAGCTGTCACCGGTGCGACCGACGTAGTACAGCGGCTCCGCATCCCGCGGATGGATCTCCCAGACGTAAAGCCAGAAGCCGCGCTGCAGGAGCTGACCACTGAACGCGAGCTCGTGCGTCGGCGGCGGCATTAGAGTTCGCCGCGGAAGGCGCGGTGCTGGAGTGAGGCAAATAGCGAACTGGTTTCGCCTAGAGCATTCTCGGCACGTTCTCGGAGTGTGCTGATTGCCGCGACGCGATGAGCGAACTCGCGTTGAAGGTCGATCGGCGGAACGAACACTTGCATTGCGCCGAGTCCTTGCGTGTTGAGATTGTATTGACCAGCAGACGTCCTACTGCGAGCGCGCAGCTGTCGCCGCGCTTCGGGCGTCGCAAGGAATTCACGCAAGAATACTGATGAGACCCTCTCAAAGGGAAGTCTTCCCCGGATTAAATAGGATGCGTAAATAAACCGCTCACGATCCAAGCCCGCATTTTCCACGGCCCGGGCATCGTAGACGGCGCAGCGACCGACGTAATCCGGATTACCGTTTGTGCGCACAAACAACAGATCCCCGTCTCGAAGGCGCAAGCGTTCAAATTCCTGCTGCGCGACAGGTACCCGTTGTAGGTCGTCGAGACGTATTGACCCACGGAGCACGTTCGGAATGCGAAGCGTCCAATCACCATGTTTGCTGGACCTGTTCGACGTGCCATAACGAAACTCGACACCGAGTTTAGCCAGCGAGCTGACGGGCCAACGGCGAGAACTAACAGCGGGGCCGCCGAACATGTCGAGGAAGATGGATTGGGCGAGGGTGTCGAGTTGGGCGAGGGCGGCGCGGCGCTTGGCGCGCAGCGCGTCCGCCTTGTCCAGGATCGCCGCGACGCGGCGTTGTTCGGCGAGCGGCGGAAGCGGGACATGAAGTCGCTTTAGATCCGAGATGGCAATACTCGCTTGATTGACTGCCGGTTTGATATTTTTCGACAGCTGCCGAGTGAACTCCTCGCATCGAAGCGCGTAGAGCAGATACTTCGGCTCGACAGCCTCGGCGTCCGGGCGAATACAAAGCAGGTTCATGCCGTGAACGAGCTTCCGAGGATCGCCCTTGTACATGGCGACTTTGCCCAAATGCGAGACGCTGTTGATATGGCTGAAGAGAATGTCTCCAGGCTGCAACAGCCAGTTTAGGCACTCGTCTTCTCGAAGCCCTGCATAGCCGATGCGAAAGGGGTTGATCGATCCATCCGCAATCGTCTCAATTCGGGTGATAGGAAGCCCGCCCGCGTCGCGGCTTTGCTTCACGGGAAACCCGTTGCGAATATGGATGGCGACTTCGTCGAGCGATGACGACCTCACGTCACCATCTCCTCCAACTCCCTCATCCCCTGCTGAATCTCTTCCTCGATCTTCCGCAGCTCCGCCAGGATCTGTTTCGGTGGACGGTGGTCAATCTCTTCACGCACTACTTCCTTGTAGCGGTTGAGGGAGAGGTCGTAGCCCTGCGCCGCGATGTCGGATTTCGCGACAGAGAAGCTTTGCGCGGTGCGAGGACGTTCGCGTTCCGTTCTGTCGCGCTGCTGCCAGCGCGCCAGAATGTCGGGCAGGTTGTTCTTCGCGTGTTCATCGGGCGCCAACTGCCGATCAGGTGCGACGCCGAGTTTGTCTTCCGGCAGCAGCGGCGTCCGCTTGTCATCGAGGCTCCAGCCGTCCGATTCGACGTCGTAGAACCAGACGGTGTCCGTTCCGCCGGAGTTCGTTTTCGTGAAGAGCAGAATCGCTGTCGAGACGCCGGCGTACGGTTTGAACACACCGCTCGGCAGCGAGACCACGCCGTCGAGCTTCTGATCCTCAACCAGGATCCGTCGCAACTCTTTGTGCGCTTTGCTCGAGCCGAACAGCACTCCTTCCGGCACGATCACCGCGGCGCGGCCGCCCGGCTTCAACAGACGGAGAAACAGCGCGAGGAAGAGCAGCTCGGTCTTCTTCGTCTTCACGATCTGCAGCAGATCCTTCGCCGTCCCTTCGTAATCGAGCGAGCCGGCGAACGGCGGATTCGCCAGGACGAGCGTGTATTTCTCTTCCTCGCCTGCGTGATCCTGCGACAGTGAGTCGCGATAGGTGATGTCGGGATTCTCCACACCGTGCAGCAGCATGTTCATGCTGCCGATGCGCAGCATGGTGTTGTCGAAGTCGAATCCGTGGAAGAGCCGCTCGTGAAAGTGGCGACGCTTCTTCTCGTCGCGGAAGATCTCGGGATGCTTCTCCCGCAGGTACTCGCCGACCGCCACGAGGTAACCGGCCGTGCCGCATGCCGGATCGCACACGACGTCGTCCGGTGTCGGTGCGACCAGCTCGACCATCAAGCCGATGATGTGGCGCGGCGTGCGGAACTGCCCGTTCTGGCCGGCCGAGGCGATCTTGCCGAGCATGTACTCGTAGAGGTCGCCCTTCGTGTCGCGCTCCTCCATCGGCACCTTGTCGAGCATGTCGACGACCTTCGCCAGCAGCCCCGGCTTGTCGCCCGGCAGCGTGAAGCGCGCATCCTTCATGTGCTTCGCGTACGTCGAGCCTTCGCCGCCGAGGGTGCGGAGGAAGGGGAAGACGTGATCGGCGACGATGTCGTACATCTCGCGCGGCTCTTTGTGCTTGAAGCGCGACCAGCGCAGATCGTCGTACGCGCGGCCGCGGGAGTCCTTCCCCGCGGGAAAGACGACGCGCTCCAGCGGCGTGCCGAGGCGCGAGGACTTCAGCTCTTCGACGGTCTGCAGATCATCCAGACGTCGAATGAAAAGCAGATACGTGATCTGCTCGATCACTTCGAGCGGATTGGAGATGCCTCCCGACCAGAACGCGTTCCAAATGCTGTCGATCTGACTGCGAATTTCGCCCGTGAGCATGCGTTGGCAGTGTATCGCGCGAGCACGAAGGTCCGGTCGACACTTGAACCTGGGAACGATTCGGAAGTCGCGATTCGAGAAGCGGCCGTGATGTGCGCAGACGTTCCGCACGCAGGTCAGGTTATGCAGCCACGACTGCAGCGTGCTTTCGTCGAGACCGAACCCGGATGCGATCGCTGAACGGGTCGTCCGATGAATGTCTCGTCTGATCTGCTAGAGCTTCTTTCCGCTACGAAGCGGCGGAGTGATGACTGGCCCGCCGATGAACCAGAGTGCGACGAGGCGGCGCTGCAGCAGTGAGGTATTCGGTCCCGACCCGTGCGCCAGTTGCGGATGGAAGACGACCGCGTCGCCGGGATCGAGAGGTATGAGCGTTCGACGGCTCTCGTCGAAGACGCCCCCATTCGTATTGGAGGTGTCGTAATCGAAGTTCACGGCGCCGCCCGCGTGGGTGCCGGACAGGACCTCGAACCCGCCGTTCACCTCATCCGCGCGATCGAGCGCGATCACCAGATTCGCTCCGCCGTATTTCGCGATCGCGTCACGCTGCTGCCAGGCGACGAACGCCGCGTCCTGGTGCCAGGGAAAGCCGGTACCGATCCTGGGTGCCTTCAGGTTGATCTGATCGACGATCCAGCGCGGCGAGGTCACGCCGACCGACTCGATGAGCTTCAGGACCCGTCGGTCGTTGCGGAGAAGGGCCACCTCCACGCTGGCGGACGACGCAAACGTGATCTTTCGCAGCGCGCCGGGAGCTACTGCGGTCTCACCACGGCGGCCGCTCGCAGTCTGCACCTGGTAGCGCGCGCCGTCGATCTCGGCGTCGGCCTGGAGGTGCGCACCCTTCGCCGCCAGCTCGTCGCTCGCCGAGCGAAGGGCCTCGACCTCTCGTGGTGTGAGCAGGCCCGCAACTGGCGCCCAGCCATCGCGGTCGAAGCGTTCGCGGATCATCGGTGCACCATGCGCGGTTGCTCTATCGCGCGCGATTGTGCCATCACACGCGAATCATGAGACTCATGAGGTCTTCGGTTTTCTGGACTGCGACAAGGGCACTCCTGAAGCGTCTCTCGAGGTGTTTCGGCGGAAATAAAAGTCGCAATCGCTTAAAAACGCCCAAACGGTCAACTACTGAAATTTGCCACCGGTTTTGCCACTAATAAGCTGCCCCACAACAGGCGAAACTCGGCGAAAATCGGAGAAAGACATCGTAGACCTAACTTACTTCTTTTATTTGCCCTGGCTCTCGTCGAGCGGCGCCTGGTTGCCACTAACAAGCCGGCTCATAACCCAAAGGTCGCGGGTTCAAATCCCGCCCCGCAAGCAATGCCAACAACTGAAGAGCCGCGGTTCCCCCGCGGCTCTTCGTGTTTTGCTCGCGGTTCTGATTCGACTGAATTCAGCGCGGTGTTAGATATTTCGACCGCGTCCACGTAGCACCGCACCTAACACATCACCGCTTCTTGCCGCGGCGTCCGAGATCACGGAGCAGGCGCGCGGCCCGCCGCCGCGGACTGCGCGGGCCTCCCGCACGACGGACCTTCATGTAACCGACGACAGCGCGGAACATCTCCGGGGCGGACCACCTCTCGGCGCGATCCGCGCTTCTCAACGCTTTCGAGATACGCACTCCACGCGTACAGCGTGGCACGCTTCACTCCGAGATACGCGGCGGCGTGCACGAGCGGCAGAAAGCTTTCGAGCGGCACCGGCCTTTCCGCGTCGCGATCGTCCTCCGTCTTCACGCACTCGATCCAGTGGACGATGTTCGGGTTCGGGCGTCGACGTGACGAATATCGGCTCGCAGATCGGTTTCCGGGTGGACACATAGCGTCATCATTGAGGAGCCCCGGTGACGCCGGCCTGCGCGAGGCGTTCACAAGAGAGGAGGGTGTGCCAGAAAAGGTAAGAAAAAGAGCGCTCACGTCCCTCATATAAGAAGACGCGCATCGCCAGGGAGACACCATGTGGCATCGCTGCTTCGGCGTTCTGATCTTTTCGCTCGGATTCCTGGGGGGTGGTGCTCGTGAATGAAGCCGAGCGCATGACCGAATTCATGCACGACCACCCGTTCGTGGTTCGCAGGGGCGACTCCGCTACGACGGCCGGTTCGGACGCATCAATCCGCATCCCCATTGAAACGGAAAACTCCTTACCGTCGCCGTCAATCATGACGCCTCGAAAATCCAGCCGCCCGTCATTGTTTCTTTTCCTCGTCGCTGCGCTTCTCACCGTCTCCTGCAGGCCGCCGGATCTGCAGATTGTGGAATTTCCGCCGCAACCCATTGGCCGCGTGGGCGCAATGCCGCTCGACGGTGGTCGCGTCCACTCCATCGCCGTGAGCCCGCGGAATCGTGACGAAATCATCATTTCATGTCAGTTCGGCGGGTTGTGGAAAACGCTCGACGGCGGGAAGAAGTGGTTCCATCTCGACGGCCTGCTCGCCGTGGCGTCGCGAGACGTGGCGTTTGCGCCTGACGGCCAGACCGTCATAGCAACGGTGGCGAGCGACAACCGCTCTGTGAACGGCGGCGGAATCTGGGTAAGCAACGACGGCGGAAACTCGTGGTCGCACCCCGCGAAGAGCGTCCCTCCGGAGAGCGAGCGCATTCCCAAGCGGATCAGCGGCACGGGGATCAGCTTCGCTAAAGACACCGCCGGGCGTGTCTACGCTGGCACGGACTACGGTGTGGCCGTGAGTGACGACAACGGCGCGACGTGGCTCCATGCCGTGCTCGACCCCGGCTCGGCCGTCGACGGCGACAGGATGCAGGACACAGCGTGGTCGGTGCTGGCGCTTCCCGGCGATCGCGCGATCGCCACGTCGCGCCACGGCGTTTTTCTGAAAAACGCCGGTCGCGCGGCATGGACGATGATCCGCGTCGGACCGTTCGACTTCGGCAGCGACCGTGGCAACAGTTTCAAGATGATCGACGCATCGCCGCTCGATGCGGACCAGGTGTTCATCCTCATGGACTACAAGACGATGGTGCAGTACGACGTCTCGACGGGACGCTGGACGACGCTTAGCCTGCCCGGCGGCTCGGAGCGCGGACCTTTCGTGCGCGTCTCGCGCGCGGCCGGTAAGCCGGGAGCGATCGACATCTGGTACGGTGCCGGCGTCCGGTTGCAGCGCGCCACGCGCACCGGCAACGCGGAAATTCGCGCTACCAAACCGAGCGATTGGCACGCCTATGACCGCGGTCAGGGACTGCATGAGGACACCGGCTATCTCGGTCTCGACCGCGAGGCGCTCCCGGTGCTGTACGGGAGCGACGGCGGCGTGTTCCGCCCGACGAATCCGGCCGCCACGTCCTGGACTCTTGCTGCGACGGACGGCAGCGGCCTGAATTCGTACCAGATCACTGATCTCGCCGGCACGACTTCCACTTCCGAGAGCGGCGCGGATGCCGAGACGGCGCTCTACTACACGACGCAGGATAATGGAATTTGGGCGTCGCGCAATGAGGGCGACAGTTGGCCGGCGAGTGACTGCTACGACGGCTTCCACGTTCGCGTTCGTCCGCGAACGATCGAAAATCGTGACGTCACGGTCGCCTACGGACAAGTAGGCTGCCCCGTCAGGTCAGACAGCGCCAAGTTCAGCGACGCGATCCTTGCGGCGCAACGTCGGGTGCCGGACGACGCCGTCGATGGCGGCACGCTCGCGGGCGGTGCGGAGGCCTTTCCGGTGTCGCCCGGTAACTGGGTCCGCTACAGGAGCCCGGCAAAGTCTCCTTCCGGCGTCGCGGAAATTCTCGTTTCAACGGACGACGGCCTCCATTGGCGCAGGCGTGCCGAGGTGCCGTTGCAGATCGGCGGAGTGTTTCAGGCGTCCGTCGCGAGGAGCGGTGTGTCGGTCTACCTGCCGTTTCTCGGCGCAAATACACCTGACGGACGGCAGCGCATTGGACTGATCTTTCTCCCCGATGCTCTCGGGCCGGGTGTCCGCACCCTCTCGGGCAGTGACTTGATCACACTCCCGGACGATGGCAGCCTCGCCGGTCGTGCGACAGAGTTCGACTGGCACGCCGTGTTTGCGGTCGACCCGCACGATCCGTTGTTCATCATCGCTCCGGACGGAAACAACGGCGTAATCAAAGTCACGACTGACGGCGGCAAGAGCTGGGCAACCGACCAGGGGCTGACGAAGGCGGTGACCGAGGACGGCCGGCTGCTGATGTACCTCGATCCGTGGCACTGTCAGGTGACGCACATAGCGTTTGATCCGGACAACTCGAATCGCATCGCGGTCGGTACGCGCGATGCCGGCGTGTTCCTGTCGTTGGATCATGCAGCGAGCTGGTTCAAGGTTCCCGATAGCGAGTCCGCGCTGTATGTCACCGGATTTTTTTTCAAAAGCACCGAATGGCCCTTGTACGTCTCGACGTATGGTCGCGGGCTTTGGAAGATCGACCGGGTGCAGAAGAAGGTGCGGCCGCGGGAGCCGCACTGCAAGCCCCCTTGCGGCGTTTTCCACGAACCATGGAAGCCCGGCCGGATTGGCGATCATCCCGTGCCCAATGCCCCTGTCCTCCTGCTGTGGACGGAGCTCGCAACGACCGGCGTGCCGGTCCTTGGGCGTGATCATCTGGTTCATCTCCAGGCGATGGGATTCACATCTGACAACCTCCGCATCTTCATCGACGGAAGGGCGATTGAGGCGAACGTCCGGGCCGATCAGCGAGGCGTGAGAGCGGATGTAGCACTTCCGGCAACGGTCGCCGGCGGCGTGCACCGCGTTAATGTCATACAGGAGACGCCGCACGGACAACTCCGTGCGTCCGCTGAATTTGTCAACGCAGTCATCGACGGTTCTGAGCAAGAGAGGCCGTAGGGGTGCTTTCTCTCGCCCTCGGCGATTCACGAATGCCATTGCGCGCATTCACTCCCAACTGCCGAGTGCGGCCACTACGTGCAATAGAACGGGACCGCCACCGCCTCCGGCATTAACGGAAACAAGTGCTTGCGCTATAACACCACGCGTTTGCAGGAAGTGGGATCTCCTTCTACCCTCGCACATCATTGCAGGCGGTGTATGGAGATATCAATCGAACCTTCCCTGGAGTGCGACGGCGGGTCGTGATCTGAATCGTGATGGATTCAACAGTGACTTGGTGCCGGGAACGACGGGTAATCAAGGAAGTCGTTCATTGAGCCTCAGTACAGTGAATGCATGGCGGCAACTCAATGGGCGTCCACCAGTAGGCGCGGCGCAAATCGACAGCTCGCGCGTCAACACTTGCGATCTTCGCGTTGCCAGGACGACACTGGTTGGCGCTGAGCAGCAGGTCCTGGGAAAGCCGGAGCAGAGTTGCGGAACTGTAGTCGGTGAGATGCTTCGTTAACTTGCCCGCCGTTGCGCGACACCTCAGCCAGCGTGGCCGTCTTTATGAAGTGTCGTGCCCGAGTGACACCCGCAAAATAGTTCACTCGTTGTGCGACGCGCAGAGCGGCTCGGGCCGCCGCTAACGCGCGCTTCCACTCGCCCGGTCAGAAAGAACGATTGCCTTGCGCAGCCGACGCGAGTTCGCGAAGCGCCGGTTCAACGCCATGCATGATCGCCGTGAGGAGGGCTCGCTGCGTCATGAGATGCGCTCGTGCGCGAGGCCGCCGTTCCTTCGCGGCGGCCTCCGCCAGATGCTCGTCCGCTTCACGCAGTTGCTCATGAATCGCGCTCAGCGGTCGGCCGCTCCGTTTGCGCTCGACCGCACGTCGATAAATCGATTCAGCCTGGGTCCCCCGGATCACGGACACAACGCTGGTGCTATTCGCGAGTTGCGCGTAATGACGTGCGCGTTTCAGGAGATGGTCCGCTCTACTCCACTTGCGCTCCTCCAGCGCGAGGTTCGCAAGGTTGTTGAGCGCGACAGCAAGCCCATCCGCGTCGCGTAAACCGCGGAAGAGTTTTTCAGCCAATTCGCAGGCGCGCCGGCCTCCCGTGAGATCGTCTCGGTCGTAGAGGACGTTGCCGAGCATGCCGGATCTGATCGCCAGGATTGCCCACCGCCGCACAATCGACATCATCCACCTCGAGCCGTAGCACCTCGCCAAGGCGGCAGCCCGCGAGCGCCATGATGGCCAGAAGCGCAACGTTGCGGACGCGTTCAAACTCGCCGCCCCGCCATAGGTGCGCGCGAACCGAAACACCGCTTCCAGTGCTTGACGGGTGAGAAAATGCGGGAGCGTCTTTCCCGGCTTCGGCGTCGTGACGAACCGCGTGGGATCGAGCATCCCCTGTTCCCGCGCGATGCGCGCCAGAGGCGCATGAAGCGCACGCCAGCAGGTATTCACCGGCGCTGAAGGTCGACCTGACCGTCGAGAAACAACCGTTCTCCTCGCGACTCGATGAGGTACCGACGGAACTGGCGATAGGCGGCGCGATACGCTGCAACGCTTTCCCCTGACAGCCCTTCAACGCTCGGCGCACGGTGTGCAACCGTGACAAAGCATTCGTCGAGGTGCTGCGGTCACGGGCACTGGAACGGGCGCGACGCCAGTCCTGCTCCGATGCTGCCGGCTGCGAAATACCGGAGAGCCGCCAGGAGCTCGCCGGTCGGTTGCTGTCCACGGACTCCGTCGGCACGCGGCAACTCGGCGGCGCTCATCCGGGAGTTCTGCCGCTCGCTCGAGCGCTGCCCGCGAGGAACGCTCATACTCCCACTCATGAAACGCTGGGTCCTCGCCGCCACGGTCCTCGGCTCGTCGATGGCGTTCATCGACACGACGGTCGTCAACGTCGCGCTGCCCGTCGTGCAGCGCGACCTCGGCGCGACCACCGCCCAGGTGCAGTGGATTGCGGATGCGTACCTGCTGGTGGTGTCGGCGCTGATCCTCGCGGGAGGATCGCTTGGTGATCGCCTTGGGCGTGTGCGCGTCTTCGCGGTCGGCGTTGCGATCTTTGCGGCGGCGTCGATTTGTTGTGGTGCGGCGCAGACGACGGCGCAGCTGATCGCGGCGCGCGCGCTGCAGGGTGGCGGGGCGGCGCTGCTCGTACCGGGAAGTCTGGCGATCATTGCGGCGACGTTTTCGCGGGAGGAGCGCGGTCGTGCGATCGGGACCTGGTCGGCGCTCACGTCGCTGTCGGTCATCGCGGGACCGCTGCTCGGCGGTGCGCTCGTGCAGGCGATCTCGTGGCGTGCGGTGTTTCTCATCAATGCGCCGATCGCGATCGTCGTGTTGTGGATCGTGCGACGGCATGTGCCGCGCGATGCCGGCGAACGCGCGGGCGCAATCGACTGGCTCGGTACGCTGCTCGTCACGCTCGGCCTCGGCGGTGTCGTCTTCGCGTTCATCGAGGCGCCTGCTCGCGGCTGGACTTCGATTCCGGTTGCCGCTGCATCGATCGCCGGCGTCGCGGCGCTGATCGCATTCGTTCCGATCGAGCGGCGTGCCAGCGATCCGATCGTTCCGTTCGCGCTCTTTCGTTCACGTGCGTTCACGGCGGCGAACGTCCTCACGCTGCTGTTGTATGCGGCCACTTCGGCGGCGACGTTTCTGCTGCCGTTCAATTTGATTCAGGTGCAGGGTTACTCCCCGGCGCAGGCGGGCGCCGCGTTCCTGCCGTTCGTCGCAACGATGTCGCTGATGTCGCGATGGACCGGCGCACTCGCGGATCGCGTCGGCGCGCGGCCGCTGCTCATCACGGGACCGCTCGTCGTCGCGATCGGGTTCACGCTGATGGCGCTGCCGGGCGTCGGCGGCTCGTACTGGTCGACCTTCTTCCCGGCGGTGTTCGTGCTTGGCTTCGGGATGGCCATCACCGTCGCGCCGTTAACGACGACCGTCATGACGTCGATTGATGACGAGCGTCACGCCGGCGCGGCATCCGGCATCAACAACGCGGTGGCGCGCACCGCGGGACTGCTCGCTATCGCCATCCTTGGCGCGCTCGCCGTCTTCGTTTTCTCGCGCGACCTCGACGAGCGACTCGCAGCCGCGCACGCTCCCGCAACGCTCCGCCGCGCAATGAACGCGCAGAGCCTTCGTCTCGCCGCCGCGGAAGCGCCACCGGGCGCCAACGCGCACATGGTTCACGAAGCGGTGCAGCTCTCGTTCGTGCACGCGTTCCGCGTCGCTGTCGTCATCAGCGCAGCGCTCGCGGCACTGGCGGCAATCGCAGGAATCGGCAGCGTCGAACGGCGCCGAGCGATCTCCCCTACTTCTCCTTCTTAATCTCCGCGACGATCATGTCGTTCACCGCGAAGCCGACGCGCAGGATGCCGTCGCCGAATGCCGTCGGATCGAGCTGCATCACGTAGTCGTCCGCGGTTGTCTCGAAGACATGACTGACGGTCGTCCGGTCCTCGGAGACCTTCGTGATTTTCCCCGCGACGTCAGCGGCCGTACGCTGTCCGTGCTTCTGGATCTGAATCGCCGGTTGGCCGCCTTTCGGATTTCCGCCGTAGATTTTTGCGCCTTCGAAGATCATTCGCGGATCGGTTGAGATCCCGGCTGAATCGGCGTGCGACGTGCTCGAAGCCTCGCCAAACATCTGCGGCGTCGTGAACGTCAGTTCGGGAACGACGACGGTGAGGTCCTTTGCTTTCGAGATTCCGCGCAGCCACCACGCCGGACCCTGAATCGGACTGTCGAACGCCTGAACATCGGTCGGATTGGCGATGACGAACGTTACCGGCATCCCCAGTCCACCGCCTGTCGGCAGGCCGTATCTGCTGTCGACTTTCAGAAGAGTGTGGCTGCTCACGTCGGGTTCGCTCTTCACATCTTCGTACGTAAGCACTGAATAGCCGGCGGCTCGCATTTTCGTGACGAGATCGTCCTGCAGCGTTTTCGAAATGCCCTGAAGGAGCGCCTTGTCGAGACCGTAGACGTAGTACTTCGCGTGCGCCTTCGTTCGGCCGGCTTTCGCCCAGACGGAGCCGAGTGACGACACCTGAATGGTGTAGGTCGGGATGAGATACGACTTCGTCTGCGCGAAGTTCCCGCCGAAGGTCGAGACCTTCACGCGATCCATATTCAGCTCGAACGGCTTCATCGCGGGTGACTGCGCGTTCGCCGTCACGGCGACGGCGAGACTTACGCAAAGTGCGAACTTACGCATCGGCGTTCTCCTGCTCGAAAAGTATGTTGGGGACCGCGAGCAGGATGCCACACGTTTAGAATCGCTCCCCATGAAAAGTGGCATCTGCCTCGTCCTGTTTCTGCTGGCCTCCACAACCTTCGCACAGACTCCACCCACCGATTCGCCCGCCACCTCGCGAGCGCTCGAACGACACGATGAATCGATGGACCGCGCGTTCGACGACATCGATCGCGACGTCGATGACGTCGTCTGGTATTTCAGACTTGGCGACGTAGCCGAGATCGACAAGGTACGAATCGCCACCAGCAAACCGATCCGGATGAAGAACGCGACCGGACAGGGCGCCGGCAATCCGCTGATCATTCCGCTCTACGTCTTCTCTCCGAAAAATCTGAAGAGCAAAGCGCCGCTGCTGATCTTCATTCACGGCGGCGTACACGGACGACTCGAGTCGACGTACGCGCACATCATCCGCGAGGCGCTCGGGCAGGGATACATCGTCGTTTGTCCCGAGTACCGCGGCAGCATCGGCCACGGCAACGAGTTGTACGAGCAGATCGATTACGGCGGCGCGGAAGTCGACGACGTTCACGACGCGCGCAACTGGGCGGTCGAGAATCTGCCGAACGTCGACGCGAGCCGAGTCGGCATCATGGGCTGGAGCCACGGCGGATTTCAGACGCTGATGAACATCGCTCGCTGGCCGAATGACTACAAGGTCGCGTACGCCGGCGTGCCGGTCAGCGATCTGGTGCAGCGGATGGGCTACAAGTCGGCGGGATACCGCAGCACGTTCGAGGGCTTCATCGGCAAGCAGGCCGAAGGTGACGTGATGGAGTATCGGCGGCGATCGCCGGTGTACTACGCCGACAAGATCAACACGCCGCTGCTGATCCACACCAACACGAACGATGAAGACGTGAACGTGCTCGAGGTCGAGCACATGATCGCCGCGCTCAAAGCGGCGGGAAAGAAGTTCGAGTACAAGATCTACGAGAACGCGCCGGGCGGACATCAGTTCAATCGCATCGACACGAAGCTGGCTCGTGACTCGCGCAAAGAGATGTGGGACTTTCTGGGAAGGCACCTGAAATGACGCGACTTTATTCGATTGCTCTCGCGCTTTTGCTCAGCGCCATCGGTGCGAGCGCGGAATTGACGCGCTACGCGAGCGGCAGCAGCGTCGACGTGCGTCCGCGGCTGCACGGACCGGCGCTCATTCTTCAGGGCGGTGGCGGCGCCGATCTGACGGCCGCGTTTCAGCTGGCGGTCGATCGCGTGCGCGGCTGCACGGATTGCGACACCAGGCTCGACGTCGTCGTCCTGCGCGCCTCGGGCGGCGACGGCTACAACTCTTTCTTCATGGGATTGAAGGGGGTGAGCTCCGTGGTGTCGCTCGTCATCACCGACCGCGAATCGTCATCGCGTCCCGACGTCGTGAAAGCGGTGCGTGATGCGGAGCTGATCTTCTTTGCCGGCGGCGATCAGTGCAACTACATCCGCTGGATCAAAGGGACGCCGGTCGAAGCGGCGGTGAAGTCGGTCTACAAGCGCGGCGGCGCGGTCGGCGGCACGAGTGCGGGTCTCGCAATTCAGGGTGAGATCTCGTATGACTCCTGTCCAAACCAGAGCGCCGTCTCCGCGGACGTGCTGAAGGATCCGTTCAGCATCGACGTCAGTCTCTCGCGCGGATTTTTCAACTGGCCGCAGCTGCGCGACGTCATCACCGACACGCACTTTCAGAAGCGCGATCGGATGGGACGCCTGCTCGTCTTTCTCGCGCGCGCGATGGCCGAAGGAAAGGAGTCGCGGCTGTTCGGTTTCGGCGTGAACGAGAACGCGATCGCGATCATGGACGCGAAGGGAAAGGCGACCGTGTTCGGAACCGGACCGGTAAACGTCGTCGTCGCCGATCATCGAGCAGAGGTGCTCGAGCGCGGCAAGCCGCTCACGTATCGCGGCTACAAGATCTGGCATTTCGATGACGGTCAGACGATCGATCTCGATCATCTGCCGAAGAGCGGTTTCAAAACGATCGACGTAATCGACGGACAGTTGAGCGGCGATCCATACTAGTCAGCGGCTCAGTTGTGCGAGGAGTGCGCGCGCGGTTGCAATGTCGTCGGCGTAGCGCTGCGGTGGAGCAGTTTCGATGAACTGCCGCAGCGACTGGCGCGCGACGTCATTGCGGCCGCCGCGACTCGCCACGATGGCCATGTTGTAGAGCGCGTCGTACAAGCGCGGATCGGCCTGCACCGCGCGGCGCCACCAGCCGATGGCGAGATCGGCGTGGCCGCTCTTCGCTTCGAGCACGCCCATGAGATTGAGCGCGACCGGCATCCGATCGTTCAGTGCGAGCGCTTTGCTGAGATTCGCGCGCGCACCATTCGCATCTCCGGCACGCAGTGCGACGACGCCGAGGTTTTGATACGCGGTGGCGTTGGTGTGATCGATGACCAGCGCGCGATGAAAGACGTCGGTCGCCGCGGCGAGCTCGCCGCCATCGGCGAGCGCGATGCCGTAGGCGTTCAGCACGTCGGGATCGCGTCCCGCCGCGAACGGGCGCAGGATCTCCAGCGCCTCTTTCGCCTGGCCGGTCGCGCTGAGCAGCATGCCGAGCCGCACCTTCATCGCATCGTTCGCGGCGCCCGATTGCACGGCGCGACGCAGCATCTCGATCGCAGCCCGCGGGTTCTCGTTCTGCTGCAGCATGAACGCGAGCATCTCTTCGGCGACTTTGATCTGCGGGCTCTTCTTCAGAATGGCGCGCAGCATCTCGATCGCTTTCATCAGCTGACCGGTCTGATAGAGCGCGACGACCTCGTGCAGTTCGTTGTCGACGCCGACCAGGTTCTTCGGATCGTCCGCGATCGTGTAGCTCTTCTTCTCCGCGGAGCCGGAGATGTAGCCGAGACTCATCAGCTGCGCTTTTTGTAATTCGTCGACATTTCGTTGTGCGGCCTGCGCGTTCGGCGCGGCATCGGCGAGCAGCTTGCGAATGGCGAACAGACCGCGGCGGTCTGTCTCCACGAGATTTCGCGTTTCGCCCGGATCGTGCGGAAGATCGTAGAGCTCGGGCAGCGGCAGGTCGATGTACTTCTGCCCGGAATGAATCAGGCCTACGAGCGGCGCCCATCCTCTGTTCAGCGATGCGGAGAGCGCTTCGAAGTAGCTGTCGGTCGCGGATGTCGCACCGAACAGATCGTGTCCCGGAAGTCCGGGCTGCGCCTGCACGCCGGCGCGATGAAGGATCGTCGGCACGAGATCGATGTGCCGCGCGCTGCCGCTCTCTTTGCGCGGCGAGCGACCGGGGTCGACGATGATCAGTGGAACTTTGAGCGTCGACTCATACGCAAAAAGACCGTGCGTCTGTTCGCCGTGATCGCCGAGCGCTTCGCCGTGATCGCCGGTAATGATCACGACCGTGTCGGGATGCGCGGCGAGGATCGGCGCGAGGAACCGCGACAGCTGATCGTCGACGTATGCGATCTCGCCGAGGTAGGGCGCATCGCGGTACTGCTCGCGGAAGGGAACGGGCGGATCGTATGGCGCGTGCGGATCGTAGAGATGGACCCAGAGAAACTTCTTCCCATGCGCCGAGTCGTACCAGGCGCGTGCGGCGTTGAGCGTCTCTTCCGCCGGCCGCTCCTGCACCACGAAGTCGAGCGGGTTCGAAGCTTCGCGGTATTTGTCGTCGTAGACGTCGAAGCCGGCGTTGAGTCCGAAGCGCGAGTCGAGCGGGAAGGCGCTGACGAACGCCGCGGTCGCGTAGCCGGCGCGCTTCATCATCGCGCCGAGCGTCGGGTGGCCGGCGTCGAGCGTGAAGCCGGCGTTGTCGCGGATGCCGTGCTGATACGGATAGAGGCCGGTGAGGATGTTGGTGTGCGACGGCAGCGTCACGACGTTGTGTGCGTGCGCGTTCGTGAACACGGTGCCGCGTGCGGCGAGACTGTCGATGAAGGGAGTCTTGACGCGGGTGTTGCCGGCGAAGCCGAGGGAGTCGGCGCGCAGCGTGTCGATGGTGATGAGGATGACGTCGGGTGCGGCGTGGCGACGAAGCCGCAAACCGATCGTGATGCCGATCAGCGCGGCGACCACAACCGCCGCGATCGTCAACATCGTGACTTTCTTCGTCATCGTTGAAAGCGCGGATCGTGCGGAAACTTCTGCAGACCTTTAGCCGCCCAGTAACGCGCGCCATTCACATCGCCGACCGTCTTCATCGTCTCCACGATCGCGGCGAAGTTCTCCGCGGTCGGCGCGCGATCGATCAGCTGAAAGACGAGCGGCGTAGCCTGCTCGCCGCGTCCTTCGGTCAGCAACAACACGATCAGACTTTGATACGCACGCGCGTCGGCCGGCGCGAGGGCGATCTCCTGCCGGAACGCCGCCGCCGCTTCCTCATTGCGACCGAGTCTCGCCAGCAGATCGCCGCGAAGAAACGAGAGCCCGGCGAACGGCGGCGTGTTTCCTGACGCGACGACGCGAGCCGCTTCATCCGCGGCGGCGAGCGCCTCGCTGTCGCGGCCTCCCTTCTTCAGCACGCGCGCGAGAGTCACGTACGCCGCCGCACGATCGCCGCCGCCGGCCGTGGCCAGACGCGCGTTGCGCTCCGCGGCCGCGACATCGCCGCGCGCCAGAGCGATGCGTGCGAGCAGGTCGTTCGCACGCGCGGCATCGAGCGGCAGCGCAAGCTCGGCATGTTGCCGCGCCTCGTCGAAGCGGCCCGACTGCAATGCGAACTCCGCCACCGTCATCGCCAGCACGGCAGATTGCGGATTCGTCTTCAGCCCTTCCTTCGCCGCATCGATCGCTTCGCTCTGACGTCCCATCCGCCAGTACGTTTTCGCGGTGACGTCCCACACGTCCGTCATCCGCGGGTTCTCTCCCAGGATCTTCCGAAACGCCTCCAGCGCCTCGGCATTCTTCCCCGCGCGAAACAGCGAGAACGCGCCGCGCAGCTCGCGGAACGTCTCCCGTTTGTCCTTCGGATCGGCGAGCGGCTCGTTCGCTCCGGCGGCCGCGCTGGTGCCGATGTAGCCAAGCGCCGCAAGCTTCGCCGCCTCTTCGGGTGCAATCGCCGCGGGCGCCGCGGCAGCGGTGATCATCGGTGCGATGGCGCTCTTCATCGCCGCGAACGTTCGCCGATCGCTCTCGATGAGGTTCGTCGTCTCGCCCGGATCGGACTGCACGTCGTACAACTCCGGACGCGGCGCCTGGATGTAATGCTTCGCGCCGTCGGTGAGCGAATGCAGATCGCTCCAGCCGAAGTGAAAGCGCGGATAGAACGTCTCGCTGTAAACGGCGTGCGGCTTCACGTCGCGAAAGGTGGAGCGCTGTTCCAGTCCGGGCGGCAGCGGGATGTGCAGCTCATCGAGGATGGCCGGCATCACATCGCGCAAGCCAACGGTCGAGTCGATCCGCGAGCCGTGCGTCGCGCCCGGCAGCTTGACCATGAGCGCCACCTGGATCGCCTCGCGATAGAGAAAGATTCCGTGCTCATCCTCGCCGTGATCGCCGAGCCCTTCGCCGTGATCGGAGAGGAGGACGATCAACGCGCGATCGTAGAGCCCTCGCGATTTCAGCGCTTCGAGAAAACGTCCGACGATCGCATCGGCCGCGGCGATCTCCGCATCGTACGGCTTGAACTGCGAACGATACGGCTCCGGCGCGTCGTATGGCGCGTGCGGCTCGTACAGATGCAGCATGAAGAAGAACGGTTGCGCGCCGCGATCTCCGAGCCATTTCTCGGCGACGCTTTCCGTTTCGACGCCGCTGCGCTGAATGCCGCCGAGCGACTGGTCGGCGCGCTGGATGATGTGGTCGTCGAAGAAATCGAATCCGCGATTGATGCCGGTGTCGGCGCGCAGCACGTACGCGGAAACCGCGGCGCCGGTCGCGTAGCCGTTGCGTCCGAGCACCTCGGCGAGCGTGGCGCGTTTCGGATCGAGATGAAATCCGGCGTTGTCGCGAATGCCGGTCTCCGCCGGAAGCAGTCCGGTGAGGATCGTCGCGTGCGACGGCAGCGTGAGCGGACAGTGGCTGTACGCGTGCTCGAACACGAGCGACTCGCGCGCGAATGCATCGATCGCCGGCGTGCGAACGCCGCGATAGCCATACGCCGGCAGGTGATCGGAGCGCAGCGTATCGATGGAGATGATGATGACCGGCGGCTGCGCGGCGGCTTCAGGTTTGGCGCGAGCGCATCCGAATGCCGTCACCGCCACACCGAGAAGGAGCCACCGCATCGGGCGCATGTTAACGAAAAAGCCCGCCGCGAACGGCGGGCTTCTTCGAGCAGAATACGGGTGATCGATCAGAACTTGACGCGCGCTCCGAACCGCACGATGCGCGGGCTCATGAGCGTGGAGATGTGGTTGTAGGCCGGCAGCGTGCCGTTGGCGCCCACGTCGAGCAGATTGTTGCGATCGAGGACGGTGTGGCTGTTCAGCACGTTGAACACATCGACCGAGAGATTCAGCGACGTGCGGTTCATCAGCGGGATGTCTTTCGCGAGGCGGAGGTCCAGGTTGTGGACGTTCGGCAGGCGATTGTCATCGAACTGTGATGAGACGAGCATGTTCTTCTGCGTCCCTTCCTTCTTGTCGCGGAACGTAATGCGATACGGAACGATGTAGCCTTCGCGGCCGTTCACCGCCGCACCGACGCTTACCTGCCACGGCAGCTGATAGACGCCTGTAAGGCTGTATGCCCAGCGCGAGTTGATGTAGTTGCTGCCGATGCCGCCGCCCGACGCGACTGTCGCGCCGTCGCAGACGGAGCAGCTGTCGAACGAGTTTGTGCTGTTGCTCAGCAGCGGCGTCGGATCGACGATCGCGCCGGGACCGACGTGCTGCTTCCAGTCGGACAGCGTGATGTTCGCGCGCATCATCCAGTGATTGGACATGCGCTTGACGGCGGAGAGCTCGACGTCCTGATACTTCTGCGAGTAGTCGTCACGGTTTGTGAAGACGTAGTTGACCGGAACGGCCACGCCCGGCTTGATCGTGTAGTACGGAATGCTGTACGTCTTTCCGTTCGGCAGCGTTCCGGTTCGTGTGCCGGCCAGCACGTAGTCGGCGGTGGTGTAGTAATCGCCGGCGCCGCGCGTCTTCTCGAAGCGATTCCACGTGAAGTTTTTGCTCTTGCGATACGTGTAGTTCGCGCTGACCGCGAAGCCGGGAGTCAGCTCGTACTGCACGCCGCCGATCAGCTCATCGGTGGTCGGCGCTTTCATCCCGTAGTCGACCCGTCCCGGTGAGAAGCCGGCCGAGGTGTGATTGGGATCGATGTTGGCGAACGAGTAGACGCCGGAAGCGAAGTCGATCTCGTTTCGCTGCACGTTGCGGTCGTTGTTGAGATCGTCCCAGTAGTAGTAGAGGTACTGCACTCGATAAAACGGATTGGCTGAGCCGACGTCGCTCGAGCCGAGCTGATTGAGGTAGTGCGCGTAACTCCCTCGCACGAGCGCGCGATTGTCCTTGCCGAACACGTACGTTGCGCCGATGCGCGGCGAGAAGCCGTTCCATTCCAGCGACTTCGTGTCGCCCTTGTAATCGACGGCCGGCAGGATGTCGGGCACCAGCGGATTCGCCGGCACCGAGCTCGCGAAATTCTTTGCGCTCTGCCAGTCGTAGCGGCCGCCGACGTTGACCGTCAGATTGCCCATCGGGATCGTGTCGCCGATGTAGAAGTCTTTGTACTTCGAGCCGAACTTCGGCACGGCATTTCGCGTCAGCGCGGCCAGCGCAGAGCCGTCATAGAAGTTGCCGAATGTCTGATTGCCCGGCCACGACGTGATGGAGCTGACCGGCGTGTTCCGATACTCGAAACCCCACTTCAGCTCGTGATCGATCTTCCCGGTCGTGAGGAACTTCGAGCCGTCGACCCGGTAGTCCTTCTGCGGAACGTCCTGCTCGAAATAGTTGTACGAGCGATGCCAGCCCGACGAAATCTCCGGGTGCTTTTTCGAGTAGCTGCTGCTGGTCCACCAGGCGTTGACGTCACGGCCGCCGATCGGCGTCGTGCTGTAGCCGTTGCTGATGATGCCGACGAGCCCGGTGATGTAGAAGTCGTTGCCGAAGACCTGCGTGTCTTCGAGCTTGAAAACGTGGCCGGGACCGCTCTGATCGGTGGCTGTCTCGATCGGACGGGTGATGCTCAGTCCGCGTCCATGGACGGTCTTGTTGTTGTACATGAAGTACGCCGACGCGTTGTTCGTCGGAATGGCCTGGAAATTCAGCTTGCCGTTCCAGCTGCTGATGTGCGTCACCTGCGGGATGGTCGGACCGGCGATGAAGTTGTCGATGTCGTTCTTCGAATACGCGGCCCAGAGAAACAGGCGATCTTTGATGATCGGCCCGCCGGCCTCGAAACCGTAATCGCTGATGTTGTTAATCGAATTCGCCGACGTCAGGTACGACTTTGCCTCGGACGGAATCGCCGCGTCCGATTGAAACTGCTTGTCGGTCCAGAAGTAGCGGCCGGAGCCTGCGAAATCGTTCGTGCCGCGCTTCGACACCAGGTTGATCTGCACGCCGGGCGTGCGCAGCCGCGGATCGGATCCGCCGGTGCTGATCTGCATGTCCTGGAACGAATCGAAGTCGTAGTAGAAGTCGGACGTGCCGGTCGCCTGCATCTCGGTGACGTTGACGCCGTCGAGATTCCACTCCGTCTGGTGGCGTTCGATGCCTTTGCCGACGAAGTACGACTGCTGGCCGGACTGATTGCCGCCGACGTTCACCGTGCTGACGAGCACGCCAGGAACGGTCTGCAGCACGACCCACGGATCGCGCGCCGACGGCACTTCACGCAACTCCTGCTCGTTGACGTCGGAGCCGGTGCCGGTGTTGCGCACGTCGATGAGCGGCGTGACACCGACGACCGTGATCGCCTCCGAGACGGAAGGCTTCATCGCGAAATCAATCTCGGAGTTCGCGCCGATGCTGACGTCGACCGGACGATGCAGCGTCGAGAAACCGCTCAGCTCCGCGGCAAGGTCGTAGCGGCCCGGCGCCTGATTGAGAAAACGATAGCTGCCGTTGGCGGCGGTGACGAAGACCTGCGGCGCGCCGTTCCCCGAGAGCGTGATGGTGACGCCCGGAACCGCGCTGCCCGATGCATCGACGACTTTTCCGACTACGTTTCCTCCCGATGTCTGACCGAACGCAGAGAGCGCAACGAGCGATAAGAGCCCGGCCGTGAACGTCATGATGAGCCGGACATATCGCTGGAACCGCTGGTGTCGATTCATTGCTCCCCCTTTGTTGTTCAGACGCGTGAAGATGGAAAACATTGATCCGCAATGCTGGCGAAGTCAACCAATTTGGTTTTCTGACAGCGAGACATAGAATCGCCGGCCGTATGCGTACACGATCGATTGTTTTTGTCACCCTGCTCCTCGCGCAAATCGTCACCGCCGCCGAGACCAGACATCCTCTGTCGCTCGATGATCTGACGAAGCCCCGCACCGTCGGCGATCCGCAGCTCTCGCCGGACGGCAGGTGGATCGCCTATACCGTCGGCACCGTCGACGCCGAGAAGGACAAGCGCGATTCCGATCTCTGGATGATCGGCTGGAACGGAGAGGATCGCGTCCGCCTCACGTCACTCCCGGAGAGCAGCGAGAGCAAGCCGCGCTGGAGTCCGGACGGCCGCTACCTCGCGTTCGTCGCGACGCGCGGCGACGAGGACGAGAAGAAGAAAGGCGGACAGGTGTGGCTGCTCGACCGTCGCGGCGGCGAGGCGGTGAAGCTCACCGACATCAAAGGCGGTATCTCCGACTACGCGTGGTCGCCCGACAGCAAGCGGCTCGTGCTCGTCGTCGACGACTTCGATCCCGGCTCCGATCCCGAGAAGAAAGAAGGCTGGAAGCGCAAGACCGCGCCACCGATCGTCATCGATCGCTACCATTTCAAACAGGATCGCGACGGCTACCTCGGGACACTGCGCTCGCACCTGCAGCTCTTCGACGTCGAATCGCGCACCGCGACGGCGCTCACGTCGGGAACCTTCGACGAGACGACTCCGAGCTGGTCGCCGGACGGCACTCTCATCGCGTTTGTCAGCAACCGCGAGAAGGATCCGGATCGCGTCGAGAACGACGACATCTTCGTCATCGAGCCGAAGAAAGGCGCGGAGGCGCGCCGCCTCACGACCTTCATCGGCCGCGACTCCGGCCGTCCCGCGTGGAGTCCCGACGGCAAGTTCATCGCGTTCCTCGAGGGCGACGATCCGAAGTACACCGCGTACAGCCTGAACAAGCTCGCGGTCGTGCCGGTCGCGGGAGGAGCAACACGCCTGCTGACGACGACGCTCGATCGCGCGGTGCAGGAGCCGATCGCCTGGAGCGCGGACGGAAAATCCCTCTCGTTCGTCGTGCAGGACGATCGCATCACCTGGATCGGACGGATGCCGGCGGACGGCGGTGCGGTCGAGAAACTGACGAGCGGACGCCGCGTCGTTTCGTCGATCTCGCCCGGCAAAGACGGCGCGTTCGCATTGCTCTCCGCAACAGCAGGCGCGCCCGACGAAGTACACGCATTCGAGAAGGGCGAGCTGCGCCGCGTGACGCACGAGAACGACGCGTGGCTCGCGAACGTGCAGCTGGCAACGGTCGAAGATTTCTCCTGCCGCGCGAAAGACGGTACCGAAGTACACGGGCTGATGTTCAAGCCGCCGTCGTACGTTGCAGGACGGAAGTATCCGACGCTGCTGAACATTCACGGCGGACCGAACGGCCAGGACCAGCATTCGTTCAGCTTCGAGCGCCAGCTGCTCGCCGCGAACGGTTACGTCGTGCTGGCCGTGAACTATCGCGGCAGCGCCGGCCGCGGCAACGCGTATCAGAAAGCGATCTTCGCCGACTGGGGGAACAAGGAAGTGGCCGACCTCCTCGCCGGCGTCGATTACGCGATCGCTTCCGGCGTCGCCGACCCTGACCGCCTCGGCATCGGAGGCTGGAGTTACGGCGGCATCCTCACCGACTACACGACCGCGAGCGATCCGCGCTTCAAGGCCGCGATCTCCGGCGCCGGCAGCGCGCTGCAGCTCTCCATGTACGGCAGCGATGAGTACATCTCGCAGTACGAGCTCGAGCTCGGACCGCCGTGGAAGAGTGTCGAACCGTGGCTAAAAGTTTCGTATCCGTTCCTGCACGCCGACCGCATCAAAACACCGACGCTCTATCTCGGCGGCCAGTCA
>JAOBAU010000126.1 GCA_025463165.1 Acidobacteriota bacterium | reverse complement strand
GTCGCGCATTTGCGAACGGCCGCCGCAGCGCATCGGACTGTCGGCGACGCAGCGTCCGCTCGAAGAGGTCGCGCGATATCTGGGCGGATTTGGCGCGGCGCCACGCCCCTCACCCCCAGCCCCTCTCCCGGCGGGAGAGGGTGGCCGAAGGCCGGGTGAGGGGCCCGGCACATCCGCAACATACCGTCCCGTCACCATCGTCGACACCGGCGAAAAAAAACAGCTCTCACTCCGCGTCGAAGTTCCGGTCGAAGACATGGCGAAGCTCGGCGAGCTGACCGAGGTGCCGAGCGGTCCGGCCGCCGCCGGCGAAGCGCGCAGCTCGATCTGGCCGGCCATTCATCCGCGACTGCTCGAACTGATTCGCGCCCATCGCTCGACACTGATCTTCGTCAATTCGCGGCGCCTCGCGGAACGGCTCGCGAACTCGCTCAACGAGCTGGCCGGCGAAACGCTCGTCAACGCGCATCACGGCTCGATTGCGCGCGCGCAGCGGATCGAGATCGAGGACAACCTGAAGTCGGGACGCCTGCCCGCGCTCGTGGCAACGTCATCGCTCGAGCTCGGAATCGACATGGGCGCGATCGATCTCGTCATTCAGATCGAAGCGCCGCCGTCGATCGCCAGCGGGATGCAGCGCATCGGCCGCGCCAGTCATCAGGTCGGCGCGATCAGCAAGGGAATCGTCTTCCCGAAATATCGCGGCGATCTGATCGCCTGCGCCGCCGTCACCGACGCCATGCATCGCGGCGTCATCGAGCCGACGCGATATCCGCGCAATCCGCTCGACATCGTCGCGCAGCAACTCGTGGCAATGATCGCGGTCGAAGACTGGAACGCCGACGATCTGTTCGAAACGGTGCGCGCGGCGGCGCCGTTCGCGGAACTGTCACGAGCGTCGTTCGAAGGGGTGCTCGACATGCTGTCGGGACTCTATCCGTCCGATGAATTCGCGGAGCTCCGTCCGCGCGTGACGTGGGATCGCGTCACGAACGTGCTCACCGCGCGTCCCGGCGCGAAGCGGGTCGCCATCACGAGCGGCGGCACGATTCCCGACCGCGGTCTCTACGGAGTTTTTCTCGCCGGCGGCGAAACGGCGTCGAGCGCGCGCGTCGGCGAGCTCGATGAAGAAATGGTCTTCGAGTGCCGCGTCGGCGAGACGTTCCTTCTCGGCGCTTCGACCTGGCGTATCGAAGAGATCACGCACGACCGCGTCATCGTTTCTCCCGCTCCCGGACAGCCGGGCAAGATTCCGTTCTGGAAAGCGGAATCGGGCGAGCGCACGGTGCCGTTCGGCCGCGAGATCGGCCGCCTCATACGCGAGCTGCGCGCGGCGCCGCGCAACGATGCCGTCAACACGTTGACCACCAGACACGATCTCGATCGCCGCGCGGCAGAAAATCTTCTGCAGTATCTCGACGATCAGGCCGAAGCGACGGTCGCCGTTCCCGACGATCGGACGATCGTCATCGAGCGGGTCGTCGACGAGCTCGGCGACTGGCGCGTCTGCGTCCTCACACCGTTCGGCGGACGCATTCACGCGCCATGGGCGATGGCGGTCACCGCACGCGTCCGTGCCGAGCTGGCCATCGACGTCGAAACCATGTGGAGCGACGACGGCTTCATCATCCGCTTTCCCGAAACCGACGCGCCGCCGCCGTCCGAGCTCGTGATCCCCGATCCTGACGAAGTCGAAGCGCTCGTCATTCGCCAGCTCGGTGCCAGCTCGCTCTTCGCCGCAAAGTTCCGCGAAGCGTCGGCGCGCGCACTGCTGCTGCCGCGCATGCGCGTCGATCGCCGCACACCGCTGTGGCAACAACGCAAGCGTGCGTACGATCTGCTGCAGGTCGCGTCGCGCTTCGGCTCGTTCCCGATTCTGCTCGAGGCGTATCGCGAATGTCTGCGCGACATCTTCGACGTGCCGTCGCTGATCGAAACGCTGAAGCTGATCCGCGAGCGTTCCATCCGCGTCGTCATTGCCGACACCCGCAAGCCATCGCCGTTCGCCGCCTCGCTGCTCTTCCGCTATGTGGCGAATTTCATCTACGACGGCGATGCGCCGCTCGCCGAACGCCGCGCCCAGGCGCTTTCCATCGACCAATCCCAACTCCGCTCACTCCTCGGCGAACCGGAGTTGCGCGAGCTGCTCGACCCCGCCGCGATCGAACAGACGGAGCTCGAGCTGCAGCATCTCGACGAACGGCACAAAGCGAAGTCGCTCGACGCGATTCACGATCTCCTGCTGCGCATCGGCGATCTGACGTTGAGCGAGATTGCAGCGCGCTCTCTCGTTGATGCACCGGCAGCCATTCGCGAGCTCGTCGCGCAACGTCGCATCATCGAGATCGTCGTCGCCCGCGAAAAGCGTTTCATCGCCGTCGAAGATGCGAGCAGATATCGCGACGCGCTCGGCATTCCGCTGCCGCCCGGACTTCCCGAACGACTGCTGCAGCCGGTGGCCGATCCGGTCGGCGATCTCGTGCTCCGTTACGCGCGCACGCACGGTCCATTCACGCCGAGCGAGCTGGCGAAACGCTACGGCTTCGGCGTCGCAATCGTCGCGACCGCGCTCGAGAAATTCGTCGAGCGCGGACGCCTCATCGAAGGCGAGTTCCGTCCCGGCGGCACGCAGCGCGAGTGGTGCGACAACGACGTGCTGCGCTCGATTCGCCGCAAGTCGCTCGCGAAACTGCGGCAGGAGATCGAGCCGGTCGAGCAGCCGGCGCTCGCGCGCGTCATCGCCAGCTGGCAGGGCGTCACGCGTCGCCGCCGCGGGCTCGACGGCATCCTCGAATCGCTTGAAGCAATCCAGGGCTATCCGCTCGCCGCCTCAATCTTCGAGCGCGAGATCCTCACCGCGCGCATCGACGATTACAAACCGTCGGACCTCGACACGCTGAGCGCCGCCGGCGAGATCGTCTGGGTCGGCGTCGAGCCGCTCGGCGGTCGTGACGGCCGGATCGCGCTCTATCTCACCGACAACCTGCCGATCCTTCACACGCCCGCGGCCGCGGAGTTGAGCGAGCTCGAACAGCGCGTCGTCGATTACCTCCGCGCGCACGGCGCGTCGTTTTACGCGCAGATGCAGGCAGCGATCGGCGGCTTCCCGGCGACGCTCATCGATGCGATGTGGGACCTCGTCTGGAAGGGCGTCGTCACGAACGATACGTTCCACGCGCTGCGCGCGTTCACGCGGCCGAAAGCGGCGCCGCGCGTCAGCGGCTATCGTTCGCGCCGCGTCGCGCCGGCGTCGACGCAGGGACGCTGGTCGCTCATCCCATCGCTCGGCATGACCGCAAATCCGACGCAGCACGCGACCGCGCTCGCGCATCAACTGCTCGCGCGTTACGGCGTAGTCATTCGCGAGGTGGGTGCGGCCGAATCGCTCGCCGGCGGATTCAGCGCCGTCTATCCGGTGCTCAAAGCGATGGAAGAAGCCGGCCGGGTGCGGCGCGGTTACTTCGTCGCCGGACTCGGCGCGACGCAGTTCGCAACCGGCGGCGCGCTCGATCTGCTGCGCGCGTATCGCGATGAGCCGGACGAGCCCGAGACGATGCTGCTCGCCGCCACCGATCCCGCGAATCCATACGGCGCGCTGCTGAAATGGCCGGCAGCCGGACTGACGCGCAGCGTCGGTGCGAGCGTGATCATCGTCAACGGCGCGCTCGCCGCCTACGTCGCACGCGGCGAAAAACAGCTGACGATCTTTCTTCCCGAAGACGAGCCGACTCGGACCGCGGTGGCGAAAGCGATTGCGCGCGCGCTGGCGTCGCTCGTCCGCGACGGAAAGCGTCGCGCGATGCTGCTCACGGAAGTGAACGACGAGCCGATTGCGCGCAGCGCGGTCGCACCGTTTCTCGCCGAGGAGGGATTTGTGCCGTCGGCGCTCGGATATCAGATGAGAGCGAGGAGTGAACGATGAGTGAGGAAGTGCGCGCGACGTTCGACCGCTTCGCGAGCGCGTGGAATGCGCACGACGTCGAAGCGATGGCCGATTGCTGGATCGATGAAGGAAACGCCATCGATCTCTGGGGAAAACTCGCCATCGGTCGTGCCGGCGTCATCGAGCTCCTCGGCGCGGAGCACACGGCGCCGATGCGCGACAGCCGTTATCGGCTGCTCAGCGTCAACGTGCGCGAGCTGTCGCCGGAATCGGTCGTCGCCGAATGCGAAGCGGTGATCGACGACGTCCACGCGCCGAACGGCAAGCTGTATCAGCTCAAACATCGTCTCGATGCCGTGCTCGTGAAACGCGACGGCGCGTGGCGCTTCATGTCCGTCCATCCGAGTTTCTGATGCCGGAAGGCGACACCATCTTTCGCGCGGCGCGGACGCTCCATCGCGCGCTCGCCGGAAAGCGCGTCGCGAAGTTCGAGACTGCGTTCGCGCAGCTGGCGCGCATCGATGATGAGTCGCCGATCGCCGGACGAACGATCGAGCGCGTCCGCGCGGCGGGCAAACATCTCATCATCGATTTCTCCGGCGACCTGTCGCTGCGCACGCACATGCGCATGAACGGCAGCTGGCATATTTACAAGACCGGCGAACGCTGGCAGCGGCCGCGCGGCGACATGCGCGTCGTCGTCGCAACGGACGATTACGTGGCAGTGGGTTTCAATGTGCCGATCGCCGAGCTGGAGCCGACCGAAACCGTCGACAAACTCGATCTCGGTCCCGATTTTCTCGCGGATACCTTCGATGCTGCAGAAGCCGTGAGAAGAATTCGCGAACGCGGCAACGAAGAGATTGCCGACGTCCTGCTCAATCAACGAGTCGTCGCCGGCATCGGCAACGTCTTCAAATCCGAAGTGCTGTTCCTGGCGAAGGTGAATCCGTTCCGCGTCGTCGCCGACCTCACTGATGACGAGCTCACATCAATCCTCAAACTCGGCCGCCGATTGATGCAGCAAAACGTCCGTCCCGGCACACGCGAGCGCCGCACCACCGATCGCGCCCATCCCGCGGAAGGTTTGTGGGTCTACAGCCGCGGCAGCGAGCCCTGCCGTAAATGCGGGACGCCGATTCAGTATCGCAAGCAGGGACGCGACGTCCGCGGCACATACTGGTGCCCGAAATGCCAGCCGGCATCGCCGCGTTAGCGCAATGTTCCCGGGAGACCTGATCAATGCGCTGGAGCCTCGTAGTCGCTGTTCTTTTCACTCTCACCACGGCCGCATACGCCGCCGATTACAACGAAGGCGGCTACGCGAGCCGGACGAGCGTCATCGCCGGCGGCACGATCTCGTTCCACATCGCAACCGCGGTCTCGCCGTTCGAGTTGCAGATCGTCAATCTCGCACACCCGAACACTGTGCTCACGACGATCGGCGACCTGACCTCCGCGCCGCACGATTGCACCGGCCTGTGGGAAACTGGCTGCGGATGGCCGGTCACGACGCAGCTCACAGTCCCGGCAACGTGGCCGAGCGGCTACTACGCCGCACGCTTCCCAACCGGCGGCGGACGCATCAGCAACATTCTCTTTGTCGTCCGCTCCGCCAATCCCGGTGTCAGCGCGAAGTTCGTCGTGATCGCGCCGACCCATACATATGCCGCCTACAACAACTTCGGCGGCAAAAGCCTCGACGACGCGCAATCAACCAATAATCAGCGAGCGCACATCGTCTCGTTCAATCGCCCCTATGCAGACAACAACGGACTCGGCCGCTTCCCGATGTGGGAACAGCAATTCGTCGATTGGATGACGACGGAGAATCGCGTATTTGATGTGATTACGGATGAGGATGCGGAGGACGCGACACTCGTTAACAAATACACAGGGGTCCTCCTCATCGGTCAATCCGAGTACTGGACGCTGCCTGCGCGACAGGTTTTGGAAAAGCTCATCACATCAGGTCTTCGCGCCAATGTCGGGTACGGAAACATCGCGATCCTCGGCGGCAGCACAATGCTGTGGCAGGCGAGAATGAACGCCACCGCGCGGCAACTGATTTGCTATAAAAATCGCGCTCTCGATCCCGAAAACGGCATGCACAATGACGTCGTTACAGTGCAGTGGTACGACGCGCCGGTCTACCGCCCCGAAAACATGCTGATCGGCGGCTCCTTCCGCAATGCAGGCTACGTGAACCGCATCGCCGGAACGGAGGATCCGCTTCCGGACGCCGAGCGAACGCCATATAAGGTTTGGGCGGCAGACCACTGGCTTCTCGCAGGAACCGGTTTGAAGTTTCACGATACGTTTGGGAAAACTGCCGCCGGAACGAAGGTCGACGGTGTGATTTTTTCTGAAAGCGGTCAGTGGAATTATGTACTGAGTCACTCAGACGGACAGCCGGCATCGGTTGTCCTTCTTGCGAGCATTCCGACTGATCGCGGCTACGGCACGATGACGTTTCATTCCACGCCGGCCCATGGACGTGTTTTCAATGCCGGTACGCGCGACTGGTGTCGCGCATTGCAGGCCGACACAATCGTTCAGCAAATCACAAAAAACGTGCTCGGCATGTTGAACGGCGAAGGCGAGACCTGGGCCCCACCGGATTTCAGCTTGCGAGAAGTCATCGAAGACCATTTTCAGATGGGTACTTTGACGCCCGGTGTTATTCCGGGATGGGAGGGCGGCTTCAGCAACAGCGGCATTACCAGCGGCTGCGACTATCCCTTTTTGAATGCGCTCACACTGGCTGGTCCGGAGCCGGCGAGAATCACTCGCAACTTCGCGCCGACGAATCAATTGTTACCTCACGTCATGCTCAAGTTCCGTATCGCCGTCGGTCAGCCTCAGCCTCCGACCGACGTGCCGATACAAATCATTACACTTTCGGACAAAGAGGGAGGCTCCGATATCCCGCGAGCGGTCGTTGAAGCCGAAGTACGGTCGACAGCGTTGTTTGTTCGCGCTGCGTCACTGGCTGACGATGGAACGCGCATTGCGGCCACTGAATGGCAACGAGCCATCGGAGAGCAGAGCCTGCGCTGGAAAACCGGTGGCGTATTGGAATTGACCTCGTTGGACGGGACCGCCACAGCGGCGGGAAACGGGGACCTCTCTCAGCGGGTCAACCAGATTTCCCTTGGATTCGACGCTCCCACCGGCGCGGTCTGCATGAGTTACCTTTCCGTGCGAAATCCGGCAACGCCTGTCTACCTCTCCACTTCCCGAAACCCGTCGCTGGTCGGCGATCACATTTCTCTTATTGCATGGGTTGACCGCGACTATAGCGGCCGTCCAACCGGGACAGTGACACTTCGTGACGGAGCATCCGTCATTGCTTCGAGGCCGCTGCTGTCGGACGCCACCTTTGACGTTTCCGGCCTCTCGGCCGGCCCGCACTCATTCACTGCAACCTACGATTCGGCCTCGCCTGATTTCGATGGTCTTACCTCCGATCCCCTGATTCAGACCGTACGCCGCCGCGTTCGCTCCGACCTGGATCGCGATGGGAAATCCGACATCGTGCTGAGAAATCTGAATCCCAGCCGCGTTGCCTACTGGTTTATGGATGGGACGACGCTTGTGGCGAGCCAGGTCAGAGACGTTCCCTCGACATTCGGGCCATTCGAACCGGTCACGTCAGGAGACTTTGGCGGCGATGGATACAGCGAGATCATCCATTTCGATCCCCGCCCGATCTACAGCGGCTATTCGATCGTGGGTACTGCTGGCAGGCCCAACTACTACGACCCGACAGGCATCAGCATTTTTCACTTCGTCGATTCAAAACCCGTCTGGCGTCCCTTCGCCGCTCCCGATTTCAACGGCGACGGTCACGCTGATCTTCTGCTCCGAAATACCGACACGGGAGCGATCGCCCTTTGGCTGCTGTACAGTTTCCAGATCACCACCGGCACCGTCATCGGAAACCCCGGTCTCAATCTCGTCCCAATTGACGCCGGCAATTTCGGCGGAAACGCGATCATTTTTCAAAACCAGACCACCGGCGCAATTTCGCGCTGGCTCGTCAACGGCACCACGGTTACGTCCGATCAGGTCATTGCGACGCCGGCTGCGGGATGGAAAGTCGCGGCGGTCGGCGATTTTGACGGCGACGGGTTCGACGATCTCGCGTTGCAGAATTCTTCGACGCGCGCTGTGGCTGTTTGGTTGATGGACAGCGTTGGTACCACGGTCACGAAAGGCGTGGTCATTGCGACGCCGGTTGAAGGATGGAAGGTCGTCGGCGCGGGCGATTACGACGGGAACGGACGCTCCGATCTGTTGCTGCACAACGGGCTCACAAACAGCATCGCGCAGTGGCAGATGAACGGCACCGAGATTGTGAAGGGATGGACGGTGACGACCGCGCCCGGGTGGAAACCACTCGGCCGGTAGTGTCATTCTTTGGCGGTGTCGGATCTCGGCATCGTCCTCTTCACGCTGCAGGTGGCGGCGATCAGCACGGCGATCATCGCGCCGTTCGCGCTGCTGCTGGCTGCGTGGTCGTGGCGCGCGTCGGGCGTAACGCGCACGCTCGTCGACGCGTTCGGCACGCTGCCACTGGTGATGCCGCCGACAGCGGTCGGCTATCTGCTGCTCGCACTTCTGTCGCGGCAGCATGCAATTGGACGCGTGCTCGACGCGATGCACGTCGACGTCCTCTTCACGCCGGCGGCGGTCGTCATCGCCTGCGCGGTGATGTCGTTTCCGCTGATGTTCAACGCGTTTCGCGTGGCGATCGATGACTCGAACGTGCGCTGCTTCGACATCGCCCGCTCGCTCGGCGCGTCGCGCGTCGCGGCATTCGCGCGCATCACGCTGCCGCTGGCGTGGCGCGGGCTGGCCGCCGGATTGATCCTCGCCTGGTGCCGCGCCATTGGCGAATTCGGCGCGACGATTCTCATCGCCGGCAACATCCCCGGACGGACACAAACGCTCGCGCTGGCGATCTTCGATCGGGTGCAATCAGGAGAAAGCGCCAGCGCGCTGCTGATGTACGTCGTGGC
>JAOBAU010000116.1 GCA_025463165.1 Acidobacteriota bacterium | reverse complement strand
GGCCGAAGCGGCCGCCGCCACATTGACGACTTCCTCTTCGTCTTCCTCGTCCAGCTGCGGCTGGTAATCGTGAAAGAACTCGCGCCAGCTGGCGCTGACCGCGTCGGGGTTGGTGCGATAGCGTTCGTACAGCTCTTCGATGAATGCGATGTTGGCGCCGTAACTCGTGGTGACTGATGACATAGCGGGGTTCCTAACGATTGCGTGTTCGCGAATGTTTCGGGCAGGGCATGAGGGATGAGGAATGAGGTATGAGTGGCGCCGACGCGAAGCGACTCATGCCCCATGCCTCATTCCTCAGCACTCTTCTCAACAACTGTGTGGGAAAGGGAAGTGAGGCCGAGCCAGCCGAAGCCGGCGGCGAAGCCGCCGAGGACGTCGGAGGGGAAGTGTACGCCGAAGTAGACGCGCGAGAAGCCGACGCTGAGGATGGTCATGCCGGCCAGCGTATGCACGAGCGCCTGCGTCGATGACGACTCGTTCTGCACGAGATGGTGGGCGACGATCGGATACGTCGCGGCGGAGAGCAGCGAATGTCCGCTCGGGAAACTGTGCGAGCGCGGGAGCTTGATCCGGCGCGCCATTTCGATCGGCCGCTGCCGCTGAAAAATGTTCTTCAGGATCGTGTTGATCGCCATCGCGCCGCCGGTGGAAATGATCACCGTCCACGCGTCAGCCTTCTTTCCTTTGCGCAGCATGGCGATCGCGGTCAGGCCGGCGGCGGTGGAGATCGCGGCGTGCGAGCCGAGCTGCGTGATCGCTTCCATCGTGCGATGCATCGGCGGGTTGTCGATCGTGTGCACCGCCTCCATGATCATGTCGTCGTAGCGATCGGCGCGGCCGGTCACGACCTGTTCCGCCTGCTCCTTGAAGAACCAGAATGCGATCGTGGCGAGGGCGACTCCGCCGGTGGTGCCGATCGCAAGCGGAAGGAAGCGCTGCCGCCGTTTCGGTTTGCTCTGTTTCACGGGCGCGATTCTATGGCAGGACGTTCTTGAGGCAGAAGATCGAGCCGCCCGCCTTCTGGAACTCGCTCGTCGACAACTCGTGTACCGTCAGCCCGAGCAGTTCCGCCTCGGCGCGCGTGTGCGGATTGCCGGCCGGCAGCAGCAGGTTTTTCCCGTCGGGCGAGTGGCCGTTGAGCGCGAAGCCGTGCAGAGCTTCTTCGGCATCGACTTCGATCAATCGTTCGAAGCCGGCTTCCAGTCGTGCCCACGATTCGTTGTCGAACGCGCCGCGATACGAGAAGGCGGTTGTCTCATCGATCGGCATCAGCGCGACGTCGAGGTGATACATCCGCTCTTCGACGAGCGAGAGCGTGATGACGTTCGCGCCGGTCAGCTCCGCGACCTCTTCCCACGCTTCTTCGCTGGTGCGGAATCCGTGGCCGCCCCAGATCAGATTTTTTCCCGGATGCCAGATCGCGTCGCCTGTTCCTTCGAGCGGCATGATCGTGCGCAGCGGATGCGCGTGCATGCCGAGCGCGCGCAGCGATTCGGTGAGGTACGGCACTTCGCCCTGACGCTCGGCCTTCGCCATGTGCGAGAGGACGAGCGCCGGCGCGCCGTCCGCGTCGACGTACGGCAGGATCTGATTGGCTACGAAGACGAGATCGGGAAACGCATCGATGCCTTCGACGACCGTCACAGGAAAGCCGAGCGATTCATACGTGCGGCGAATGGCGGACCACTCCTCGTGCGCGCGGTCGGCGTCGACGGAACCGAGGTTGCCTTCCATGTGCGGGTTGAGCACGTGGAGCACCTGGAAGTGCGTCGGATCGACCATCAGCACGCGGCCGAAACGTGGACGCGGCGAAGCGGCGGCGAGGAAGCGGCGGAGAGAGGAGGCGTCGTCGAGGGCGGAGCCCTGATAGAGCAAAGTCACGGGCGGGCGATTGTGCCACGAGTCAGAAGAACTCGGGATGGTCGTGGCGGGCGCTTCGCCCGTCCGCGCGGCCGAAGCGGCCGCCCCCGACATTAGAGTGCGGCATTTGCCCTGCAATTCATGTCGACTGACACGAGAGCTTCAACGGCGCCGCTCTCTGGTACGCCGGCTCGTGCTGGTCAACTTCTCAACACTCCCCAGGGTCAATCTTTGTCGTTGTGGTCAGCAACACGACCAGGGCGAACGCATTTCTCTCACCTTTCCCGGTAAATCTTGGTTTGGAGGATTCATGAATCGTCGTTCTCTCCCTATTTTTCTGGTTACCCTGGTGCTCCTCGTTTCTCCCTCACTTTTTGCGCAGCAGAAGAGCGTTCTCTTCGACGCCGGTCACGCGCAGACGGCCGGCAACGCCGACTGGACGCTCGATGAAGATTCGTGCGGCATCGCGCAGCGCTATCCGACTCCCGATCAGGCCGGAATCACGTCGTCCACCGCGGAGACGTTCTGGAGCGGCGGCCATTCGGCGATGGGCGTCGACCTCGTCAAGAAAGGCTTTCACGTCGAGAGCCTGCCGACCGGCGCGCGCATCACGTACAACGACGCGACGAACGCGCAGGACCTCAAGAACTACAACGTCTTCGTCGTGCCGGAGCCGAACGTTCGCTTCACGGCAGCTGAAGTGACGGCGATCCGCAGCTTCGTGCAGAACGGCGGCGGACTGCTGATGATCGCCGATCATGCGGGCGCCGATCGCAACAGCGATGGCTGGGAACCGCCGGAGATCTTCAACGATCTGATGGGCAGCCCGAGCATCTTCGGCATCACCTACAACGCAGTCTCGACCGACAAGACCGGCGGCTGGTTCGACGATCATCCGGACGCGAACTACACGAATGACACGACGTCGCCGATCGTCTGGACCGGCGCGTACGGCGTTCCTTCGTCAACGAAAGGCCTCGGCCTCTTCGGCTCGACGTCGATGACGATCAGCGGCGCGGCGAAAGCGCACATCTGGAAGTCGACCGCCGCGAAAGGCTCGACGACGCTCGTGACGTTCGCGACGTCGACCTACGGCACCGGCCGCGTCGCCGGCGTCGGCGATTCGTCGATCACCGAGGATGCGACGAACGGCTGCGGCCACACGACGTACCTCGGCTACAACGATCCGGCGTGGGACAACGGACTGCTGATCGCGAACGCGGTTGCGTGGCTGGCGAACGGCACGACCGGTGGCGGCGGTGGCACCGACACGACCGCGCCGACGACTTCGATCACTGCGCCGACCGCCGGCTCGACCGTCAGCGGCAGCGCGGTGACGATCAACGCGAACGCATCCGACAACGTCGGCGTCGCGAAGGTCGAGTTCTGGGTCGACGGCACACTGAAAGGCACCGACACGACCTCGCCGTATTCGTACAGCTGGAACACGACGACGTACGCGAACGGCACACACACGCTCGTGTCGAAGGCGTACGACGCGGCGAACAACATGGGACAGTCGGCGAACGTCAGCGTGACGGTCTCGAACACGACCGGCTCGCAGCAGCTCATCGTCAACCCCGGCTTCGAGACCGGCACCGCTTCGCCGTGGACCGCGAGCGCCGGCATCATCGACAACGGCACCGGCGAAGCAGCGCACTCCGGTTCCTGGAAGGCGTGGCTCAACGGCTACGGCGCGACGCACACCGACTCGCTGCTGCAGACCGTGACGATCCCGTCGACGGCGACGAGCGCGACGCTCTCGTTCTGGCTGCACATCGACACCGCGGAAACCGGCACGACGGCGTTTGACACGCTGAAGGTGCAGATCCGCAACAGCTCGGGCACCGTCCTCGCGACGCTCGCGACGTACTCGAATGCGAACGCCGCGGCCGGCTTCGCGCAGAAGTCGTTCAGCGTCCTGACGTACAAGGGACAGACCGTGCAGGTCTATCTCGTCGGCGCCGAAGACACGACGCTGCAGACCTCGTTCGTGGTTGACGATTTCGCTCTGAACGTGCAGTAAGTATCGTTGTCCTCCGCCGCGCGTTCGTGCGCGGCGGAGGACAACTCTGCATGCCCCTGTTCGTCGTCACCGAATTCTTCCGACGCCGACGCCGACGCCGTCCGCGTCGTGCGCGCGACGAAATGCCGGTGCGGCCGCTGCTCGACGTGCTCGCGCTGATTGCGTTTCTCGCGATGGGCGGCTTGATGGCCTCGATCTCCTCGACCGCGCTCGCCGCGTATTTTGCCGGAGCGATCGCACTCGACCGGCTGACGCTCGCCGGTCTCGTGGTGCTCGGCATCATCGCGATCGAGCTGCTGCGCCGCGCTGTGTTGCTCTGGTTTCGTCTCAATCGGAGCTGAGCCGGCCGTCAGAAATGACGGGCCGCCGTCGGTGTTAATCTCACCTTCTGCAACCTTCAGCGTTGAATTACGTTCGTAGTCCCATCATCGGGGGCTTCGCCCCGCATTGGAGTTGACCAGCATGAGTGAATTTGCGCTCACATCAGGTGCGCGCCCGCGGCGGTCGCGGAAGAAGTGGTACTGGATCATCGGCATTCTCATCGTCATCGCCGCCGGCGCAGGTTTCGCCGTTCAGGCGAAGAAGAAGGAAAAGCCGATCCTCGTCACCACTGAGAAGGCTGTTCGCAAGACCATCACGCAACTCGTCACCGCCACCGGCAAGATTCAGCCGGAGGTCGAAGTGAAGATCTCGCCGGAAGTCTCCGGAGAGATCGTCGAGCTCCCTGTCAAAGAAGGGGAGATCGTCAAACGCGGGCAACTTTTGATGCGCATCAAGCCTGACACCTATCGTGCGCAGGTCGAAGCGCAGGAAGCAGCGCTGAGCGGCGCTCGCTCGTCGAGCGTCAGCAACAAGGCGCAGCTCTCGAAAGCGGAGAACGAGTATCAGCGCGTGCTGCGTCTCTTCGAACAGCACCTCGTCTCGGAGACCGATCGCAAGACGGCGGAGACGCAATTCCAGAGCGCGAAAGCGTCGCTGGATGCATCGAACTTCGAGATCCAGCGCGCGGAGGGCGGCTTGCGGCAGATCCGCGAATCGCTGTCGAAGACGATCATCTATTCACCGACCGAAGGCACGATCAGCTCGCTCACCAGCCGCCTCGGCGAGCGCGTCGTCGGCACCAGCCAGTTTGCCGGCACCGAGATCATGCGCATCGCCGATCTCGACAAGATGGAAGCGGTCGTGAACGTCAACGAGAACGACGTCGTCAACGTGAAGCCGGGCGACGTCGCGCGGATCAGCGTCGATGCCTATCCCGATCGCAAGATCCAGGGAATCGTGCGCGAGATCGCATCGACGGCGAAGACGAACAACGCCGGCACGCAGGAAGAAGTGACGAACTTCGAAGTGAAGATCAGCATCCCCGATCACTCCATTCGTTTACGTCCCGGCATGAGCGCGACCGCTGACGTGGAGACGGAGACGGTGCAGAACGTCGTCGCCGTGCCGATTCAGAGCGTCACCGTTCGCAGCACCGACAGCAAGCTCTCGCCCGAAGAACGCGAGAAGCAGACGGCCGGCGGCAACAGCAGCGGCGACGACAATCGCGCCGACGTCACCAACGAAGCGATGGAGAAGCGCAAGGCGCGCGAAGAGCGCGAGAAATTGCAGCGCGTCGTCTTCATCAGGAACGGTGACAAGGCGAAGATGCGGGTCGTCGAGACAGGCATCGCGGACAACACGCACATCGAGATCAAGTCGGGTGTGAAGCCGGGCGATGAAGTGATCTCCGGCAGCTACACCGCCATCAGTCGCAAACTGAAGAACGACGCCAAAGTGCAGATTGAAAAGCAGGGCGGCGGCGGAAAGGGCTGAACCATGCTGCTCGAGTTCGTTGAGAGTTTCCGCATCGCGTTCGCGCAGATTCGCGCGCACAAAATGCGCTCGATCCTCACCGCGCTCGGCGTGATCATCGGGATCATCGCCGTGACGCTGATGGGCTCGGCGATCGGCGGAATCGAGACCGGATTCGAGCGCAGCCTGGCGGTCATCGGCGACGACATTCTCTATGTCGAGAAGTGGCCGTGGCATCACGTCGACGACTGGTGGAACTATCGCAATCGCCGCACGATGCAGGTGGGTTACGCCGAGGATTTGAAGCGGATCATCGCCGCGACGCCGAACTCGCAACTCGTCACGGCCGTCCCGACACTCGAAACGATGCGCAACGTGAAGTTCGGCGACAACGAGGTGCGCAGCGTCTTCACGCAGGGGACGACCGACGAGTTTCTGGTGACGTCGACGTCGTCGTTCAAAGAAGGCCGCTTCATGACCGACATGGAGTCACGCGCCGGTCACCCTGTCTGCATCCTCGGCTACGACGTGGCGGAATCGCTCTTTCCCGACGGCTCCGCGATCGATAAGACCGTGCTGATCGGCGGCTCGCCGTTCCGCGTCGTCGGCGTCTATGCGAAGCAGGGAACGTTTCTCGGACTCTTCAGCTTCGACACGCAGGTCGTCATTCCACTCGTCGCATTCACGAAGACATTCAGCGCGCGGCTCGACACGTCGATCCGCGTGAAGGTGAAAGACAAAGCGCACATGGAAGCGGCGAAAGACGAGCTGACCGGCGCCATGCGTCGCGTGCGCGAGCTGCGGCCGGAACAGCGCGACGATTTTTCGATCAACGAACAGTCGGCGCTGCGCTCCACGATCGATCCGATCAAGAGCGGCATCGCGCTGTCGGGACTCTTCGTCACCGGTCTCGCGCTGTTCGTCGGCGCGATCGGCATCATGAACATCACCTACGTCAGCGTGAAAGAACGAACGCGCGAGATCGGGACGCGCAAAGCGCTCGGTGCGCGGCGGCGTACGATTCTGCTGCAGTTCCTGGTCGAAGCGGTGGCGATCTGCCTGATCGGCGGCGCCGCCGGACTGCTGCTGTCGTATGTGATGTGTACCAGCGTGGCCATCGCGTTCCCGTCGTTTCCGATGAGCTTCTCGACGGGACTGGTGATCGTCGGGATGATCGTCTCGACGCTGACCGGAATCGTCTCCGGCTTCGCGCCGGCGCTCAGCGCGTCGCGGCTCGATCCAATTGAGGCATTGCGTTACGAATGAGCATCGTTGAAATCTTTCGACTCGCGGTCAACGCACTTCGCACGAACAAGCTTCGCTCGTTCCTGACGATGCTCGGCGTCGCCATCGGCGTCTTCTCCGTCATCGGTGTGATGACCGCACTCAACGTGATCTCCGGCTCGATCGAGTCCGGCCTCAGTTTTCTCGGCAGCAACATCTTCCAGTTCGCGAAGTATCCGACGATCAACACGAACGATTCGGAAGAGAAGTTTGCCAATCGCCGCGACATTTCGCTCGAACAGGCGCGGACGTTCTCGCGGCTGATGGAAGGGCAGGCGAACGCGATCTGCTTCAAGGTGTTCAGCGGCGGCAAACCGGTCTCGTACGGACGCGAGAAGAAGCAGGGAAACACGATCGCCGGCACGAACGAATACTTCCTCGTGGCGAACAGCTACGCGCTCGGGTACGGACGCAACATCAGCGCCGAGGACGTCGATCTGGGGAGGAACGTGGCGGTGGTCGGGGCGGACATTCGGAAGAAGCTTTTCCCGAATGAAACGCCGCTCAACAAAGTCATCAAAGTGAACGAGCGGCCGTACCAGATCATCGGCGTGTTCGCGGAGAAAGGCTCGTCGTTCGGCCAGAGTCAGGACGACATGGTGATCGTACCGATCACACGATTCTTCTTCGACTTCGGCTCGGCCAATCGGACGGTGAACATCGCCATTCAGTCGACGTCGCAGGCGACGTACAACCAGACGCTCGACAAAGCGATCGGGGCGATGCGCGTCGCACGCGGACTGAAGCTCGGATCGGAAAACGATTTCGAGATTTACTCGAATGACACGCTCGTCTCGGCGTTCGGACAGATCGCCGGAACGGTAAAGATCGGCGCGTTCGTGGTGAGCGTCATCGCGCTGCTCGCCGCCGGTATCGGCATCATGAACATCATGCTGGTGAGCGTGACGGAGCGAACGCGCGAGATCGGTTTGCGCAAAGCGATCGGCGCGCGGCGCGACGACATCGTGCGCCAGTTCCTGCTCGAAGCGATCGTGCTGTCGGAGCTCGGAGGACTGGCCGGCATCTTGTCGGGAGTCGTCGGCGGCAACGGCATCGCGCTGCTGTTCGACATGAGCATGGTGTTCCCATGGGGCTGGGCGATCACGGGGCTGGTGGTTTGTTCCGTGATCGGAATCGGATTCGGTTTTTATCCCGCGTGGAAAGCGGCGTCACTGCATCCGATCGAAGCGCTGCGGTTCGAGTAGCCGGCGACAGTTATCGCGCGGCCGTCCACGCCGCGGAAGTCGGCGCTGCCTCGTCGGGCGACATCGCCACCCGGTTCCGTCCCTCGTACTTCGCGGCGTACAGCGCGTGATCCGCGCGGGCGATCAGCGTCGAGATCGTTTCGTCTCCTGTCGGGACCATTGACGCGACGCCGCAGCTCGCGGTTACGCGCAGCGTCGTGTCGTCGTTGTAGGGAATCGCGAGCGCTTCGATGCCGGCGCGCAGGCGTTCGGCGAGTCTTCGCGCTTCTTCGCCGGCCGTGTCGGTGAGGAGCAGTGCGAACTCTTCGCCGCCGTAGCGCGCGACGAGGTCGCCGGAACGGATGGCGATGTCGCCGCTTCGTCTCGACTGCTGCGCGAGGAACGCGCCGATCTGGCGCAGGCAGGCATCGCCGGCCTGATGTCCGTGCGTGTCGTTGAGATCCTTGAAGTGATCGAGATCGATGAGCACCAGCGCGAGCGGTTGCTGCCGTTCGCGCGCGCGTTCCCAGTCATCGGCGAGTGCGCGCTGGAAGTAGCGGCGGTTGGCGATGCCGGTGAGCTCGTCGAGGAGCGAGAGCCGTTCGAGCCGTCCGTTCGCTTCGATGAGGAGCTCGTTCTTGTCGACGAGTTGCCGTTGCGCGTTGCGGAGCTGGTCGACCGTCATTCGCAGCTCGTCGGTCCGCTCGGCGATTCGTTCGCGCAGTCGCGCGGCCTGATGATTGAGGGTCGTCGTTCGCAGACGGACGATCAGGTAGATGATCGCGGCGGCGAGCAGCAGCCAGAGCAGCATCGCCCACGGCGTGCGATACCACGGCGGAGTGACGGTGAACGTCCAGCGCGCTTCTTCGCTGACGCCCGGTCCCGCGCCGCGCGTGCGGAGATGGAACGTGTAGTCGCCCGGCGCGAGATTCGTGAAATCGATAAAGGGATCGGTCGTCCACTGGCTCCACGCCAGATCGTGCGGCTCGAGCCGGTATTGATAAGTGAGGCCGGGAAGATACGACGCCGGTGCGAACTCGACGCGCAGCCGGCCGAATCCATGCTCGAGCCGATTGCCGCCGCTGACGTGAATGCCGGGCCGCGGCTGCGGGATCGATGGCGTCGGCTCGTAGCGATAGAGACCGATGTCGGTGCCGATCCAGACGACGCCGTCAGGCTCGGGCGCGATCAGCGGAATGCTGATCGCTTCGACGGCGACGATCGCTTCCCCGCGATCGCTGAAGCGGCCGTTTGCATCGCGCTCCAGGCGCCGCGGCGGATGCGTGTTCATCCAGAGTCCGCCGCGCGCATCGAGTGCGGCGTGAAAGAAGACCTCTTCCGGTTCGGCGTGCGCGCCGCTGAACATCGGATCGGATTCCGGCGTGCCGCTCGGGCCGATGCGGAAGATCTCGCGGCGATTGTTGAAGACGATCTCGCCGCCGAGCTCCGCCACCGACATTTCGCCGCTGCCGAAGTAGTCGATGCGCGGCTGCGGGATGTTCGTATCGATGCGTGCGATGCCGTTGAAGATCGTGCCGCACCAGAGCACGCCGCCGCGCTCGACGACCGTGCGCGCATGCGCCGGCGCGGACGGAATGCGTGCGCCGAGGTGCCACGTGCCGTTCGCATCGTGATTGATTTTCGCGATGAACTGACGTGTCAGCAGCCAGCCGTGCGAGCTGTCGGGCGCAATGACGACGTTGTAGCAAACGAGTCCCGCGGTTCCGTCGATCAGCGATGGTTTCGCGGCGCCTCGCAGCTGGAAGAGACCATCGGACGTCGCGGCGAGGATCGAGCCTTTGCGATCGTCGGCGACCTGCCACACCCCGCCCGGAACGCCATCGACGACGGTTGCGATGTTCGCCGCCGAGATGCCGCGCGCGGCGCGCGGATCGATGACGAACAAGCCGTGCGAGGTGCCGGTGTAGAGCCGTCCATCGATGCGCTTCAGGGCGTTGACGGCGCCTTTGATTCCGCTGCGAGTATCGAGCAGCGTGACCGGCGCCGCCACGCCGATGCGCGCGATCGCGCCGTGCATCGCCAGCCAGAGTGAGCCTTCGTGATCGGTGATCGCGCCTGCCAGGACGTCGTCGGGAAGACCGGCGGCGTGATCGATGAGCTGATCGGGATCGCCGTTCGCGTCGACGATGAGCAGCCCGTCCTGGCGTGTCGTGATGGCGATACGTCCGTCGCGCAGCCTGCAACCGCCGGTGATCGTCTTGCCGCTCAGCCACGTGGCGGCGCCGGAAGCGAACGGCACGATGCCGGCGGAAGCGAGCGCGAAGATTCCGTCCTGGTGCGTGAAGATGATGACGCGCCCGTCGCCGCCATCGAGGGCGACGTCGATCTGTTTGCCGGCGAGCGCGACCGGCTCGATGCGGCTGAGCGTCGGATCGAGTTTTTCCAGGCCATTCGCGCCGGTCAGCCAGATCGTGCTGCCGATGCGATAGCAGCGATTCGGCAGCGGCGAACGGCGACCGTCGGCGACGATGCGCATCTCGCTGCCGTTCCAGAAAAAGATGAAGTGATCGGTGACGAAGACGAAGCTTCGCTCGCCGGCCGGCGCGATGCCGTGGACGTCGCCGAAGTTGCGCGCGTTCGCCGGGATCTTCGCGACGAGCGAGCGATATGACGTCTCGCCGTTCGGCGACACGACGACAACACCGAGCTCCCCGACTCCGCCGACCGCCATTTCGCCGCGATCGTTGCTCGTCACGCGGAAGGCGGCCGACTCATTCGGCAGCGGCATCAGGCGCCACCACGCTCCGTCGAACGAAAGGACGCCGTGGAGGTTCGCGAAGTACATGATCCCGCGGCCGTCCTGGGCGACGTCGAACGTCTGCGAGCCGGCTTTGAACTGCGCCTGACCGTAGAGCGTGATCAGCGGGAAGCCGCGCTCGTTGCGCAGGGCATCGCCGGGCGCGACTCCGATCGAAGTCGCGGCCACGAACGCGAGCGCGAGCAACAACTTCCGTCGAGACATGCTGGGACCGGATTCAGATTGCGCCGATCACCGCGCCGATGCAAGCGTGACGAATGTTCCGGTCACCGCGGCGTTGCACGCGCGGCTGTAGAACTCGACGGCGTCGGTCCACGGGATGATCGCCTGCGCGTAGCCGAGCGTGCGAAGGCCGGCCAGCGATGCGAGGAGGAGGCCGCGTCCGATGCCGCGTCCGCGAAATGTTTTCGTGACGCCGGTCGGACCGAATGTTCCCAGGCCGCGGTTGTTCGCTTCGTGCGCCGCGAAGCCGATGAGTGCGTGGTCGTGTTCCGCGATCATCAGCGTCGGCTCATCAGCATCGAACGCACGCGCCGCTTCGAAGCGCCAGATTGCGCCGAAGTGTTCGGCGACGAAATCGAGAACGCGCTCGCGTTCCGCGTGCGTGGCGCGACGCACGTCCGATGCTGCATCGAACGCCGTCGATGCGACGAGGTTCTGCGTGCGTGCGGTCTCTTTGTAGTCGCGAAAAAATCCAGTCAGCTCTTCCGGCACGCCCGGAACGAAGTAGTTCCCGGCCTCGGCACCGATGATCCGTGCGCCGCGCGATTCCGTATCGCGAAGGAGTGCCGTACCGATGCCGCGTCCGCGTCGCGAGGGATCGACGGCGAGCAGGCGAAGGTAGCGACCGCACGTGACCGCGATGCCGTCGTCATCGTGCAGTCGTACGATCGGCGCGCCGCTCACACCGCGGCCGAAACACTTCTCTTCGGCGACGCGCACGAGGTCGTAGTCGGTGTCGTTGGCGCGGGAGAGGAGCTCGCGAATCGCATCGAGATCAGCCGGGAACGCATCGCGGATCACGGCGGCGGATTACACCACACGCGCGGCGCGTTGCGCATCGGCGTATGAAGAAGCCGCTCGCCATTCTCGCTCTCACGATCGCCGCCGCATGTCAGCGGACAGAAGCGCCGCGGCAGAATGCCGCCGCCGCGCCGCCGCCCGCTGAAATGCCCGCGATGCAGATGACGCACGGCGACAGCGAGATCACCGAGACCGCCGCCGCCGACGCGCCGATCCTCACCGCCGGCCAGCTCTACATGCCGGCCGCGCGCGAGGCCTATGCCAAGGCCGCCGAGATTCCGGATCGCCTCGACAAGTTGTATTGCTACTGCCACTGCCACGAACACCTGAAGCACCGCAGCCTCCGGACCTGTTTCCAGACGCATCACGCTGAGGAGTGCAACGTCTGTCAGAAGGAAGCGATCATCGCGTGGCAGGACTGGAAGGAAGGGCGGACGGTGAACGACTCGCAGATCGCCGCGGATCGGGCGTTCAATAATGGGCAACCGCCGCCCAACACCTGAATTGGTGCTGAGTGCTGAGTGCAGAGTGCTGAGTCGCTCCGCCTCTGCGTAAATCCTCCTGAACGCGAAGCGTCACTCAGCACTCAGCACTCAGCACCTGTCATTGAGAACGGCACCGCCTTCGCAACAACTCGGTCCGTGGACAACGTAGTTAAGTGCCCAACCTGCGGCCAGTCAAATCGCGTTCCTTCGCTTGCGAGTGGGAAGGCGGCGGTGTGCGGGAAGTGCAAGAGTCCGTTGCCGGCTGTTTCTGGTAACGCGAAGCCGGTCACGATTACGGATGCGGACTTTGCGAGCACCATCGCCAGCGGCTCGGTCGTCGTCGACTTCTGGGCGCCGTGGTGCGGGCCGTGCCGGATGATCGGGCCGATTCTCGAGCAGATCGCGGCGGAGCGGAGTGACGTTCGCATCGCCAAGTTGAACGTCGACGAAAATCCGCGCACCTCTTCGAAGTTCGGCGTGCAGTCCATTCCGCTCCTCGTCTTTTTCCGCGACGGAGTCGAGAAGGGACGTCTCGTCGGCGCCGTTCCTCGCCCGCAGATCGAGTCGGCGATTCGTCAGTACCTCGGCTGAGGATGTGATGGTGTTCCAGCCACGCGAAGAGCGGCGCACGCACGATGTCGAGCTCTTCATCCGAAAGGTTGTGATCGTCATCATCGCCTGCGCGGCGATCGCGCTATTGTGGGCGGTGCGCGACGTCCTGCTGCTCGTCTTCATCGCCGCGGTGCTCGCCGCCGGAATTGCACCAGCCGTGCATCGCGTCCGCGTCTGGTGGCGCCACTGGTTTCACAAACGGCTCGCGCGCGGCACGGCCGTGTTGCTCGTTTACTTTCCGTTCCTTTTGCTCGTCGTAGTGCTGTTGCTCTTCATGGTGCCGCGACTCATCGTCGAGACGCGCGCGCTCGGCGCGCAACTCCCGACACTCGTCGAGAAGAACGTCATCACGCCGCTCGCGCACTACATCCCGATGGGACCGGTGCGCGCGTATCTGAAGGATGGCGTCGCGCTGCCGCACGGCAGCGTCTTCGGTTACGTCCGCGGCGCGGCGACGCTCGTCGCATCGATCATCGCGGTGCTCTTCATGATCGTCTACATGTTGATCGACGCGCATCGTCTGCGAAATCTGTTTCTCCTTTTCTATCCGGCGTCGGTGCGCGGCGAGCGGCGACGAACGCTGACGCGCATGGCGCAGCGAATGAGCTCGTGGCTTTCCGGCCAGCTGATCCTCTCGGCGATCATCGGCGTGGCGACGTTCATCGGGCTGCTGATTCTCCGAATTCCGTACGCGCTGCCGCTGGCGATCATCGCCACGATCGGCGAGATGGTGCCGGTGATCGGACCGATCGTCGGCACCGCGCCGGCGCTGGCGTTCGCGATCCTCCATTCGCGCTGGCAGTTCTGGTCCGTGCTGGTCATGGTGCTGGTGATGCAAAAGGCCGAGAACCTGTTCATCGCGCCGCGCGTGATGGCGAACAAAGTCTCCGTCGCTCCGCTCGCAATCTTCATCGCGTTCATGATGGGTGGCGCGGTCCTCGGCATCGTCGGCGCGATCATCGCCATCCCGGTCGCCGCCATCGTTCAGGTCGCCTTCGACGAAGCATTCGTGGCGCGCCGCGAGCGGCGTCAGGACGTCGACCGCGCCGGTACGCTCGTCAGTCGCATGTAGTACCCTCGTTCCATCCGAAATGGTCCGTCTTCCCCTCGTCGATCAGGTGATCTCGCTCGTCCGCAAACCGCGCACGAGTGCGGTGAAACCGGCGGCCGGTCAGCTGCGTGAAGACCGCCTGCGCGGCGGCTTCGAACAATCGCCCGTCGGACTCGCGTACGTCGCGCCGGACGGACACTGGCTGCAATACAACGAACGCTTTCGCGATGCGGTCGGCTACACGCGCGAACAGCTCGGACGGATCTCGTTCAACGACCTGACGCATCCCGACGACGCGAAGAAAGAGCTCGCGCTCGTGCGGCGTCTCATCGGCGGCGACATTTCGTATTACAGGATCGAGAAGCGGATCATCGACAAGCGTGGCAAGTACCGCACGGTCGATGTGACGACCGGCATGGTGCGCGGCGAAACGGGAACGATCGAATTCTTCGTGCACGTCCTCGAAGAGCCGGCCGCGAAACAGGCAGGGGAGAAGGTGCGCGACGGCGAGCAGCTCCTCGTCGCGGCGATCGATGAGCTCGCGGAGCTGGCGTTGATTCGCACCGACGATCGCGGCCTCGTCACCGGCTGGAACGCCGGCGCGGAGCGGATCTTCGGTTATGGGCGCGACGAGGTGATCGGCAAGCATCGGCGCTTTCTCTATCGCGATGCCGACAACTGGGAAGGGAAGCCGACCAATCAGCTGACGTCCGTCGCGGACAGCGGACGGCTCGAGTTCGAAGACTGGCGCGTCGCGCGGAACGGCCAGCATCTGTGGGTGAAGACGAGCATCACTCCGCTCAAGCGCGACGGCGTCGTGCGCGGTTACGTCGAAGTGATCACGGCGCCGACGCCGAAGCGGGCGATGTCGGAGGCGCAGAGCGCGGAGCTGAAACGGACGGTGGAGACGCTGCGCGAAGATCTGGCGCAGCGCGAGCGGACCGAAGAGTCGCTGCGCGACGCGCTCGAGCAGGTCCGCGTCATGGGTGAGGAGACGATGAACGAGCTCCGCATCATGACGATCGCGCTGCGCAACGAGATCGATCGGCGCAAGATCGCCGAGGATGAGTTGCGTGCCGCGAGGGAGGAGCTTGCGGCGCCGCCTCCTCCTCCGCCTGAACCGCCGCGTGTCGAAGAAGAAGTGATCGCGACGCCTGTGCCGCCGGCGCGCGAATGGAAGAAGCTCGGGAAGATCTCGCCGGCGGAGATGCTCGTCGCACACGCGACGGAGCTGCGCACCGGAACGCTGCTGATCGCGAACGGCGAGCGTGAGAAAGAGATCTTCTTTGAGAAGGGGAAGATCTTTTCGTGCGCATCGAACGAGCCGGCGCGCTTTCTGACGCAGATGCTGATCGAGCGCGGCTACATCACCGAGGAGCAGAGGCTGAAGGCGCTGGAGATCGCGCATGAAACGCATCTCGCCATCGGCCGGATTCTGCTCATCCTCGATGCGATCACCGAAGAGCAGCTCATCGATGTGATGCTGGCCAAAACCGAAGATGAGATCGCGGACGTGTTTTTGTGGCGCGACGCGAAGTATGTGTTCGTCGATGGCGAGATTCCGGCGCTGCAGCTCGTGCCGTTGCGGATCGAAGTGGCGACGCTGGTCGTGAAGCGGCTGAGTGGTGGTGCGGAACCGCCGGCGCCCGCTGCCGTCATCGAGCCGGTCGTTGGCAGCACTTCGGCGAAATCGACGAAGTATCACCGCCCGTCGTGCATGAACGCGAAGCGGATCGCTGCCGGTGTGCGGCGCGAATTTGTTTCCGTTGATGCCGCGCTGGCCGCCGGTCTCGAACCGTGCCGCCTTTGTTTTAAGTAGAATCCATCCGGACCTCCCCAACGTAGGTGTGTGAGCGAGGATGGATATGCGTCAGCTGGCGGTCGCGGCTTTACTGTTCACGGCATTTCCACTCCTCGCACAGGACGCGCCGCCGCCGAGCGGCTGGACGTTGACGCATCGCCTCGAGATTCGCGCCGACTATCGCGACTCGCATGAAGAGCGGTTCCAGCTCCGCTTCCCGTTTCCAACCGACTTCCTCCCGCCCGGCGCAAAGGCCGGTTTTCTGGAAACGGTCGACGCGGGCCGGCATGTTGAACTGAACGTCGTGCAACTCCAGCTCGACCTCGCGTACGGTGCGAATTTCTGCGCGCGAGCGAAGGTGCATCTCGTCGACAAACACCGCCGCAACCCGACCAGCGAAGACCGGAAGATCGACGCCGACGAGCTCTACATCCGTGTCGGTCAGAAGCCCGAGTTTCTCGACCGCCCATCGAAAACGTCATTCTTCCTTTTGGCCGGCAAGGCTCCGAAGATGGAACGGCAACCGATCCGCCTGCTGGAAAGTTACGGACTGGCGGCAACGGCGTTCAATCGCTTCGAAGACGTCGGATTCCAGGGCGGCGGAAGCGTCGGCCGCAATTTCTACTGGCGCGTCAGCGCGACGACCGGCAATCCGCTCTACTTCCGCGACACGAACGCGCTGGCCGGCGACAACGGAATCAAAGAGCTGCTGCAGCCGAATCCAAATCCGCGCTACAAGTCGGGACTGCCGATCCTCTACAACGCGGAGACTGAAGGCTACTTTCTGCGCACCGATCACGTGCAGTGGGGAGAAGGGCTCGGCTACCGCTGGCAGAACGCGGCGCAGACGTTCGGCTTCGACGCGGTCGGATTTCACTACCGCCGCGAGCTCGCCGACACCGAGAAGCTGACCGGCACGTTTTACGGCGGCGACATCGATCTGCTTAACGGACCGGAAGGCTTCAACATCTCGCTGCCGATTCACGGCCGGACGAAAGAGGAGTGGGGCGGCCGCATCTACACCGAGTGGCACGGCTTGACCTCAACGATCCAGTTCACGAAACAGAAATTTGCCGGACTCTACCGCCAGGGCGAAGAGCTGGAAGCCGGCTACCAGTTCAACACGCCGTTCGGCCCGAGCGTGCGAGGCGAATCGATCGTGCAGTCGATCCAGCCGGCCATACGGCTCAGCGCGCTGCAGAACTTCTTCAAAGGACCAGGCAACTTCGTCGATCCCAGCCTCTGGTGGAACTGGGTCAAGCTCGACTACGGTCTCCGCATCGGCTTCGCAAAGAACGTCGATCTGACGCTGGAACGAGCGAAGCACAACATCGTTACGCCGCGGGCGCGGAAGCCGAATATTAACGAGACGCTCGTTACGTTGCGGATACGAGTCTGACAGAGGTGCTGAGTGCAGAGTGCT
>JAOBAU010000114.1 GCA_025463165.1 Acidobacteriota bacterium | reverse complement strand
CGCGTACGTGCTCGAACTGCCGCACGGCGCGCGAAAGCTCTTCACCGACAACGAGACGAACGCGCCGCGCGTGTGGGGCGGCGGCGCGACGTCGAAGAGCGCGTTCGTGAAGGACGCATTCCATCGCTACATCGTGAGCGGCGAACAGTCGTCGATCAATCCTGCGTCGCGCGGCACGAAGGCGTGCGGCTGGATGCAGTTCGACGTCGAGCCGGGACAATCCGCCGTGATGCGCATGGTGCTGCGGCCGGCGGCGAACGGACATCGCCGCAGCGATGACGACATCGACGGCATCATCGCCACGCGCCGCCGCGAAGCGGATGAGTTTTACGCCGCCGTACATCCGAAGAACGCATCCGACGATGAGCGCAACGTGCAGCGGCAGGCGTTCGCCGGTCTGCTCTGGTCGAAGCAAAGCTATCTGTTCGACGTCGACATCTGGCTGGACGGCGACGATCCCGCGACACCGCCGCCACAACAGCGGCAACGCGGACGGAACGCGCGCTGGCGGCATCTCAATTCGATGCGCATTCTCTCGATGCCGGACAAGTGGGAGTACCCGTGGTTCGCCGCGTGGGACCTCGCCTTTCACGCGGTCGTGCTCGCGCTCATCGATGCGGAGTTCGCGAAAGAGCAGCTCTGGCTGATGGTCTTCGAACAGTTCCAGCATCCGAACGGTCAGATCCCGGCGTACGAATGGGAGTTCTCCGATCTGAATCCGCCGGTGCACGCGTGGGCGGTCTGGCGCGTCTACAACATGGACCGCATCCGCAACGGGAAACCCGACCGGCAGTTTCTCGAGAAGTGCTTCCACAAGCTGATGCTGAATTTCACCTGGTGGGTAAACAAGGTCGATCGCGAGGGCAACAACGTCTTCGAGGGCGGCTTCCTCGGCCTCGACAACATCACGGTCATCGATCGCAGCGAGCCGCTCCTCAATGAAGCCTCGCTCGAACAGAGCGACGCCACCGGCTGGATGGGGATGTTCTGCCTGGTGATGATGCGGATCTCGCTCGAGCTCGCGAAGGACGATCCGGTTTACGAAGGGCTGGCGACGAAATTCTTCGAGCATTACGTCTACGTCGGCGCGGCGATGAAAATGATGCGCGGCGACAAAACGCTGTGGGACGACGAAGACGGTTTCTTCTACGACCTGCTGCGGATGCCGGACGGCAGCGCGATCCGTTTTCGGGTCCGCTCGCTGGTCGGATTGATTCCGCTCTACGCGATCGAGCGGCTCGAAGAAGTGTGGATCGAGCCATTTCCTGTGTTCCGCGAGAACCTCGAGTGGTTCCTCCATCACCGGCGCGACATCGTCGAACATTGCGTGACGACCGTGCAGGACGGCGACAAGTTCACGCATGTCCTCGCGGTCGTCGATCGCGTCCAGTTGCAGCATCTCCTCAAACGCGTCGTCGATCCGAAGGAGTTCTTCTCCGAACACGGACTGCGCAGTCTCAGCAAAGTGCATCAGGAGCATCCGTTCACGCTTGGCAACGCGTCGGTCGGTTACGAGCCGGCGGAAGCGGTGGCGAAGTTGAAGGGGGGCAACAGCAACTGGCGCGGGCCGGTCTGGTTCCCGACGAGCTTCCTGATGATCGAGTCGCTGCGGAAACTGGAGAAGGCGTTCGGCGGCGACGTGCGGGTGGCGGTCGGTGATGATGTTGAAGCATCGCCGGCGACCGAGCCGCTCGCCGATACGCGCGCAACGGAAGGAGTCGGCGCCGGTGCGGGCCGCCGCCGCGGCATGACGCTGAGCAACACGCCGACGCCCGCGCCGCGCAGCATCACGCTGACCGGCATTGCGTCGGAGCTTGCCAATCGGATGATCGGCATCTTCACGCGCGACGAGCACGGATATCGTCCCGCACACGGTCCCGCCGGCACGCGCCGCGCGGAACGCTTCGCGAAGGATCCGCACTGGCGCGAGCTGTTGCTTTTCTACGAGTACTTCAATGGGGATACGGCGGAAGGACTCGGCGCGTCGCATCAGACGGGGTGGACGGCGCTGGTGGCGAGTCTCATCGATGAGTGGCGCGCGTAGGTCGCTTCGGCGTCATCCCGAGCGTAGCGAGGGATCTGTGCGGGTGGGGCACGCATCTGTCCCGCCGCACACCCGGATCCCTCGCTACGCTCGGGATGACGGTTAGAACATCCTTCCAACCGCGGCGGCGATCGCGGTCTCTGTGCGAAGAATCCTCTCGCCCAGCGTTGCGGCGCGGAACCCGGCGCGATCGAGTGATGCGAGCTCGGACTCGATGAAGCCGCCCTCGGGGCCGATCACCAGCGTCACTTCACCATCGACGCCGCGCGGGAGCATCTCCGTTGCGGCGGGATGCGCGACGATGCGCTGGTCCAACGCGATCAGCGGCAACTCATCCTCGACGAATCGTCGGAAGAGGCGATGCGTGGTGATCGTCGGGAGGATCGTGTCGCGCGACTGTTCGATGCCGAGGATTGCCTGCGCGCGCAGGTTTTCGGGGGAAAGGCGGGGCGATGACCAGTAGCTTTTTTCTACGCGCCATGCGTTGATCAGACACAATCGGCGCACGCCCATCGATGCCGTCGCGGCGACGATGCGGTTGAGCACTTTCGGTCGCGGCAATGCAACGACCAGCGTCAGCGGGAGTTTCGGCGGCGGGTCGCGATCGAAAGTCACTTCGAGCTCCAGCGGCTCGAGCGACATGACGACACCGCGGCCGATGCGGCCATCGAGCACGCCGACCGTCAGCTCGTCGCCGGCGGCCGCTCGATGTACGCGCGTGACGTGCTCGAGCCGGCGGTCAG
>JAOBAU010000072.1 GCA_025463165.1 Acidobacteriota bacterium | reverse complement strand
CGCGCCGGCGATCGCGTAAACGCACACGTAGGTGAAGTACGCGAGCAGGAAGAAGACGAAGAAGTAGACGAAGACCATCGGCCGCAGGAACTGCATCAGGTTGAAGCCGGCCAGCATTGCGGTGGCTGCGCCGAACGAGCCGAGCAGAGTCGTCATCAGCAGCCACGCGCTGATCTGCGTCAGGCCGACGAGCGCGATGCCGGTGACTTTGCCGGTGAGCAGTTCGGTGGGCGACATCGAGGAGATGAGGATCTCAACGACGCGATCGGTTTTCTCCTGGATGATGCCGCGCATGATCTCGACGCCGTGTACGAACGACGGCAGAATCAGCAGCGCCGCGAAGAGGAAGCCGATGATGAAGTTTCCTTCGCCGCCTTTCTTTTCTTCGCCGCTCTTCGAGACCTGCACGCCGTCGATCGGCACTTCGCGCGTCAGCGCTTCGACGGCATCCGCGTCGATGCCGCGCTTCGACAGACGGCGAAGCTGAATTGATTTGTTGGCGACGCGCGCGAGGCGCTCCTGCGTGAAGAAGTCAGTCGATGCTCGGCTGTAGAACGTCATCTTTGCTTCCGGACCTTCAAAGGCGTCCGCAGGGATAGCGAGGACGGCATCCAGCTTCGTTGCTTTGTCGTCACTGGAGATGCGGTGCAGGTACGGCTGCGCCGTCTCCTTCAGGTTCGCGTGGCCGTGCGCATCGACATAGTCAACCTCGATCGTCTGCGGCAGTTCCGCTCCGCGCCGCTTTGCGAGAGGCTTCTTCGGATCGTCCTTCACCTGTTCGTTGACGCGCGTGAAGGCGGAGCGCAACTCGCCGGTGCCGTCGATGACCGCGACACGTTTGGTGCCGATGCCGCGCGCGACCATCAGGCCCGGCAGAAGGAAGAGCGCCGCCATCAGCACCGGCACGAAGATGGTCATGAAGACGAACATCTTCTTCCGGACGGTGGTGAGGTATTCACGTTTGAGGACCGCGAACATCTTGTTCATTGCAGGTTCTCCAGAGTCTCGGCGCCGACTTTGTCCATGAAGATCGCTTCGAGCGACGGGGCGGCGAGCTCGAACTTTCGGATGCGCAGCCGCCCGATGCTGGCGGCGAGCACTTTCTGCGGATCGGCGCCTTCGTTGAGGCCGAGCTCGGCGCTGTTGATCTGGATGCTGGCGTCGCGAACGTCGGGCAACTCCGCGAGGAACGAGCCATCGCCTTCGAAGTCGATGTGCACCGTGTTCCGTCCGAAGGAGTTGCGCACTTCTTCGAGCGTGCCGGAGAGCACGACCTTCCCGCTGTGCACGAGGATGATGTCGTCCGCCATCCTCTCCGCCTCGGCCATCATGTGGGTCGACAGCAAAATCGTCCGCCCCTCGGCGCGCAACTCCTGGAGCAGTTCGCGCACGAGAACCATGTTGACGGGATCGAGTCCCGACTGCGGCTCGTCGAGGATGATGAATTCGGGATCGTGAAGCAGCGCGCCGATCAACTGGACTTTCTGTTGATTGCCTTTCGACAGCTCCTCGATCTTGCCGCCCTTTTTGTCGGAGAGCTCGAAGCGCCGCAGCCACTGCTCGATCTTCGCGGTGGTCGTTCTGGCGTTCTTGATCTCGGCGAGGAAGGCGAGGTACTCGACGATTTTCATCGTGCGATAGAGCCCGCGTTCTTCGGGGAGATAGCCGACGCGATCGTTGGCGTTGACGGGGTTGTCGGCCCACTCGATCGATCCCGAGTCCGGCAGAAAGATGCCGGTGATCATGCGGATGGTGGTGGTCTTCCCCGCGCCGTTGCGCCCGAGAAGACCGGTAATGGTGCCACGCCGGACCGTGAACGACACCCCGTCCACGGCCCGGACGGAACCAAACGTTTTGACGACGTCACGAACAGATAGAACGACAGACATGCTGAAGCAACCCCCGGATGGAAAGTTGCCGCATTGTACGTTGGTGGGAGGCTAGGGTTTGGGCTGAGTGATGTCGTCCCTGGAACCCGGCAGGAAGACTCTCTTCAGTTGCCTCAGAACTTTGCCAATGACGGTATCGCGATGTCCTGTATCTCGCTGGACCGCCGCCTCAGAAGACACGGCGAGCGAGACGACACACAAAGCAATAGCAAGACTGATACGGAAGCGACGCATTACACCCTCCTTCGGCTGCATGGAGCCGAGTTGACGTTGGGAGGGCGCCCTCAGAAGGAGGAGTGACGCGCAGACAGGTTTCCCTACCCGAAAGTTACGATCGGTGATCGAGCTACTCTGCGACGTGCGCGAACAGGAGATGAGGCTGCGAGGGCAATCGCTCGAGATACAAGCGAACTCGACCAACGGTGTCTGGCTGCAACGCGCCGGACCGCGCTGCTTCCTGAACGAGACTCAGCGCTGTCAATGCGTTCTCGGTGTAGGCAAGACCGGACTTTCTATAGAACTGAATCGCCGTCTGGCAAAGCTGCAACACCTCAGCGGGTCGGCCCAACATCAGCGACGCCTCCGCGAGATCAACGGCTGCGATTGCTGCCTTGTCATGGATTTGCAGCCGCTCATAAGTGTCTTTCACGGAACGCAAAACGCCCACTGCGTCGGCGAACTTCGCCTCCTGAAGAAGGACGCGTCCGATATGCCAGCGCGCGCGAGTGAGTTCTGCGTCCATTCCAAGCTGTTCGAAGAGCCGAACCGCCTCGCCGAATCGGAGTAGCGCTCTTTCGTAGTCGCCGACCTCTCGATAACAGCTCGCGAGGTTCTGCAACATGATCGCTTTGCTGGGCAACTCACCACCGAATTTTGGCTGAGCGGCGAGATCTTCGAACAGCGCTGCCGCATGACGATAGTTACGGGCCGCATAAGCGACCATTGCCTCGACGAGACGAACGTAATGCCACCGTCGTTCGTCATTGGAAGCGGCAAATGTACGAACCGTTGCGCTGGCAGTCGCCAGCGCTTCGTCGTAGCGCTCCAGCGCGCGAAGGACCAGCGCTCGAACCAGCATCAGACGAGCGGAGTCAAACTCGGCCACCGCCACCTGTGCGAGGTGCCCCGCCGCCCGATCCGCCGCTGCGAGTGCTTCGACATGTCTTCCCACGTAATACAGCGCGTACGCGCGCTCCCGCCACGCTGCCCCGCGCAGTCGCGGGACCGTATCGCCGTACCACGACGCGGTATCCAATCCGTCCGCGACGTCCACCGCGATCGCGGTGATCTCCACCACATCGGCAGGCTTTGAATCGATCAGGCGGTCCGTCTCGACAATGAGTCGACGCACGAGCCCCGGAGTCCGGTAGTGCGGGCGGGCGGCAAGTAGAACGAGCCACTCTTCGCGCGGCGCGGCGAGCAGCTCCGCTACGTATCGCTCCGCGTCCGCATCCTCGGCGTCCATCTGCGTGGCAATCGAACGGAGCGTTGCAACCGTCGATACTCGCGGTGTATCGGGGAGCGGCCCGTCATCCCATACGATCTCGTCGACGAGAGTTGCCGCGAGCTGCTGGATGTGCGTCAGTGCAGCGGTACACGCCGCACACGACGCGAGATGCTCGTGATCGGGTGGCAATTCGAGAAGCTGCTCATCGCTGTAGTGCTGCGCGGTGATCGTCATGGCTTCACCGCGTTCATCTTCAGATACACCTCACGCATTCTCGCGAGGCAGTTGTGAATCAGCTTCTCGGCATAGCGCGTCGTCGTCTTCAACTCGCGGGCGACGTCGGCGGCGGAATGTCCCTGGTAGTAGTGCAGCTCCAGCGTTTCGCGGCAGCGCGGCTGCAGATAGCCGAGCGCCTGGCTGACCGTCATCGTCTTCGCGTACTTCTCGCCGAGGTTGTGGGATTGCGGGTCGGAACGTTCGCCGATGTCGTCGGGGAGCGCTTCCGTTCTCCCCTGCCCGCGCCAGTAGTGGCGGCTGGCGTTGCACATCGCCGCCACCATCCATGACCGAACATCGCGGATCGGCGTGCCGACCTGCATGAAGGAGACGAAGACCTCCTGAATCAGGTTCTCGGCATCCCAGTCGGGGACGCGGAACTTGCGGCAGGCGATGAAGAGGAGAAGCTTGCGGTGCTCGAGGTAAAGCAGCTCGATCTCGTCGCTGCTCGGACGGCCTTTTTGCTCGGGCGCTGCGGCAGCCGAGCCCGCGCCGTTGTCGGCACGGCCATCCGGCTCGGCCGGAGACGGCACTTCCGCGTTCTGTTCCAGCACGACGGCTTTCCCTTCGCTCCGCACAGGACCGGGCTTAATTATGGAGTTGGTGAGACCCATATGAACTTATCACGAAACGAACTTCGACGGCGAACTTCCTTACAAAATTCTGCCCCACGCGCCCATTTCGGGATGAGTTCCGTTTATGCGGACATGATCGCATGGCTTCGTAGCTGTTTGGGAGGACCGAGTGCTATTCTCCGCCGCTCGGCCCGCTACCACGGCGCCGCGGAAGGAATGTCCCTATGACAGCCGAGCAAACCGCCAGCACCGACCTCGCCTCCACCATCGAAACGATGTGGGACGCCTCGGTCATCCCGACCATCGAACAGTACATCCGCATCCCGAACCAGTCTCCCCTTTTCGATCCCGACTGGAAGCGCAACGGCTACATGCACCAGGCCATCAACCTCGCGAAGAGCTGGGTCGAGCAGCAGGGTGTGGCCGGCCTCAAAGTCGAAGTCAAAGAGATCGAAGGCCGCACGCCGCTGATGTTCATCGAAGTCGACGGCAACAACGATTCGACCGTGCTGATGTACGGCCATCTCGACAAGCAGCCGGCCATGGTCGGCTGGGAAGAAGGACTCGGTCCGTGGACGCCTGTCCTGCGCGACGGCAAGCTGTTCGGCCGCGGCGGCGCCGACGACGGTTACGCCGTCTTCGCCGCGATCAGCGCGATCAAAGCGGTGCAGCAGCAGGGTCTCGAACACTCGCGCATCGTGGTGATCATCGAGTGCTGCGAAGAGAGCGGCTCCGTCGATCTGCCGCCGTACATCGATCACTTCTCCGATCGCATCGGCACGCCGCGTCTCGTCATCTGTCTCGACAGCGGCTGCGGCAACTACGAGCAGCTCTGGATCACCACGTCGCTGCGCGGCTCGATTGTCGGCAACCTCACCGTTGAAGTGCTGACGGAAGGCGTTCATTCGGGTGATGCGAGCGGCATCGTGCCGTCGAGCTTCCGCATCCTCCGCTCGATTCTCGATCGCCTCGAAGATCCGAAGACCGGCCGCATCGTTCCCGAATGGCTCTGGGTCGAAGTTCCCGAGAATCGTCTCGCCGAGGCTCACGAAACTTCCCGCATCCTCGGCGACGCCGTGTGGGACAAGTTCCCGTTCGTCGACGGCATGCAGCCGGTCTCGAATGACTCGCTCGAGTTGCTGCTGAATCGCACCTGGCGTCCGGCGCTTTCGTACACCGGCCAGGCCGGCTTCCCCGATCTCGTGCAGGGCGGCAACGTGCTGCGCCCGAAGACGTCGCTCAAGCTTTCACTTCGTCTGCCGCCGACGCTCGATGCGACTGATGTCGATGCACGTCTCCGCGAGTTGCTCGAAAGCGATCCTCCGTACGGCGCGCACGTCGAGTTCGAGCCGGAGAAAGGTGGATCGGGATGGGAAGCGCCGCCGATGGAGTCGTGGCTCGAAGAGTCGCTCGCACGCGCATCGCAGGCGTTCTTCGGCAAACCGTCGACGACGTTCGGTGAAGGCGGCTCGATCCCGTTCATGGGAATGCTCGGCGCGCGTTATCCGAATGCGCAGTTCGTCATCACCGGCGTGCTCGGACCGCACAGCAATGCGCACGGTCCGAACGAGTTCCTCGACCTGCGGATGGCGAAGAACGTCAGCGCATGCGTCGCGCAGGTGATCGCCGACGAGCGCAAGAGCGCGTAACGAAACGGCGGCGGGCGCTACGCGTGCCCGCCGGCGTACTTCTTCTCTCCCGCTTCGATGCGGAACGGCAGCTTGTTCTGCATCGGCGGGAGAGGACAGGTCGCATACGGCGTGAACGCGCACGGCGGGTTGTACGCCTTGTTGAAATCGAGGACGACCTTCCCGTCTTTGCCCGGCGGCGCGGCGTACATATAGCGCGCGGCCGGATACGTTTCTTTGCCTGCGGTGGCGTCGCGGAAGATGATGAAGTAGTCGCTCTCGCCCTGCTCGAGGATCGGATCGATCGAGTACTCCTTCCCGTCGACAGTGAAGACGATCGCGCCGGGCGACGTTTCATCGGCGGTCATGCCGAGGACGTTCGTGATCGGGATCTTTTTCGCGGGGTTGTACGGACGGAATTGCGCTTCGATGCGCCACTTCGGATCGACGGGAAAGTATTCGAGTCCTTTGAAGTGCGTGCGCGCGTCGTTCTCTTTGTCCTTGAGGCGGATCGCGAATTTCTCGTTTCGTTTGATGACCTGAAAGTTCATGGTGCCGAAGCGGACGACCGTCGGCGGTCCGGACGGATCGAGATCGTTGCGCAGCTCGGTCGCGCCGGTCATCGGCTTGTTATCGATCGTCAGCTGTGCGGCGGGATTCGGCGTCAGCATCGCTTTGCCGTTCGTCAGCGTCAGCGTGCCGATCGATGCCGGCGCTTTTGCGGGGAAGACGACGTCGTTCGCCACCTTCTCGGAGCCGAGGCGGCTCGCACCTTCGTTGAGCCAGTAGAGACCGGCCAGTGAAAGCCAGCCGTCCTCGCTCTGCAGCCGCTCGGAACGCGTTTTCTGCCACTTGTGAATCTCATCGTCGTACGACAGCTGACCTTTCACGGCTGGCGGTTCGGACTGGCGGCAGGAAGCGGTGACGAGGAGAGCGACAGCGAGGAGGCGTTTCATGGCGTGCGGTAGCATAGCTCCACCGATGGTTTCGATTCGCAACGGAGCAGTGTCCAAATGGTGTGCCGAACGTTGCGCCATTCCCGGTCACACAGGCGGAGCAGGATCCGTTGATCGTCCCGCCGTGGAGTGAAGAGCGGCGGTTGCTGGCCGCGATTCGCGGCGGCGACCGGAGCGCGGCCGAGGAGATCGTCGAGCGGACATACTCGGCGGTGTATGCGTCGTTATACAGATTGTGCGGCGACGGCGATCTCGCCGCCGACCTGACGCAGGAGACGTATCAGAAGGCGTGGGCGGCGCTGAGCACGTTCGACGGCCGCTCGCAACTCTTCACGTGGCTTTACCGTATCGCGTACACGACGTTTCTCAACTACGTGCGGCGGCCGCGGCGGACGACGTCGCTCGACGCGCCGGAAACACCGGAGATGCCCGATACCGCGCCGGGCGCGGACGAGGTGCTGAGCGAGCGCGAGGAAGGCGAGCGGTTGCGCGCCGCGGTGCTGCGGCTTCCTGAGGATCTGCGGTTCACGGTGACGGCGCATTTCTGGGGAGGACTGGCGGTGAAGGAGATTGCGCGGATCGAAGAGATCACCACGGTCGCGATCCGCAAGCGGCTGCACAAAGCGTTTTCACTGCTCGAAGGAGTGATGGGTGAGGTTGAACGATGAGTCCGAACCGCAAAGCTGATTTGCAGCGGAAGCTGGTACTGGCTTCGGTGCCGAAGCCGCCGGCCGGACTCGCCGATCGCATCAAGCGCGAGATTCCGAAGCAGCTGACGTTCGACGCCGAGAAGGAGCGCCGGCGTTTCTCGCAGTCAGTGAATTTCAATCTGCGCGTCGCAGCGTCGATTCTGCTGATGATCTCGTCGGTCTATCTCTGCATCGAGCTGCTGTCGCGCCGCGTGCAGGAAAATGCGGCGATGGATCGCGCGGAGAAGATTCTGAATTCGCCGGAAGCGACGTCATCCATGACGCCTGTGGCGAAGGCCGCGCCGCCTCCGGCTACTCGCTCTATCGAACCCGCCTTCGGATATTCAGCGTCGAAAAAAGCGGTCGTGGTCGTCGCCGATGCGAAGAAAGAGCTCGATACCGAAAGCGGCACGTTGCGGACACGCAACCAGAACGCGATGAGCAACGCGGGAACGTTCGTCGAGGAGCGCCCTGACGCACGGCCCGAACCGGCGCCGATGCCGGCCGCCGCCGCCCCTCCCCCGCCCGCCGCTGCGCCACGCGCCGTCGCGGAAAAGATCACCGTCACCGCGCAGGCTCCGGCGGTGGACGCGCTGGCGGACGCTGCCGCTTCGACCGACTTCATCCGCGAAGCGAAAGCGGCCGATCTCGCGCTCGGCATGCCGTCGTCGCTCTTCGGCATCGACATCGCGGAGCGGCAGCTCGCGAAAGACAACAGCACCGCGAATCTCGTCGAGCGCTTCGCGGCGCCGGCAACACGTCCGTCGCGCGGCGTTCGGCTCGAAGCGGAAGCAGCGCCATCGCCGGCCGACGCGACGAAGCAGTTCGTCCGCGTGTCGATCGACCTGCCGCCGGCGGAGTTGCAGGATCCCGCCGCCAGTCCACCGATCGCATCGGACGCGACGCTGCCGGTCGACTTCGATGAGACGAACGTCCGCGCGCATCGTGCGATCGTCGGCGAGACGTCGGCGAGCGAGCGCGTTCTCG
>JAOBAU010000038.1 GCA_025463165.1 Acidobacteriota bacterium | reverse complement strand
TGATGCCGAGGCGGCCGACGACGCGCGCGAGCAGCATCACGTCGGACATGTCGTGGCCTTCGTAGAAGTGCATCCGTCCGGCGAGCGCTGCCACTTCGACGTCGCCGACGCGCCCGAGGATCAGCTGGCCTTTGTGTCCGACGACGGTCGAGGCTTTTGCGCCCGGGATCTCACCGTACGGAACGACGGCGTCGACATCGATGGCGTCGACGACGTCGCCGAGGCCGGAGCCGAGCACCAGACCCACGCGCGGCTGGATGCGAGTCTTCGAGCGAACGTAAGCGACAGCCTCATCGATGGCTTTGATCATGGCGGCGCATTGTAAACGGTTGCCGCGGTGTGCAAACTGCGCCGATGCAGAAATCGATCGTCGCTCTTTCGCTCGCGCTTTGCGCCGGCTCGCTCTTCGCCGCCGATGTTCCGGGTCCCGCGTATTACCTGAAGGTGCTGGTCGATTCAAAGAACATCTACACCATGCAGACCGGACCGGTGGCGAATCCCGCGTCGCTGATCAACTGTCCGGCGACGGATGAACGACCGCGGGCGAGCTCCGATGCGATGTCGGCGAAGGGACATTTCGCCGCGGCGAACGCGCACGCGGATGCCGGTCGCGCGCAGGAAGCGCGCGAGGAGCTCGTGAAGGCGCTCGTCGCCGATCCGTCGCTCGGCTCGGCACTCTCCGCGCTGGAGAAGTCGCCGGCGGCGTACGGAGTGAAGCCGCTCGTTCGTCACCCGTTCGATCCGCCGCAGGGTTTGGTCGGCAATCGGAAGAGCGACGTCATCGAGTTGTCGACCGGCGTTGACGGCGCGTGGCTCAGCTACGGCATCTGCAAAGCGGTCTGGCTGTACGAGCCCGACTATCGGAAGAAGCACGGCGCCGCGAAAGATGAATGGACGGTGGGCGAAGAAAGCGCGTGCATCACGAACGAGCTTCGCGGCGATCTGAACTCGACGCGCACGAAGCTCGAAGAGAAGACGAAGGGGCAAGTGAAGCAGGAAGAGGTCGACGCCGCACTGCCGGAGCCGATTCGTCATGTGCGCGAGGTCTCCGAGAAGAAGCTGCTCGACGGCTACGTCCTCTTCGAAGTGCTCGGCCAGCGCTGCCCGGCGGCAGTCGCGGCGCTCGACGACAACGGCCGCGCGGAGCTCGAGCGCTACATCCGCGCGTACGTCGTCGTGCCGCTCTCATCCGATTCTCATTGACACTCATCCGCCGCTCTGCTTATCTGACGGCGGTTCAAATCACACGACGAGAAGGCGGTTCGGATGGAGCGTTTCTCTGCGCTGATCGGTTTCGTATTGATCCTTGCGATCGCATTTGCGTTGTCCAACAACAAACGGGCGATTCGCTGGAAGACGGTCGGGTGGGGACTGCTGCTGCAGATCCTGACCGCGATCGCCGTGCTGAAAGGCGAGCAGATCTCGGCGCTCTTCGCCGGGCTCCGTCCGCCGCTGACCAGCGCCGGCGCGTCGATCGTCTTCATCCTCGTCGCGATCGTCGTCTGGTTCGTCGCGGGACGACTTCCCGAATCGAGCCGCCGCTATCTCTGGTACGCATTCGCCGTCTTCTCGCTCTACCTCTTCCTCGCTTTCAACCTCCTCAAGTTCCTGTTCGAGAACCTGAAAGAGGTAGTCAACAAGTTGATCGGCTACACCGGCGAAGGCTCGAAGTTCGTTTTCGGTCCGCTCGGTGATGACAGCTCGAGCATCGGCTTCGTCTTCGCCTGCCGCGTCCTCCCGACCATCATCTTCATCGCGTCGATCTTCGCGATCCTCTACTACCTCGGCGTGATGCAAGTGGTCGTGAAGTTCTTCGCGAAATTGATGAGCCGCTTCATGGGCGCGTCGGGCGCCGAATCAACCTCGGTCGCCGCGTCGATCTTCATGGGCCAGACCGAGGCGCCGCTGACCATCCGTCCCTTCATCGACAAGATGACGATGTCGGAGCTGATGACGATCATGACCGCCGGCATGGCGCACATCTCCGGCGGCATCATGGCGGCGTACGTGCTCGTGGCGAAAGTCGACGTCATCCATCTGCTGACTGCCGTGATCATGACCGCGCCCGGCGCGATCATGATGGCCAAGATCATCGTTCCTGAAGTCGAGAAACCGGAGACCGGCGGCGACGTGGAAGTGGTCGTGCCGAAGCAGGACGTCAACATCATCGACGCCGCCGGCCGCGGCGCCATCGAAGGTCTGCATCTCTCGCTGAACGTCGCCGGCATGCTGATCGCGTTCATCGCGCTCGTCGCGCTGGTGAACGGAATCTTCGGCTACGCACACGGACTGATCTCGTGGATTCCGCCCAGCCTCGACATTCTTCTCGGCTGGATCTTCGCGCCGATCGCGTGGGCGATGGGCGTGGCGTGGAAGGATGCCGCCACGATCGGCAATCTGCTCGGTACGCGCATGGTGCTCAATGAGTTCGTCGCATTCGCCAAGCTCGGCGAGATCGTGAAGAACACGCCCGGCGCGCTGTCGCCGCGCAGCATCGTCATCACGACCTACGCGCTCTGCGGCTTCGCGAACTTCTCGTCGATCGCCATTCAGATCGGCGGCATCGGCTCGCTCGCACCGAGCCGTCGGGGCGATCTCGCACGTCTCGGGCTGCGCGCCATGATCGCCGGCACGCTCGCCAACTTCCTGACCGCGACGATCGCGGGAATGCTGCTGTAGAAACTAAACGCTACAATGCGCGCCGTTTCGAAAGGAGCGGTACGCATGGAGATCAAAAAAGTAGGCGTCCTCGGCTGCGGCCTGATGGGCTCCGGCATTGCTCAGACAGCGGCGCAGGCCGGCTATGAAACCGTCGTGCGCGAGGTCGAGCAGAAGTTCCTCGACAAAGGGCTCGCCGGCATCGACAAGTCACTGGCGAAGTTCGTCGAGAAGGGAAGGATGCAGGCGTCCGACAAGGATGCGTGCATGGGCCGCCTGAAAGGGACGACCAGCCTCGACGAGCTCGCCGACTGCGACGTCGTCATCGAAGCGATCATCGAGAACGCGCCGCTGAAGAAGGAGACGTACGCGGCGCTCGACAAGATCGTGAAGCCGTCGGCGATCTTCGCGTCGAACACGTCATCGCTGACGATCACGGAGCTGTCGATGGCCACCGCGCGGCCGAAGCAGTTCGTCGGCCTGCACTTCTTCAATCCGGTTCCGCTGATGAAGCTCGTCGAAGTGGTGCGGACGATCCTGACGAGCGACGAGTCGTTCGATGCAGCGTTCGCGTTCGCGAAGTCGCTCGGTAAAGAGGCGGTGTCGTGCCGCGACAACTCCGGCTTCATCGTCAATCGCCTGCTCGTGCCGTACATCCTCGACGCCATCCGCGCGTACGAGGAAGGCGTCGGCTCGATCGAGGACATCGATAAAGCGATGGTGCTCGGCTGCGGCTATCCGATGGGTCCGTTCACGCTGCTCGATTTCGTCGGACTCGATACGACGTACTACATCACCGACGTGATGTACGCCGAATACCAGGAGAAGCGTTTCGCCTCGCCGCCGCTGCTCCGCAAAATGGTGCTCGCCGGCCGCTTCGGCCGCAAGACCGGCGCCGGTTTCTACGATTACGCGGGCGAGAAGCCGGTGCCGTTCGACCGGAAGGGATGACGCGATGGAGAACGTGAAAATCGAAGTCCGCGATGCGATCGCGATCATCACCATCGACCGGCCGAAAGTGCTGAATGCGCTGAACGCGCAGACCGTGGCGGAGATCGGCGAGGCATTCGAGCAGGTCCGCAACGACGACGCCGTCCGCGCCGTGATCCTCACCGGCGGCGGCGAGAAGGCGTTCGTCGCCGGCGCCGACATCAACGAGCTTGCGACGATGAATCCGATCACCGGCAAAGAAACGGCCGAGCGCGGACAGCGCGTCTTCACCGCCATCGAGCGTTTCCCGAAGCCGGTCATCGCGGCCGTGAACGGTTTCGCACTCGGCGGCGGCTGCGAGCTGGCGCTCGCATGTCACATCCGCATCGCCTCCGACAAAGCGCAACTCGGCCTGCCCGAAGTGACGCTCGGCATCATCCCCGGCTACGGTGGTACCCAGCGAATGGCCCGCCTCCTCGGCAAAGGAAAGGCGCTCGAGCTGATCTGCACCGGCGATCGCATCCCCGCCGACGAAGCCGAGCGAATCGGCCTCGTGAACAAAGTCGTCCCGGCCGATCAGCTGATGGCGGCCGCGGAAGAGATGGCGAGAAAGATGGCCTCGCGCGGTCCTCTCGCGATTCGCGCCGCGATCGAAGCGGTGATGATCGGCAGCGACATGCCGCAGGATGCCGGCCTCGTCCTCGAAGCAACCCTGTTCGGCCTGCTCGCCTCGACGTCCGACATGAAGGAAGGGATGGGAACGTTCCTGGAGAAGCGACAGGCGAAATTTACGGGGAAGTAAGGTTGCTTATCTCCTTGACAGAAAGACCTGGTCAAGTCAGACTAACTTCATCATGAGCGAGACCGTCAACATTTACGACGCAAAGACGCGGCTTTCACAGCTCGTCGACCGGGCCTCTGAGGGCGAAGAAGTGATCATCGCCCGGGGCGGCCGGCCGGTGGCACGGCTCGTTGCGCTCCAATTGCCCGCTGTGGAGCGGAAGCCCGGACGGCTCCGGGGCCGGGTACGGATTTCGAAAACGTTCGACGATCCCCTGCCTGAATCTTTCTTCGAGTTCGATGCCGAGTGAGGTTGCTGCTCGACACGCATGTGCTCCTCTGGTGGGTGACAGGCGACCGCCGGCTCACAAAACCGCGCCGCGAACTGATTGCCGATCCTGAGAACCAGATCGCAATCAGCGCGGCGTCGTTTTGGGAAATCGCGATCAAGAAGGTTATGGGGCGAGGTCAAATCGAGATCGACGAACTGTACGCCGCAATCAAAGAAGACGCCTTCGAAGAGATTCCGGTCCGGATTTCTCAGATGCTGTCTTTGAAGGATCTTCCCCGGTTCCACGGCGATCCATTCGATCGGTTGCTGATCGCGCAGTCGATCACCGAGCATCGCCGGCTCGTCACGCACGACGCCGCGATTCTGGCCTATGCATCCGTTCGCGGATTCGATCCGCTGGCCATCTGACTCCGCCGGCGGAAGTCGATAAACTAAACATCCCATGGACGAGAACCTCGAGCATCTGATCTACGACTGGAACGTTGCCGGCGATAAGCCGGCGCGGCCGTCGGCTCGCAAGATCGAGTTTGACGACGAGACGCTGCGCGACGGATTGCAGTCGCCGTCGGTCACCGATCCGTCGCTCGACGAGAAGATCCGCATCCTCCATTACATGAACGCGATCGGCGTCGACAACGCCGACATCGGTCTGCCGGGCGCCGGTCCGCACGTGCAACGCACGGTCGAACGGCTGGCGCGCGAGATTGTCGACAACAAGTTGACTGTCTATCCGAGTGCGGCCGGACGCACCCACGAAAACGACGTGCGTCCGATCATCGACATTTCGCAGCGCGTCGGCATCGCCATCGAAGCCGATCTGTTCATCGGTTCGTCGCCGATTCGCCAGTTCGCCGAGGAGTGGGACATCGACTGGATCATCGAACAGTCGGTGAAAGCGGTGCGCTTCGCGACCGAGAACGGCATCCCGGTCATGTATGTCACCGAGGATACGACGCG
>JAOBAU010000032.1 GCA_025463165.1 Acidobacteriota bacterium | reverse complement strand
ATGACCGGCGGCGAAGTCGTACAAAACCCCGACGCCGTCGTCTCGCAGATCGTCATCGACAGCCGCGAAGTGAAGCCGGAGTCGGCGTTCTTCGCGATCAAAGGTGAGCGGCTCGACGGCCACGATTTCCTCGCGCAGGCGCTCGCCACCGCGCGCGGCGCGATCGTCTCGCGCGTTCCGGAGAACGTCGCGCCGGACAAAGGAATCGTGCGCGTCGATGACACGACCGCCGCGCTGAAGCAGCTGGCGAAAAGCGTTCGCGCGCACTTCGCGTTCACGCTCATCGCCATCACCGGCTCGGCCGGCAAGACGACGACGAAAGAGATGATCGCGACGCTGATCGCGACCGAGCGGCGGACGTTTCGTTCGTTCGGCAACTTCAACAATCAGATCGGCAATCCGCTCTCGATCGACAACGTGCCGGACGACGCGGAAGTCGTCGTCAGCGAGATGGGGATGAACCACGCCGGCGAGATCGCGGAGATGGCCGGCAACGTGCGGCCGGACGTCGGCGTCTACACGAACATCGGTCCGGTACACATCGAGTTCTTCGGCACGATCGAAAAGATCGCTGCCGCGAAACGCGAGTTGCTCGAAAACCTCGCGCCGAACGGCACCGTCATTCTCAATGCCGACAGCGAACAGGTCATGCGCATCGCCGAAGGCTTCGACGGAAAGAAAGTCACGTACGGCATCGAGCACGACGCGCAGTACCGCGCGATCAACATTGCCGAGCGCGGACTGCTCGGCACGCGCTTCACCATCGTCGCCGAGGGCGGCGAGCATTCGTTCGAGCTGACACAGCCCGGACGTCACAACCTCGAGAACCTGCTGGCCGCGATCGCCACCGCGCGCACCGTCGGCATCAGCTGGGATGGAATCGAGCGTGGCATCGCGAACGTGAAACCTGCGTATCACCGTGGCGTCATCGTGCCGTGGCGCGACGCGACGATTTACGACGACACGTACAACTCGAATCCGTACGCGCTCGGCCGCGCGCTGCAGCTCCTCGACGAAGCGGACGTCAGCGGACGACGCATCGCCGTCATCGGCGACATGCTGGAGCTCGGCGAGAAAGAGCTCGACTATCACCACGAGTCGGGACGCGCCATTCCGAAGAGCGTCGCCGCGGTCGTCGCAGTCGGCAAACGGTCGAGGTCACTGCTCGATGGCGCGCGCGAAGCCGGCTTCGCCTCGTCGGCGCTGCATCACTTCGATGATGCGCAGTCGGCCGGCGAGTTCCTGAAGACATTCATTGGCGCCGGCGACCTGATGCTCATCAAAGCGTCCCGAGGAATCGGGCTCGATCGGATTGTCGTGATGCTGGAGAAGGAGCGCTAATGCTGTATCGACTTCTATACGAGCTCCGCAACACCTTCGTCGGCTTCAACGTCTTCCGATACATCACCTTTCGGACGGCGTTCGCCGCGCTGACGGCGCTGGTCATCTCCTTCATCCTCGGCCCGTGGCTGATCGATCGCATGAAGGCCATCAAGCTCGGCCAGTTCATTCGCGAAGAAGGGCCGAAGTCGCATCAGATGAAAGCGGGGACGCCGACGATGGGCGGCATCCTCATCAACATCGCGATCCTGATTCCGACGATTCTGTGGGCCGACATTTACAACCCGTACATCTGGATCGTCCTCTTCGTCACGTTCGCGTACGGCGCGATCGGTTTCGTCGACGACTATCGCAAGCTCGCGAAGAAGCAGAACCTCGGCCTCACCGCGAAAGAAAAGTTCAGCGCGCAGATCCTCGTCGCGCTCATCGCCGGACTCGGCATCGCGTATCTGCCGACGATCCACAACAACTACTCGACGGTGCTCACGTTCCCGTTCGTGAAGTTCCTGCACCTCAATCTCGGATGGTTCTACATCCCCTTCATCGTCGTCATTCTCGTCGGCGCATCGAACGCCGTGAATCTGACGGATGGTCTCGACGGACTGGCGATCGGCTCGACGCTCATCGCCGCCGTCACCTACACCGTGCTGACGTACGCGGCCGGAAACTTCAACGTCGCGAACTACCTGCGCATCGCGTGGGTGCCGCAAACCGGTGAGCTCGCGGTCTTCTGCGGCGCGATGGTTGGTGCATCGCTCGGCTTCCTCTGGTTCAACGCGCATCCCGCCGAGATTTTCATGGGCGACGTCGGCTCGCTCGCACTCGGCGGCGCCATCGGTTGTCTCGCCGTGATGATCAAACAGGAGCTGCTGCTCGTGCTCGTCGGCGGACTGTTCGTCGTCGAAGCGCTGTCGGTCATCATCCAGGTCCTCTCATTCAAGATCACCGGCCGGCGCGTCTTCAAGATGTCGCCGCTCCATCACCACTTCGAGCTTTCGGGCTGGAAGGAGACGAAGGTCGTGGTGCGCTTCTGGATCATCGCGATCATGTTCGCGCTCCTCAGCCTCGCCACGTTGAAATTGCGATGAACGAACGCCGCTCAGAAAAGCGCGACAACACGCCACGCGTGCTCGTCGTCGGCGCCGGCAAGTCCGGCGTAGCGGCCGCGAACTTTCTCGCGGCCGAGGGAGAGCGTGTCGTGCTTGCGGACAGCAAGAGCGAGCCGTCGCTGCCGTACGAGCTTGATGCGCGCGTGACACGCGCGTTCGGCGAGCAGGATGAGAACGCGCTGCTTGATGGCGTCGCGGAGATCGTCGTCAGTCCCGGCGTGCCGCTGAATGTACCGCTGCTGACGCGCGCGGCGATACGCGCGATTCCGGTCATCGGCGAGATCGAGCTCGCGTATCGCTACGTCCAGGGACCGATCATCGCAATCACCGGCTCGAACGGAAAGTCGACGACGACCGCGCTCATCGGCGAGATTCTGAAAGTTGCCGGACGGCAGCCGATCGTCGCGGGAAACATTGGCGAGCCGCTGATCCGCGCGCTTGATCGCGAGCGGCCGCGGACGTACGTGCTCGAGCTCTCGTCGTTCCAGCTCGAGACCGTCGATCGCTTCCGCGCGCACGTCGCGCTGCTGCTCAACGTGACGCCCGATCACATGGATCGCTATCCGAGCTTCGACGCGTACAGCTCGGCCAAGTACCGCATCTTCCGCAACCAGGAAACGAGCGACACCGCGATCGTCAACGCCAGCGATCGCCGCGAAGCGCCGCGAGATTCGATCGCGAAGGTCTGGCGCTTCTCGTCGCAGCAGCCGGTCGAGCCAGGCTCGTATCTCGATGGCGATCAGCTCGTGATTACGGTCGACGGGACCGAGCGCCGCATTCCGCGCGCGTCGCTGAAGCTCGAAGGACAGGCGAACGTCGAGAACGCGATGGCGGCGTGGCTTGCCGCGCGTGCGGTTGGCGTCGATGACGTCGACGTGCAGATCGCGTTCGGCTCCTTCGCCGGACTGCCGCATCGGATGGTGTTCGTACGCGAAGTCGGAGGCGTTCGCTACGTCAACGACTCGAAAGGAACGAACGTCGATGCGACGCTGAAGTCGCTCCAGTCGTTTCCGCCATCGAGCGTGATCCTGATCCTTGGCGGCAAAGACAAAGCGGGCGAGTTCCATCGGATGCGCGACCTCGTCAAAGAAAAGACGCGCGTCGTGCTGACGATCGGCAGCGCCGCGGAACCGATCGGCAATGCGCTTCGCGATTCGACGGAAGTGATTCCGGCCGGCGACATGGACAACGCGATTGCGTGGGCGAAAGCGAACGCGAAGAGTGGCGAGACCGTGTTGCTCTCGCCGGCGTGCGCGAGCTTCGATCAGTACCGAAACTTCGAACATCGCGGCGAGCATTTCGAAGAGCTGGTGAGAGCGCTATGAGCCGCAAACTCACGTACGACACCTGGTTGTTCGGTGCGGCGATGCTGATCGTCGTCGTCGGTCTCGTCATGATCTACAGCGCCTCGGCCATCATGACGATGCAGAAGGCCGGCTCCGACAATCCGTATTACTTCATCACGCGCCAGTGCGTCTGGCTGCTCGCCGGCAGCGCGGTCATGTTCGCGCTGATGCACGTCGATGTTCGCCGTCTGCGCGATCGCCGCATCATCTACGCGTCGATGGGACTCGTCCTCCTCGGGCTCATCGTCGCGCTCTTCCAGCCGGCCATCAACGGCAAGCATCGCTGGATCGTGATGCCGTTCTTTCAGGTGCAGCCGTCCGAATTCGCGAAGCCGGTCATCATCCTCTTCATCGCCTGGTTCCTCGCGAAACGCGAAGAGCGGATCAACGAGCTGACCACGACGCTGCTGCCGCTCGCGTGCGTCATCGCACTCTTCACCGGTCTGATCGTGCTCGAAGATTTCGGCACCGCGTCGACGATCGTGCTCGTCGCGGCCGGGATGATCTTCGCGGCCGGTATCGCATGGAATCGCGTCGTCCTCTTTTCGATGATGGCCATTCCGGCGGCGGCCGCGCTTGCGCTCAGCGCTGCCTATCGACGCGATCGTCTCTTCACGTTTCTCAATCCGGAAGCCGATCCGCTCGGCAAAGGCTTTCAGGCGATGCAGTCGCTGATCGCGATCGGCACCGGCGGTTTTCACGGACTCGGCATCGGCAACGGCCGGCAGAAACTCTTCTTCCTGCCGGAGCCGCACACCGACTTCATCTTCTCGATCATCGGCGAGGAGCTCGGCTTCATCGGCGCCATCGCGCTGATCGGCGCATTCGCATTCCTCGTGTGGCGCGGCTTCCGCGTCGCACGTTTCGCGCAGGAGCGTTTCGACTTTTACGCGGCGCTCGGCTTCACGCTGCTCATCGGCGTGCAGGCGCTGATCAACGTCAGCGTCGCGCTCTGCCTCCTCCCGACAAAAGGGTTGCCGCTGCCGCTGGTCAGCTACGGCGGCTCGTCGCTCATCACGAGCCTCATCGCGGTCGGGATGCTGCTGAATCTATCGCAACAATCGACCTGAGGACGACATGGACGGGACGGGCGTGCAGACATTGATGATCGCGGGGGGTGGCACCGGAGGCCACATCTACCCGGCGATCGCGATTGCGCAGGAGTATCTCGCGCGCAATGCGTCGCGCCGCGTCGTCTTCGTCGGCACCGAGAAAGGTCTCGAGACGAAGATCGTGCCGAAGGCCGGCTATCCGCTCGAGCTGATCTCCGTCGGCGGACTGAAAGGCAAAGGCGCCGGCGAGACGCTGCGCAACATCGTCCGGCTGCCGCTCGGTTTCATTCAGGCGTTCGGACTGATCGGCAAACATCGCCCGAACGTCGTCCTCGGCGTCGGCGGCTATTCATCGGGGCCGGTGCTGCTCGCCGCGTGGCTGCGTCGCGTGCCGACGATCATTCACGAAGCGAACGCCTTTCCCGGACTGACGAATCGGATGCTTGCGAAGTTCGTGAAGGCGGTCGCGATCGCGTTCGCCGATGCCGCACCGCGACTGGGGCGCACCGACGCCATCGTCACCGGCAATCCGGTTCGCCGCGAATTCTTCGACGCGGGACGGCGCGAGATTGCGACGCCGGTCGATCGCAAGCGGCTGCTGATCTTCGGCGGCAGTCAGGGCTCGCGCGTCATCAACGATGCGATGTCGGGCGCGCTGCTGTTCCTCGCGCGGCTGAAAGATCGCGTCGATGTCGTTCATCAAACCGGTCCGAGCGAACTGCCGAAAGTGCAGGAAGCGTATCGGACGTCGGCGTTCTCGAACGCGCGCGTCGTGCCGTATCTCGATCCGATCGTCGACGAGATCGCGGCCGCGGACCTCATCGTCTGCCGCGCCGGAGCGATGACGATCGGCGAGCTGGCCGCGGTCGGACGCGCATCGATCCTCATCCCGTTCGCGGCCGCGACGAACAACCATCAGGAGCTGAACGCTCGTGTCGTGGAGCGCGCCGGCGGCGCCGTCGTCATCACCGAATCGGAGCTTTCGCCCGAGCGGCTGGGACTGACGATCAGCGAAATCATCAACGATCCGCCGCGCGCCGCGCGGATGGGAACGGCGGCGCGTTCGCTGGCCGTTCCGGACGCGACAAGAAATATCGCCTCTTTGCTCGAAAAAATTCAGAGAAGTGAATAAACTTTCTTTTAAGCAAGCCACTTAGGGAAATGAATTTCGAACATATTAAAAAGATTCATTTCGTCGGTATCGGCGGGATCGGCATGAGTGGTATCGCCGAGATCCTCGCCGAATCGGGAGTGGCTGTCTCCGGATGCGACCTGCGTCGTTCCGCGGCGACGGAGCTGCTCGCGTCGCGCGGCGTCTCGATCTCGATCGGTCACGACCCCGCGCATCTCGACGGCGTCGACGCCGTCGTCGCCACCGCCGCCGTCAAAGGAAAGAACGCGGAGATCGACGCGGCGCGCGCGCGCGGCATTCAGGTCATCCGCCGTTCGGAGATGCTCGGCGCGCTCGTGAATCAGAAGCGCTCGATCGGCGTGTCGGGCACGCACGGCAAGACGACCACGTCGGCGATGATCGCGACAGTTCTCGAAACGGCCGGACTCGATCCGACCGTCATCGTCGGCGGGATGCTGCGCAACTTCGCGACGAACGCGAAGACAGGACGCGGCGAGCTGCTGGTCGTCGAAGCCGACGAATACGACCGGACGTTCCATCAGCTGCATCCCGAGATCGCGGTCGTCACGAACATCGAGGCCGACCACCTCGAGTACTACGGCGACTTCGCCGCCATCATCGAAGCGTTCCGCATCTTCGCGAACGGCCTGAAGCCGGGCGGCGTCGTCATCGGCTGCGTCGACGATCCGGCGGTCGCGCAGCTCCTCGACACCGTCAACACGCGCGTCGTCCGTTATGGACTCTCCGAGGCCGCGGAGCTTCGCGCGACGAACCTCGCCTTCGATGAGCGCGGACTTTCGTTCGAAGTGGCCGGCGCCGGTTTCTTCAAGCTGTTCGTGCCGGGCGAGCACAACGTCCGCAATGCGCTGGCCGCGATTGCGGTCGGCCGCGAGCTTGGCCTCGACGCCGCAACGATCGCGCACGGCCTCGCGCAGTTCCTCGGTGTGGATCGTCGCTTCCAACTGCTCGGCGAATACCGCGGTGCGATCATCGTCGACGACTACGCGCACCATCCGACCGAAGTCCGCGCCACGCTCGACGCCGCGCGCCGCGGCTATCCGAGTCGCCGCATCGTGGCGCTCTTCCAGCCGCATCTCTTCTCGCGCACGCGCGACTTCGCGAAGGAGTTCGGCGAAGCGCTGCGCGGCGCCGACGTCGCGCTGCTCGCGCCGATTTACGCGGCGCGTGAAGAACCCATCGAGGGGATCACGGCGCGGCTGATCATCGAAGCGGTCGACGGGATCGAGCTGATCGACCACGACAAGAACGGCATCGTCGATGAGCTGCGCACGCGCCTCGACGCGAACGATCTCTTCATCACCATGGGCGCGGGCGATGTGCATGAGATCGCGGAAGCGCTCGTCGCGGGAGGAGGGGCATGAGCAGCAGCTACGAATCCGCCCGCTTCCTCCGTCCGCCCGACGTCGGCCGCATCCGCCGCAATCAGCGGCGCATTCACGCGCAGCGCATTCTGATGATCGCGTTCAACGTGCTCGTCGTCGCCGGCGTGTTGCTGACCGCGCTCTGGATGTATCGCCGCACGCAGTCCGACGTGCGTTTCGCCGTGAAAGCGATCGAAGTGAGCGGCGCGACGCACACGCCGCGCGCGGCGCTCGACGCCATCACGAAGCAGTACGCCGGACTCAATCTCTTCCGCATCGACATCGATCGCGTGCAGCACGACTTCGGCGGTCTGCCGTGGGTGAGCCGCATCGCCATCGAGAAGAAACTGCCCGACACGCTGCGCATCATCATCGTCGAGCGGACGCCGGTCGCGCTGCTGCAGAGCGGCGGCGACCTTCGTTACGTCGACGTACAGGGCGTCGCGTTCGCCGACCTTTCGCCGACCGTGGGTGACTCCGATCTGCCGGTCATCACGCACGCCAGCGGCGCGGAGCTCGTACGCAGCGTGCGGCTCGTCGCCGAGCTTCGCGCGCACGATCCGCAGGTCTTCTCGCGCATCTCCGAGATTCGTCCGATCGCGCCGAACGGCTTCGCGGTTTTCGATCGCCAGCTCGGGGCGTTCGTCTACGCGAATGGCGGCGATCTCTCCGCCAAATGGCGGAGCCTTTACGGCATCGTCGAGGCCGAGCATCTCGGCCGCTCCGACATCGAATACGCAGACCTCAGATTCAACGACCGGATCATCGTCAAACCGGTTCGTCCGATTACCGCCGCCATCGCGAGCGCTCGTACGAGCGTCGCGGTGCAGATCACGAATTAGCAGGAGAAAGCCATGCCCCGAACCGAAGAGAAGTACATCGTCGCGCTCGACATCGGGACCTCGAAAGTGTGCGTGCTGGTGGGAGAGGTCAACGACCGCGGTCAGCTCGAGATCATCGGCAAGGGAACGTCGCCGATGAAAGGGACGCGACGCGGCAACATCATCAACCTCGATCAGGCCATCGATGCGGTGAAGAAAGCTGTCGATGAAGCCGAGGTGATGGCAGGGCTGCAGATCGAATCGGTGTTCGTCGGGATTGCCGGCGATCACATTCGCTCGGTCAATTCGCGCGGCGTCGTTTCGGTGATGGGCAGACACAAAGAGATCGCCCGCGAAGACATCGAGCGCGTCATCGAAGCGTCGAAGTCGATCAACATTCCGACCGAGCTCGAACTGCTGCACGTGATTCCCCGCGAGTTCGTCGTCGACGGACAGGATGGCATTCACGATCCGCTCGGCATGACCGCGGCGCGGCTCGAAGCGAACGTGCACATCGTCACCGGCGCGCGGACGCATAACCAGAACGTGCTGACGTGCGTGAACAAGGCCGGCATCGCCGTGCAGGAGATCGTGCTCGAGCAGCTCGCGGCGGCAGAGGCGGTGCTCACGCACGACGAGCGCGAGATGGGCGTGCTGCTGATGGACATCGGCGCCGGCACGACCGACTACGCGGTGTTCCTCGAAGGGAACGTCGTGCACACGAACGTGCTGCCGGTCGGCGCGGGACATTTCACGAGCGACATCAGCGTCGTGCTGCGGACGCCGATGGAAGACGCGGAGCGGATCAAGCGGCGCTATGGCTGCGCGCTCGGCTCGCTCGTCACGGAAGACGACCCGATCGAAGTGCCGACGGTCGGCGGCCGCGCGCCGAAGATTCTTTCGAAGCATGAGCTGACCAACATCCTCGAGCCGCGCGCGGCGGAAATCGCGAAGCTCGTCTATCGCGACCTCGAGAAAGTCGGTCTCGACAAAGAGATTCGTTCGGGCGTCGTGCTCGTCGGCGGCGGCGCCGAGATGGAAGGCATGGTCGAGATGGTCGAGCAGGTCTTCAACCAGCAGGCGCGCAAAGGAACGCCGCGCGGATTCGGCGGACTGGCCGACACCGTGGCGGGACCGGAATGGGCGGCGACGGCGGGACTGCTGCTGTGGGGTTTCCGCAGCCAGGCGAAAGTTCGCAAGCGTCCGGTGAAGGGTCTGGCGAAAGTCGCGCAGAGCTTCCGGCAGTGGTTTGCGACATCGCAATAGAAGCAATTGAAAACATGCATCAATAGGCGTAGCATCCGGAGAAACGAATAAATGATCACATTTGACGAATTGCCCGGCGACGGGAAGCTGAAAGTGATGATGGAAGAGGATCAGCTTCCGGCGAAGATCAAAGTCGTGGGAGTGGGTGGTGGTGGAGGCAATGCCGTCAACCGAATGATCCAGGCCGGCATCAAGGGCGTGGAGTTCCTCGTGGCGAACACCGACGTTCAGGCGATGCGCCACTCGCTCGCGCCGACCAAGCTCCAGATCGGCGGCAAGCTGACCAAAGGTCTTGGCGCCGGCGCCAATCCCGAAGTCGGGAAGCAGGCCGCGCTCGAAGACACCGATCGCATTCTCGAGGCGCTGTCCGGCGCCGACATGATTTTCATCACCACCGGCATGGGCGGTGGCACCGGCACGGGCGCGGCACCGATCATCGCGTCGCTCGCCGCGGAGCTCGGAGCGCTGACGGTCGCGGTCGTGACCAAGCCGTTCAACTTCGAAGGGAAGCGTCGCCGCGTGCAGGCCGAGCAGGGCATCCGTGCGCTGCGCGATACCGTCGACACGCTCATCACCATTCCGAACGAGCGGCTGCTGAATTTCGTCGAGCGCGCCACGTCGCTCAGCGATTCCTTCAAGATCGCCGACGACATCCTGCGCCAGGCGGTGCAGGGCATCTCCGATCTCATCACCGTTCCCGGCGAGATCAACCTCGATTTCGCCGACGTGAAAACGATCATGCACGGCATGGGAATGGCGTTGATGGGAACCGGCGTCAGCTCCGGCGAGCATCGCGCGGTCGAAGCAGCGCAGCGCGCGATCTCTTCGCCGCTGCTCGAAGAAGCGTCGATCGAAGGGGCGAAGGGCGTCCTGATCAACGTCACCGGCGGCCCCGACATGACGCTGTTCGAAGTGCATGAAGCGGCGTCGATCATTCAGGAAGCGGCCGATGAGGAAGCGAACATCATCTTCGGCACGGTCATCGATCCGCGGATGAAGGACGAGATCAAGGTGACGGTCATCGCCACCGGTTTCGATTCCGCGACCAAAGGTTTCCTCAACGCGCGCGGCGAGCAGCTGGCGTCGAGCTCGCGTGCGACGCACGTCGCGCACGCGGCGCCGTCCGGTTCATCGGTGCCGATGAGCGGACGCGGACTGGCCGCGGCTCACGAAGTTCCGCACGAAGATGCCGCGCCTCCGCCGCAGATCGGCGCGGAAGGAGAGATTTACGATCCGCCCTTTTTTCGCAAAGGCGGCTTCAGCCGCCCCGACGGCTCCGGAGGATTCGGCCCGATGGCGTCGAGTGATTTCGGCAGTGACCTCGATATTCCGACGGTGATCAGGAACCTTAGCGACTAAGCATCTTTCGAAGGCGCATCCCTCAGTGCGCCGGCGGTTCAGGGGCGAGGGACCCTGAACCAACTGCTCCCCGGGGCACGGTCTTCCGCCGTGCCCCGGATTTTTTTGCAGACGAAAAAAAGGCACCGTCGCGAGACGGTGCCTTTTCGTTTGTTGCGTGGCTTTCGATTACTTCTGGTTCTGCATTTCGTCGAGGCGCGTCTTCAGTTCGTCGATCGTCTTCTGCTGATCTTTGACGACGCTGGTGAGCACGGCCACGATGTCCATCGAGCTGAGACCTTTGCGGTCCGTCGTGGCAACGAGATCCGGAACGTCTTCCGCGATGAAGCCGACGTGATGCTCGTTCGGGGCAACTTTGTAGGTGTACGTCACCGGCTGCAATCCGTCGAGCGTCTTCTTCGCGTCGGCGGTCTGCAGGTCGACGATGTTGTCTTTCAGCGCGCGGCTGGAAGCGTTCGTCCAGACGCCGCCGACCGACAGCGTCGCGCCATTGCTGTGATGGATCGGCGAGGTCGGCGTGATGCCGATGCCGACAAAGCCGCCGCCCGCGTTCAGGATCATGTTCGTGGCGGTTCCATTGGTGAAGAGCACGGAGATGTCGCCGTTGTCGGGGCCGATGCGAACGACTTTGTTCGTGGTGTTCTGCGTCAGGCTCGCCGTGTCGGCGATCCAGAGCTGACGGTTGCCGGTGCGGTTAACGCCGAGGAGGAGGCCGACGCCGTCGGTGGACGTGTTGGCCGCGGCGAGGAACTCCTGGCCGGTCAGGCCGACGCGCGGCGCCAGCTGCGTGGAGTCATTGACGTTGAGGCGCGACGTGCCCGGAGATGCGGTGCCGACGCCGACGTTACCGTTGGCCGCGATGTCGATCGAGCTGGTCGGAGCGCCCGGACGAATGCGGAACGATAGGCGCGAGCCGCCGGTCAGGTCGCGCACGAAGAAGTTCGCTTCGTTCGCGCCGATGTCCCACGTCTGCGCCGTGAAGCCGCTTGCAGCCGACTGTTCGAAGCGGATTGCCGGCGTGTCGCCGGTAGTCATATGGAGGTCGAGGCCCGGAGCGGCGTTGCGGAAACCGACTTTGCCGGTGCTGTCGACGAACACGGAATTCGTCGGTGCGGCACCTTTGACGGTGAACGGCGTCGTGACGGCCGTAGCGTCGACGATGGAGAAACGATTCGCGCCACCGCTCGTGGTGTCGTTCGCTTCGAGCGTCCAGTCAGTGCTCGGGAACGCTCCCGTGCTGGTGTCGGTGAAGGTGATACGAGTGTTGTTTTCTTTCAGGCGGATCGTGTCGAAGCCGAACGATTCGCCGTTGACGCAATCGAAACCGACGCAGAGGCTGCCCTGAACGATCTGGTCATCGGCGACGACGTTGTCGAGCGCGCGAATCGGCGCACCGTGCGTCGTGCCGCTGGTGGCCGTCGTGGTGACCGTAGACGCGCTGACCTGCGACGGACCTTTCGGTTCCGCCTGATCGGACGAGACGAACGCGCCGTGAACGACCATCAATCCGCCCGACTGCACCGGCGTGTTGCCGAGGCCATTGTCGCGGCTGATCTTTCCGATAGTTTCGTCATCACCGGCTTCGCGTGCTGCTGCGAGTTGCTGGCGCACTTCCTTCGAGATGCGCGGAATCGCGCGCAGTTCCCAGGAGTACGAACCGTCGGGATTTTCACTCGTGATGTCGCGGAGGCTGAGCGACGGGTTCTTTCCCGCGGGGAAGGTCTTGCTGAAGTAGAAGCCGTCGGGACCGGTCACCGAGAGGGTCATCCTTTCGGCATCGCCAATCGACTGCCATTCGACGGAGTTGATGCTCGTCGCCATGCGCGCGAGCGGTTTGTCGGCGGCGAGTGCGAGCACCGGCAGTGCGGCCATCACCAGTACGATGAAAAGGGTTCGGAGCGAGCGAGAGCGGACCTGATTCATGGTGTTCTCCTTGTTGGTGAGTCAATGCGTGCGTCCGGTCGGTGCCACCAATGGCGCCTGCCTTCTTCACGTCCCTCAGTGACTCGGATGGGTTGCTATTGAACTACCGGGCGATCTTTTTTCAACAATGCGGAAAAGAATGTCCCTGTCTCTCCTGAGCGCCACAGGTGCGGCGCGCCGTCTCGACCACGACCAGTAGAATGGCGCGCGATGAACGGCCGCCGCCGCGTGCTTTTTTTCGTCGCCATCGCGGCCATTTACGTTCTCCCGGGGATGCTGCCGGGGCGAATCCTCGTCCCCGCGGACGTTCCTCGCGATCTGCTCGCGTGGAAGAACGGCAGCACGGAGCGCGTCCGTGTTTCGAACTCGCTGCTCTCCGATGTGCCGACGCAAAACATCGCGTGGGACATCGAAGCGCGGCGTCACCTCGCGAATGGTGACGTGCCGTGGCGCAACGAATTCGCTGCCGATGGCGAGCAGCTCTTCGCGAATCCGATCACCGCGCTGCTCTCGCCATTCACCTGGCCGCGACTGCTCCTCGGCCTCCCCGGCTGGTCGTGGTCGATTCTTCTCAAGCTGCTGGTGTCGATGTTTTCGATGTGGTGGCTGGCGCGCGTCGCCGGCGCCAACGATCTCGCCGCGACTGTCTCCGCGATCGTCTATGCGCTCGCGGGATTCTTCGTCGTATGGGCGCTCTGGCAGCACACGAACGTCTATCCGCTGCTTCCCGCACTCGCCGCCGCGAGCATCACGCTCGCGCGTGAGCCGTCGCCGAAACGCGCGTTGATGCTCGCGCTGATCGCGGCGTTTGCAACGGCCGGCGGACATCCGGAGTCGCTGCTGGTTACCGTCGTCGCGATCGCGATCTTCCTCTTCCTCAATCGCGATGTGACGCCGCGCGTTGCCGGCGCCGCGCTCGGCGGATTCCTCGCGCTCGGCGTGCAACTCGTTCCGTTCGCGATCGTCTTTCTGCAGAGCCACGTTCGCCACTCGCGCTCGGAGATGCTCGGCTTTCGCTTCCACAAACTGTCGCTCGTCGCGCAACTCCTTCCCGGATTTCTCGGCAGTCCGCTGCGTGGCGAGCTCGATCTGACCGGTGCGTTTCCGAGCGCCGAGAACTTTCACCAGCGCAACGGCGCGTACATCGGCGCGATTGCGCTCATCGCCATCGCACTGGCGTGGCGATCGCTCGCGCCGCCGTTTCGCCGCGCGCTTGCAATCGCCGCGGTGACGTGGCTGCTGACGCTCTACGTTCCCGGACTCACGCACGTGTTGCGTGCGATCCCGATCGTCGGTCTCATCGCGCCGGAGTACTTCGCGGTGCCGGCTGTGCTCTTCGCCGCGCTCGCCGCCGGTCCCGCATTGATCGAGGTGATGAGCGGTATTACGCGCCGCCGCCTCGGCATCGCGATTATCATCATCGGCGCGATGCTCGTCATCGGCGGCGCGCTTCCCGCCGTCGCGCCGAACGCACTCACGCGTGTTGCGCGCGCCGGCATCTCACGTTTGCAGCAGCGCGGCGCGTTGCATCAGCCGCCCGCCGTCTACGAACAGCGACTCGCGTATTACCTCGACGCCGCAAAGTGGACCGCCGCGCGACGCATCGCCATTCCCGGCCTTTGCTTCGTCGCGTTCGGAATCGCATTGACGATGCGCGCCGGTGCAACGCGCACGCGACTCGCGATCGCCGCACTCACCGCGGAGCTCATCGCATTCGGCGCGGGATTCAATCCATCGATCCGCGTCGATGAAATCGCGCCCGAGCCGCCGATGATCGCGGAAGTGAAGCGACTCGATCCCGCCCGCCGCTGGCTCATCGCCGCGCCGAGCGAAGTCTTCCCCCCGAACCTCGGCACGATCTACAGCGTCCGCGACGTCCACGCATACGACATCCTCACCAGCGAGGCGTATACGCGGAAGCTGCTCCCCGCTGGTTACGATCCGAAGCGCTGGGCGTTTCCGCTGGAGCCGACGCCCGACCAGTTGCACTACCTGTCGACGCTCGGCGTTCGCTACTGGCTTTCACCGAACGGCATCGTGGAGATGAAGGATGCGATTCCGCCGCCGGCGCCGTCGAATGCGCCACCTGAGGGGATTACGTTGGGGTTGTTCGTCAGCGCGATTGGAGTTGCGCTCGCCGCTTACGTCGCGATCGTCAGCCGGACGCGACCCGTCTAACGTTTCGGCGCGCGCGCCGCGGCTCCCGCGTAACGTCTCGCGAAGGAGATCAGCTCCTGCAGTTTTCGCAGTCGCTGCGCGGGCGTGGCGGCTCGCCAGACGTTCCGGTACGCGTCGTTACTCGCGTCGTGTTCCGCTCGTCGCGGATGCTTCTCGGACCGGTTCATGACCGCCTGATGTTCTCCAACTCTTCGATATCAAGCAAGTCTTTGGCCCGTCCTGCGGCGCGCTTCATGGTGATGAGGTCGTCAATTGATGCGATTCGCACGGTCGTCGTTTCGATCGGCACCACGATCGATCGCTGCCAGAGCTCATCGAAGTCGACCGGATACTTCACGAAGAAATCGACCACGTTCGGCGGCTGATCGCGATCGAGCATCGAGAAGACGATCATGTTTTTCTCGTCGATCCAGGACTGACGCAGATCGGCGTTGGCAAAATCCGTTGCGCGGACCGGAACGCGCGGGGTGAATTCGGCGCGCGTCATCGTCTCCATCGCCTTGCGCGCTTCGGCCGGCGAAAGGTCGATCACGAGATCGAGGTCGCCGGTGTAGCGCATGTGACCATGTAATACGACGGCGACTCCGCCGACGACGACGTACCGTACGCCCGCTTCGTTCAGTGCTTTGAAAAGCTGTTCGAAAGGAAACATCACTCCCACTCGATCGTGCTCGGTGGTTTCGACGACACGTCGTACACGACGCGATTGATCCCGCGCACCTCATTCACGATCCGCCGCGACATCGTGTCGAGCACGTCGTGCGGCATGCGGTACCAGTCGGCGGTCATGAAGTCGGTTGTCGACACGGCGCGGATCGCGCACACATTCTCATACGTCCGCTCGTCGCCCATCACGCCGACGCTTCGGATCGGGAGCAGCACGGCGAACGCCTGGGCGATCTCGCGATAGAGGCCGGCGCGGTGGATCTCTTCGATCACGATCTCGTCGGCGTTCTGCAGAATCTCGACGCGCTCGGCATTCACTTCGCCGAGGATGCGGACGGCCAGTCCGGGACCAGGGAAGGGGTGGCGCCAGACGAACTCCGGCTCGAGTCCGAGCTCGATGCCGAGTTGGCGCACTTCATCCTTGAACAGCTCGCGCACCGGCTCGATGAGTTTCAGTCCCATCTTCTCCGGCAGTCCGCCGACGTTGTGATGCGTCTTGATGACCGCGGACGGTCCTTTGATCGAGACCGATTCGATCACGTCCGGATAGAGCGTTCCCTGCACGAGGAAGTCGACATCGGGGATGCGCTTCGCTTCCTCTTCGAAGACGGCGATGAACTCGTTGCCGATCCGTTTGCGCTTCGTCTCCGGCTCTTCGATGCCGGCGAGCTTTTCGTAGAAGCGCTGCTTCGCATCGACGGCGATGATGTGCATGCCGAGCCCTTCGCTGAGACGCGAGACAACCTGCATCGCTTCGTTCTTGCGAAGCACGCCGTTGTCGACGAACACGGCTGTCAGCTGATCGCCGATCGCTTCGGCGACGAGCAGCGATGCAACGGATGAGTCGACGCCGCCGCTGACGGCGGCGAGCACGTGGCGCTTGCCGACGAGCTCGCGAATCTCTTCGACCTTTCGCTTTCGAAAGTCGCCGAGGTCCCACGTCGGTTTGCAGCCGGCGATGTCGAAGAGAAAGTTTTTGATGAGTTGCAGTCCCGCTTCGCTGTGCGTCACTTCAGGATGAAACTGAATTCCGAAACATTGCCGCTCGCGGTTCTCGAATGCGGCGATCGGTGCGCTCGGCGACGAGGCGGTCGTGACGAATCCGGGCGGACCGGCGAGGATGCGATCGCCGTGGCTGGCCCAGACGCGCTGATGCTTCGGCGTATCGGCGAAGAGCGGCGATGGCGCGATGACGTCGATCTCGGCGCGGCCGTATTCGCGCTCCGCGGCAGGCTCGACTTTTCCGTCGAGAAAATAGGCGGTGAGCTGCATGCCGTAGCAGATGCCGAGGATCGGAACGCCGAGCTCGAAGACTTCGCGAGAACAGTAAGGAGCGAACTCGCCGTAGACCGACTGCGGACCGCCGGAAAGGATGATCGCTTTCGGCGCGAGCGCGCGGATGCGATCGATCGGAAAGTCGAACGGATGGATCTCCGAATAGACGCGGTTGTCGCGAATGCGGCGGGCGATCAGTTGCGTGTATTGGGAGCCGAAGTCGAGGACGAGAACGGTCTGCTCAGGCTGCACGCGCGCATTGTCTACCGGACGCACAGAAATGAAAACGCCGGCCCGATGAAGGCCGGCGTTTTCCGGATGTCGGAAACGATCCGCCGCGAAGCCGTCCGCTGACGCTGTGCGATCAACGCGGCCGGTCGTACCGGCTACTGGACGACTTCGCGCGACGCCGGCGAGAAGCTGCCGTTCGCATTCGAACAGCCGAGAACGTACGAGCCGCTCGGCGAACCTTCCGAAGCCTTGTGGACTTTGAGGTCGGACAGGCTCAGCCAGTCTTTGCCTTCGGCGCAGAGCGAGCCGCGGCCTTCAACCTTGCCGGCCGGGATGAAACCCTTGTTGGTGAGCGTGCCCTTCAGCGAGAGGCCGGTGACGATCGCGTCATCGTCGACGCTGCGGATCTGGCCCGGGCTCGTGAAGAGGATGTAGTTCTGCGCCTGCATCGACGTCTTCGCGACGGCCGACGCGGAACCGGACGTGCCACCGTTGTCAGCCGACTTCATCGGCATCGACGCGCAGGCGGCGGAGAGCAGCAGGATGGCAAGGGCGGGGGCGGTTTTCTTCATTTGTTTTCTCCTTTTCAATCGTGCGAACGATCTGTTCGCTTTCTTCACTGGCTTTGTCGGATCACTGTTCGTGTTCGACGACAAAGTTCGTAAGAGGTTAGGCAAAGTTGCAGCAACGCGATCGTGTTTGCACAACGTTCACGTTGTTACAACTTCGCGGGAGTGAATGGAGAAACGCGTTCGAGAAACTACAGCAGGTTCCGCAGCTCTTTTCCGGGCTTGAAGCGAATCGTGTTTCCCGGCGGGATCTTTACTTCGACGCCGGTCTTCGGGTTTCTGCCGATTCCCTTCTTCCGCTGCTTGACCTGAAAGACACCGAAACCGCGGAGCTCGATTCGCTGGCCGCGCGCGAGCGCGTTACGCAGTCCTTCGATGACGGTATCGACCGCCTGAGCCGCTTTCACTCTCGAAATTTCCGATACCTCGGCTACCTTGTTGACGATGTCCGCCTTGATCATCGGGACCCTCCGAACGGCGCGATTATAACCTCGCATGGAACGTCATCGCATCGACCACTGGCTGAAGCTGGTCTGCCTCTTCAAACACCGCGCCGATGCAACCGATGCCTGTCGCGGCGGACTGGTGAAGCTCAACGGCCTGCGTGTGAAACCGGCAACGCCGGTGAAGCCAGGCGACGTCGTCGAGTTCTACCTCGGCTCGCACTTTCGCAAAGTGGTCGTGCAGGGACTGCCGGAATCGAACGTGTCGAAGGAGCTGGCGCGGACGATGTACGTCGATGAGACGCCGCATCAGGAACGCGTCGATCCGCTGACGACGATCCTTCGCGACCGCGGCACCGGACGTCCGACGAAGAAGGAACGGCGCGACATCGAGAAACTGCGGAGCTGATCGCCGCGTCACAGCGGTATGGTCAAGCCGCTCGCGATTGCTGCTGCTATTGCCGTCGCAACTCTCGGTCTCGCCGCATGGGCCGTTCCCAATCTCCTCGAGGCGATGAATCGATCACATCAGAACCGAAGTCTGGCCAATCTGCGCGCAATCTCCACAGCGTGGGAAGCACGCGCGACGGAAATGAAGACATACGCGATTGGCGCGAAGAGCCGCGATCCGATCGACGATACGAAGGTCAGCTGGAACGCCCTGACGCCGGTCCCGACTCCTTCGCTGCAGCGCGTGCTGCAGCCGACGTACATCCGAGTGATGCCGACGGTCGACGGCTGGGGACATCCGTTCGAATTTGCCGCGGGCGATCAGACGTATGCGATTCGCTCACGTGGCAGGGACGGCCGTCCCGACTCAGCGAATCCAATGTACGTCATGGCAAGAACGAAATCGTTCGACGCTGACGCGGTGCTGATCAACGGTAGTTTCCTGCGCGGTCCGGAGGGCTTATGAGGCGGATGACGGGGGCGGTCTGCCTCCTCGCGCTGTTGACCGTCGCGCACAGAGGTGCGCAATCGAACGGAATCTCCGGTGAGCTTGTCGACACGTACTGCTACGCGAAGATCGGCGTGCGCGCGGCGCCGCATGCGGCGTGCGCGCTGAAGTGCGTTCGCGCCGGAATCCCGCCGGCGTTACTCGAAGCAAACACGCGACGCGTCTATGTGCTGCTGCCGTCCGCCGACGCCAGCGCGCTGCCGCCGGCGCTGATCGCCGCGATGGGAAAGAAAGTCGAGATCAGCGGCGACGTGATCGCGAAAGGCGGCACGTCATTCCTGACCGTTCGCTCATTCCGGCTTCGCGGTTGACGTGCTCTTCGCCCGCGATCGTTCGACGTCGCGCTTCCAGCCGACGACCACGTTCATCGGTTTCACGTCCGCTGCTTCTGTGAGCACGAGCAGACGGCCGTCGGGCGCGGCATCGAAACCGTGAACGGCATCGAGCGTCGTGTAGACGCGCACCGGCTTTCCGGCATCGATGGCATCGCCGCGCGAAGTGACGGGCGCCGCATAGATCTCGTGCGCGGTCATGAAGTAAACGTTGCGTCCGTCATGCGACCAGCACGCCTCGGAACCACCGTCGACCGATACGCGCGTCGGCTCGCCGCTGCGATCGGTCGCGGCGACGTACACCTCGTATCTGCCGGACGAATTCGTCGTGTACGCAATCCACTTCTCGTCCGGCGAGAGGCGCGCTTCCAACTCCTCGTTCGGCGTCTGCAGCCATGGCTGCACCTCGCCGTTCGGCATGCGGACGAAGATGTCGCGGCCGGTCTTCAGTTCCGCGGACGAAAAGAAAATGCGGCCGTCGCTGCTCCAGTCGTTCGGAACCTGAATCGTTCCCGGCTTCGTCAGTGCGATCGCGGCACCGCCGTTCAGCGGCTGTGAAAAAACGTGCGGAGGAGCGTTGCGATCGACCGAGAACGTCAGCGAGCGACCGTCGCGCGACCACGCTGCTTTGCTGTGATCCTGTTCGTCGAATGAGAATCGATTGAGCGAGCGCCGCTGCAGGTCGACGATGAAGAGATCGGAAACGCGCGTGCGGACGTCCGCGATGGTCACCGCCGCACGCCTCCCATCGGGCGCGATACGGATCGACGTATACGCGGCGTCGGGCAGCGCTTCATCGCCCGGATGTCCGCTGGCGTCGATCCAGATGGCGTGACGAACGAGCGTGCCGCCCATCGAGATCACCGTCCCGCCGGCCGCGGAGTGTTTCGAGGCGCCGACCGGTCGATAGAACCAGATGTTCGAAGCGATCGGTGTGCGGACGCCGGTCAGCGCGAGCGTTCCTTCATCGAAGCGTTGCGCGAAGAGCGTTCCTTCGCGCGCGAATGTCACGTATGGCGGGTCGTACGACGCCTGGCCGACCGCGTCGGCGACCTTTCGCGGCGTGGTGCCGGTCGTGTCACCGACGTAAAGCGCCGTGGTGCGCGCGTCGATCGCGGAAAAGAAAAACGAATGCGTCTTTCCGATCGCATCGGGCCAGCCGACGCCGACGTAGCCGGGAAGCGTGAAGAGTTTTCGCGACACGCCGCCGGTGGATGGAACGGCGTAGACCGACGTGCCGCCGATCAGCGCGTAGACGATCGTCCCGTCGGCGAGCCAGGTCGCCGCCGCCCAATCGCCGCGCGGCAACTCGCAAATCGTCTGCACGCTGCCGTCTTCGACGTCGGTCGTTTTGATTTGCGTGTCGGTGACGAAGCCGAGCGCGTGTCCGTCCGGCGACCAGAACGGCGACGCGGCGCCGGTCGTTCCGTCAAGCGCGCGTGCAGTTCCTTTCACGAGATCGTGAATCCAGAGCCGCCCTTCGCCGGATGACACGAACGCGATCTGCATGCCGTCAGGCGAGACGGCCGCGGGGTTGTGCAGAAACGAGGTGCGGAACGCGAGCCCGTGCGGCGGCAGAACGCTGAAGCGAAGGGTCGGCGTCTCGACGTTCGTACGTCGCGCGAAGAAGAGCGAGGCAAGTACGGCCGCGACGACCAGCGATGCGCCGGCGATCATCCACGGCAAACGTCGCGCACGCGCCGGAGTTGCTGATGCGACGCCGCTTCCTTCAGCGATCCAGCGCAGCTCGCTGGCGACGTCCGCCGCGCTCTGCCAGCGATCGTCGGGATCTTTCTCAAGACATTTCGACACGAGCCGCTCGAGCGCCGGCGGCGTGATCGGCTGCAGCGAAGCGATCGGAGCCGGCTGCTGCGACATGATCTTCGTGATCAGACTCGCCTGGCTTTCGGCGTTGAACGCGCGCTGGCCGGTGATCATCTCGTACAGCACGGCGCCGAGCGCGAAGATGTCGCTGCGCGCATCGGTCGGCTTTCCTTCCAGCTGTTCCGGCGGCATGTAGGGAAGCGTTCCGACGATCATTCCGGCGCTCGTGATCGGCGCACCGACGACCGTCGGCGAATCGTGAGTCGTCAGCGATTCACCGGCGCGCCGCGCCAGCCCGAAATCGAGCAGCTTCGCGCCGCTTTTCGTCAGCATCACGTTCGCCGGTTTCAGATCGCGATGGATGATTCCGTGTCGATGCGCTTTCGCCAGCCCCTCGGCGATCGTCGCGCCGAGCCGCAGCGCGAGATCGAGCGGCAGCGCGCCTTTCGCAAGCCGTGATGCGAGCGTCTCGCCTTCGACGAGCTCCATCACGAGATAGGCGACGCCGTCTTCGCTGCCGACGTCGAAGAGCGTGCAGATGTTCGGATGGTTGAGCGACGAGATCGCGCGCGCCTCGCGCTCGAAGCGTTCCTTCGCTTCCGGAGTCGTGGCGTGCCGCGGCAGGATCTTCAGCGCGACGGTGCGATCGAGCCGCGTGTCGCGCGCGCGATAAACCTCGCCCATTCCGCCGGCGCCAATCGGCGCTACGACTTCGTAAGGTCCGAGGCGCGTGCCCGGCGTGAGTGCCACGCCGGGAGTTTACGCGTTCACGAAGCGCCGCAAGTCGACATTCAGCATCAGCCCGATGGCGATGAAGAACATCATCGTCGACGAGCCGCCGTACGAGATGAGCGGCAGCGGAATGCCGGTCGTCGGCAGCACGCCGATCTGCATCGAGACGTTGATCAGGATGTGAAAGACGAAGAAACAGATTAGCGAGATCGCCAGGAACGCGCCGCCGCGATCGCGCGCCTGTTTCGCGAACGTCAGCGCCTGCACGATCAAAAACAGATACAGCGACAGGACGATGGCGACGCCGATGAAGCCCCACTCCTCGCCGAGCACGGCGAAGATGAAATCGGTGTGATGGGCGGGGAGGAAGTCGAGCTTCGCCTGCGTCCCCTGTTTGAATCCTTTGCCGTGAATGCCGCCGGAGCCGATGGCGATCTTCGCCTGCGTGACCTGATAACCGGTGCCGAGCGGATCGCGCGCCGGATCGAGAAAGATCATGATCCGCTCGCGCTGATACGGTTTGAGAAAGACCTTCCACGCGAGGCCGGCGCCGAGCAGGCCGAGGATGATCATGATTGCCCAAACGCGCCAGCGGATGCCGCCGAAGAACATCGCTACGCCGACGAGCGGGAAGAACGTTGCGGCGGTGCCGAAGTCCGGCTGCACGATGATCAGTCCGACCGGTACGCCGATGATCAGCATCGCCACCATGAACGAACGGAAATTCAGATAGGCGCGGTCGTTCGAGTCGAAGAAGCGCGCCAGCATCAGCGCCGTGAAGATCTTCATGAACTCGGCGGGCTGAAATTGAAACCCCCCGATGTGGATCCACGACTTCACGTGCGCCGTCACCCTCCCGAAGACGAGGAGGTAGATCAGTAGCGCGATCCCCACCGCGTAGAGAATCGGGGCGATGTCGAAGAAGACGTGGTAGTCGACGAGCATGAAGAGCGCCATCAGCGCGACGCCGATGCCGATCCAGAGGAGCTGTTTCTTGAACGTGTTGAGCGTCGGATCGCCGAAGTACGTTGCGCTGTAAATCAGCGTGCAGCCGATA
>JAOBAU010000028.1 GCA_025463165.1 Acidobacteriota bacterium | reverse complement strand
CGTCGCCGCGGTCGCGCTGCTCTTTCGCGACAGCGCGTGGCTCACCGACAACATCTTCAACAAGTCGCTGACGGAAGGTGCGAGCGCCAAACATTTTTACGCGCACGTTTCCGGTCTCGCCAACTGGCCCCACAACCTCGCCATCGCCATCCTCGGTGCGCTCGGGCTCATCGCAATCGCACTGCTGCTGCGAATGCAAAGCCGCCTGCTTGCGATCGTCGCCATCACCGCCATCGCCTGCTGCTACAGCGGCGACACGTTCCTGCGCGCATTCGGCGTCGTGCAGTGGCTCGCGCTTGCGTGGGCGCTTGTGAAGGATCGCCGCTCACCGCTGACGTTGTTCGCGATTGCCTCGATCGCCGCGACGTTACGGATCGCATTCACCGTGTCGCACGCGTGGTACGGCGCGTTTCTCTCTGCGCCGGTCTACCTTCTCATCGCGTATCTGCTGTTCGAATACCTGCCGGCACGCGGCATCTGCACGCGACGCGCTGCAATGCTCTGGCTCATCCCGATCGTATTCATCTGCGGACGCGAGCTGCTGACACAACACGAGGCATACGCACAGAAGCGCTTCCCGATCGTGACGAAGCGCGGCACGTTCTACGATCACAATCAAGATCGCGCCGCCGCCCTCAACGCGTTCCTCAGCAGCAATCCGACCGGTACGCTCGTCGTCATCCCCGAAGGAATCACGCTCAACTATCTCGCCGGCCTCCGCACGCCGCTGACCTTCCATACCTTCACGCCGGTCGAAACCTCGGACCCCGCGGTGGAATCCAAAATCATCGCCGAGCTCACCGCCCACCCCCCCACCCGCATCGCCATCGTGACGCGAGACGTGCGCGAGTTCGGCTACCAGGGTTTCGGCGCTGACTACGACCAGCGTCTCGCCGCGCTGATCGCCGCGCGGTACACGATCGAGCGCCGCGAGCGCGGTCCCCACTTCGAGCTGATCGTAGTTAAGTAGGGGGTCACATCTAAAAAGTTAAGTTAACGCGGAGGCTTGCGTTAACTTAACTTTTTAGATGTGACCCCCTACTTAACTCGCGGCGCGGAAGGTTACGGAGGGGTTTTCCTTCTGCGCGTATTCGAGCTCCCACGCGGAGGTGAAGAGGATGACCGGTTTGCCGGCGGTGTCGATGGCGATGCGGCTCTTCGACGGGATCGTCATCTTCTCGACGTCGTGGATGTCGCGGTCGACCCACCGGGCGATCTTGAACGACATCGTCTGAATCGTCGTCTCGACGTTGTACTCGTTCTCGAGCCGCGACTGCAGCACGTCGAACTGCAGCTCGCCGACGACGGCCAGAATCGGCTCGCTCTTCAGACCCTCGTGCAGCGTCAGGACCTGCATCACGCCTTCTTCTTCGAGCTGTTCGAGTCCCTTCTGGAACTGCTTGGCGCGCGTGACCTGCTTCGCGCGCAGCATCGCGAAGTGTTCCGGCGCGAAGCGCGGGATGCGGTCGAACTCCACCGGATCGCCGGACGAGACGGCGTCGCCGATCTGGAAGAGTCCCGGATTGACGAAGCCGATGACGTCGCCCGGAAACGCGCTGTCGATCGTTTCGCGCTCGCGCGCGAAGAGGCGATGCGGACGCGTCATCCGCACTTCGCGCCCGAGACGCGAATGGTGGACCGACATGTCCTTTTCAAATGCGCCGGAACAGACGCGCATGAACGCGAGCCGGTCGCGATGGCGCTTGTCCATGTTCGCCTGAATCTTGAAGACGAATCCGGTGAACTCGGGCTGCGTCGGATCGACTTCGACCCTCTCGCCGTTCTTTCTTTTCGCCGGACGCGGTGACGGCGGCGGCGCGAATTCGAGCAGCGCCGCGAGGAACGGCTCGACGCCAAAGTTGTTGATCGCGGAGCCGAAGTAAACAGGGATGACGTCGCCGCGGCCGAAGCGCGCGACGTCGAACTCCGCGCCGGCGCCGGCCAGCAACTCGGCCGCTTCGCGCAGATCCTGCCACGCCGTCGGTCCGATCTCATTCTCGAGCATTGGATCATCGAGACCGCTCACCGTCACCGGCGCCATCGACTTTCCGTGCGCGGTTCGCTCGAAACGGAGCACGCGCTGATTGCGCAGATCGTAGACGCCCTGAAAATTCGGGCCGCTGCCGATCGGCCAGTTCATCGGCACGGCGCCGACTTTGAGCTCCTGTTCGAGCTCACCGATCAGATCGAACGGATCGCGTCCGGGATGATCGAGTTTGTTGATGAAGCAGATGATCGGGATGTTGCGCATGCGGCAGACGTCGAAGAGTTTTCGCGTCTGCGGCTCGATGCCTTTCGCGCTGTCGAGCACCATCACCGCGCTATCGGTCGCGGCGAGCGTGCGGTACGTATCTTCGCTGAAGTCCTGGTGACCGGGCGTGTCGAGGAGGTTGAGGCAGTAGCCCTGATATTCGAACTGCAGCGCGGTCGAGGTGATCGAGATTCCGCGGCTCTGCTCGATCGCCATCCAGTCGGAGGTCGCGTGGCGTTGACCTTTGCGGGAGCGAACGGCCCCTGCCATCTCGATCGCGCCTCCATAAAGGAGGAGCTTTTCGGTGAGCGTCGTCTTTCCCGCGTCAGGGTGGGAAATGATCGCGAAGGTGCGGCGGCGGGCAACCTCGCGGCTGAGGTCGGTTTCGGCGAGAACTTCAGTCATGCGAAACCGGTTCAACACTCGCGGGAAGGGAAGATTCCGCAGGCTACTTCGTCGAGTTCCGGCGCCGGAACATCGTCAGCTCGGACTTGTAGTGCGAGTCGGACGGCGACAGTTGCTGCGCCTGCTCGAAGTACTTCCGCGCGGAGGTCATGTCGCCGAGCGCTTCGCAGACGGCGCCGAGGTTGAAGTGCAGCGCGGCGGAATCGGTGTGACGCCGCAGCGTCGACTCCCAGATCGCGCGCGCGTCGGCGAAGCGACTGGCGACGATCATCGCGTACGCCTCGTCGAACGCCGGCGCCGCGGCGTCGAGCTCGATCGATTCGCGCACGACCCGCGGCGTGATCGCTTCCGCGGCGCTCACGGCTGCAAAGTGCGCGGCCTGATCGAAGGCGATGCCGCGTTCTTCATTCGTCAGCTCCGCCACGCGCGGCGACGTTCCTTCGCCCTTCACGTGAAACGAATAGAGGCGTTTCCCGTCGTTCGAGATGACGTCGATGCGCGCGTGGCAGGTGGCGTCGATCCACTGCTGCGTGCGGCGGACGCGATCGCCGCTGGTATCGCGCTCGCTGCCGACGGCGTTGCGGTCGATCGTTTCGCAGGTGAACTGATTGACGCCGAGGTAGAGATCGGCGGGATTTTTTCGACGCAGCTCGGCGACGTCGCGCTTCGGATCGACGACCGATTCCGCGCGCAGGCTGCCGAAGCGATTGGTCCGATCGAGAAAATCTTCGAGGAAGACGGTGATCCTCTCGTTGTCGCCGATCGCGTAGAGCACCGCAATCTGCTGCGCCGGCGCGAGATCGTGTGCCGCGGCGATGGTGCGGGTGAAGTTCAGCCGCTGTCCCGCGAATGCAGCGACCGACTGCAGCGCGATCGCAACTGCGATAGAGATTCTTCGCGCGTTCATCGTGATGAGTTCCTCTCCAATTTTACTAAAACCGGCCGCGCGCCCGTTCCTTCGGCGGCAGCGCTTCGAGACAGGTCGTCCACCATCCGGTCTCGATCGTTTCGATAAATTCTTCCGGGAGTCGCTCTTCGCGCATCTCGCGAGCAAGCGCGGCGTGGTCGTAATCGATCGGGATGAACTCCGCGGCGACGTCGTCGTTCGCAATCGTCAGCATCGTGTACCAGACGTTGGTACGGCCGTCGTTGGCGGGGCGTCCGATGACGCCGGCGTTGACGACGTGGCATCCGTCGCCGAGCGCTTTGTGCCAGTGCAGCCCCGTGTGCGTGCAGACGATGACGTCGGCGTCGTGCTCGTCGCAGAGGCGCGCGAGAAACGGATCAGGCGACGTCGAGCGCCAGAGAAATTCGTTGATCCTGCGCGGCGAGCCGTGACTGAGCAGTACACGTTTCCGGTCGACGTCGAGGCGCAGCTGTTTCGGCAACGTTCCCATCCACTGTTTGTACGCGTTCGATGTGTGCTCGGACGTGTAGTCATACGAGAGTTGCGCGTAAACGTTGTCGCGAGGATCGGTGTAGCCGCAATTGCAGTCGCTCGCGCCGCTCGCCAGCGACTCCTCGTAGTTCCCCTGAATGCCCGGAATGCCGCGCTCGATGAGCAGCGCCGGCACACGATCGGGATGCGGACCGAACGCGCCGAGGTCGCCGAGAAAGTATGTGGCGTCGGCGCCGCGGTGGGCGATGTCGGAGAGCGTTGCCACTAACGCTTGATAGTTTGAATAGATACCGCCGATTAGTGCAATCCGAGTTGAAGGACTGAGGACTGAGGACTGAGGACTGAGTTTGTTCACGTGCGCTCCGGGCGAGTTGGGTGGCTTTTCACTCAGTCCTCAGTCCTCAGCACTACGTTCGACACGACACCCCATCAACCCAGCACGTATGACACGCCCCGTACGCCAGCGGGAACGGTCGCAGCGTTTCCGCGATCGTCTCTCCCATCTTTGCGGCGCTTTGCTCGATCAGGATCGGACATACATACACGCCTTTGCTCGTCACCATTCGTGACGTGGAGCACTGCAGGACGTCGGCGTCGGCTTCGCTCATCCCGTCGATCGTCAGCCGTTCCCACGATTCGTATGCGCGCGTTCTCGTCTCCTCGGCGCCGATGCGGAAGAGCGCGAGCACTTTCAGTCGCGGCTTGTCGAAACCGAAGGAGCGGATGATCTCCAGGAACCTAGCGCGGCCTTCATTCGACCCGACGCCATCCGCCGCCTCGGTGACAGTGATGACCGGATTGATGCCGGCGTCCGCGAGATTGCGGAAGCCGATCATCACGCGATCCCAGACGCCGGCGCCGCGGATCGCATCGTGCGACTCGCGATCGAAGCCGTCGAGACTGACGCGGATGTCGAGCGAGTATTCGCTTTCATCCGACAGTCTTCGCAACTCCGCACAGACTTCTTTGCGCAGCAGCATGCCGTTCGTCAGGACGGTTGCCGGCCCCTGGCGCAGCGTCGCGGCGAGAATCGGCAGCATGTCGCGATTCATGAACGGCTCGCCGCCGGTGAAGTAGTAATCGCGGACGCCGAGGAGTCGCGCTTCGGCGAGACGCGTTTCGACGTCGGTGAGCGAAAGCATCTCGTGCGACCGATTTTTCGGCGAGCAGGAGATGAAACAGTGCGTGCAGGTGATGTTGCAGATCGTGCCGGCCACCTGGAACCAGAGCGTGTCGAGCGCACGCATCGGGACGCTGGGATGTAAGACGGGAACAGGCGCGTTCTGCATCTCGCGGTTTCTCAACGCGCTCCGCACCGATAGAATGCCGCGCGAATGCGACTGAATGTAACGAACGAAATCGGCAAGCTGAAGAGCGTGCTCGTCCATTTGCCCGGCCGCGAGATCGACGACATGGTGCCACCGATGATGGCGCAGCTTCTCTTCGACGACATCCTCTATGGTCAGATGGCGCGCGAAGAACATCGCCGTTTTCAGCAGCTCATCCGCTTCATCGCCGACGACGTGTACGACATGCAGGACTTGCTCGAGGAAGTGCTCGAGGAGGACGAGATCAAGCAACTGGTCGTCAAAGATCTCGCGAAGCGGAACCGCTTCAGCCGCCGGCTGACCGGGTGGCTGCGCGAACAGACAGCGAGTGTGCTGGCCGAGGTGCTCATCGGCGGCATCACGAACGACAGAGAAGTGTCGGGCGAGCTGCCGAAGTTCGATCTCTATCCCGTTCCGAACTACTTCTTCATGCGCGACCCGCAGATCGTCCTCGGCGACGGCGTCGTGATCTCGTCGATGGCCACCCAGGCGCGGCGACGCGAATCGCTGCTCTCCAAGTACGTCTTCCAGTACCACCGCGGCTTCCGCGACCGCGAGCTGTTCTGGGTCGACTTCATGGATGGCGAATCGAAAGAAGCGCCGATGAGCCGCAAGGCGCCGGCGATCGAAGGCGGCGACGTGCTGATCGCGCGCCGCGATCTGCTGATGGTCGGCGCCAGCGAGCGAACGAACAAAGCGGCCATCGAGCAGCTCGCGCGAACGCTCCGTTCATCGGGCGCCGGCGTGCAGACGATCATCGTTGTCGAGCTGCCGAAAGCGCGCTCGTTCATGCATCTCGACACGGTCTTCACATTCATTAGCCGCAACGAATGCCTGATCTATCCGCCGGTGATTTTGCCGGGCGGCAGCCAGGCGGCGAAGGTGTCGTCGATCGATTTGCGAAAGCGCGAGATCACGTACAGGGCGGAGAAGTCGATCTTCACGGCGCTGAAGAAAAAGAAGATCGAGGTCGAGCCGATTTACTGCGGCGGACAGCGCGCCGTCGATCAGCAGCGCGAGCAGTGGACCGATGGCGCGAATGCGTTCGCGCTCGCGCCGGGCATCATCCTGCTTTACGAGCGCAACGTGCGCACGGCGGAGGAGCTGGCGGGGCACGGATATCACATCGTCTATGAAGACGATCTGCTGCTCGGCCGCACGGAGCTCGAAACGTGGACCGACAAGAAGTACGCGCTGCAGTTGCAGGGACATGAGTTGTCGCGCGCGCGCGGCGGTCCGCGCTGCATGACGATGCCGCTCGACCGCGAGGACGTCTAGCCGGCACGGCCGGCGGCGCTGGCTGGCAAAGCCTCAGCGCCCCTCGCGGCCTGCATCGCGTGACGCACTACACTGATCGACCGATGAGCACGGAAGCGAAGCATCGGCTCGCGGTCGTCGCGTTCGGCGGCAACGCGCTGCTGCGTGCTGAAGATCGCGGCACGCACGAAGAGCAGATCGCGCGCGCGAAGCAGGCGGCGCGCTGGCTCGCGGAGATCGTACGCGCCGGTTATCGGCTCGTCGTCGTGCACGGCAACGGACCGCAGGTCGGCAACATCCTCGTGCAGGCCGAGGAAGCCTCGACGAAGATTCCGCCGCAGTCGCTCGACATCGCCGTCGCGCAGACGGAAGGGTCGATGGGATTCATGCTGCAGCAGGCCATTCGCAATCGGCTGGAAGCGATCGGACAACCGTCGGAAGTGGCGACGTTGCTGACGGAAGTCGAGGTCGATCCGAACGATGCCGCGTTTCGCAAACCGACGAAACCGATCGGCCCGTTCTTCACGCGCTATCGCGCCGAAGCACTCGAGCGCGACCTCGGCTGGACGATGCGTGAAGACGCCGGCCGCGGCTGGCGGCATGTCGTCGCGTCGCCGCGGCCGCAGCGCATTCTGAATCTCGCCACGATCCGGCACATGGTGCAGGAGCTCGGCGTCGTCATCGCCGCGGGCGGCGGCGGGATTCCGGTCGTGCGCGGCCGCGACGGGCAGTGGCGCGGCATCGAAGCGGTGATCGACAAAGACTTCGCGTCGTCGCTGCTGGCGGCGGAACTCGGCGCCGATCGCTACATCGTGCTAACCGGCGTCGCGAAAGTCGCGCTCGATTTCGGCAAGCCGTCGCAGCGCTTCATCGATCGGATGACGGTCGCGGAAGCGCAGCAGCGTCTCGCGGCGGGACAGTTTCCCGCCGGCTCCATGGGACCGAAGATCGAAGCGGCAATCGAGTTTGTGAAGAAGAGCTCGCGCGAAGTGCTGATCACCGACGTCGAGCATCTGCGCGACGCGCTCGAAGGAAACGAAGGAACGCTGATTACGGCTTAGCGTTCGACGCGGCAGCGTTGCGGCATTCGTCGCACGGGCAGACCGCGCGCAGGCGATCGAACGTCCAGATGCCGAAGGTGTGGCCGTCGGCCCACGTCGGTTGCAGTGCGTAGTTGCCCATCGGCTCGACGCCGAGGAGGACGAACGAGTTCTGGCGGTAGTGTTGCGGGCCGCCGCCGGCCATCCGTCCGAAGAGATCGGGCTCGCCGCTGCAGGCGGCGCACGGACATGCGCGGCGCAGCGCTTCGGCCGGATAGTATGATTCGTGGCCGTCGTCCCAGACGACGACGAGCAGATCACCGAGCAGTTGATACGACGCTGGACGCATGCCGACTTATAAACTCACCATCGAATACGAGGGAACTCGCTACTCCGGTTGGCAGGCGCAGGGTAACACGCAGAAAACGGTGCAGGGACACCTGCAGCGCGCGGCCGCGCAGGTGCTCGGCGACGTCGACATCGGCGGCGCGGGACGCACCGACGCCGGCGTGCACGCGGCAGGACAGGTCGCGCATCTCCGCGCAAACAAGACCGTCGATCCGCTGCAGTTGTTGCGCAAGATCAACGACCTGCTCCCGCACGACATTCACATCCTGCGCATCGATCGCGCGGGCGACAAGTTTCACGCGCGGCACGATGCGCTGTCGCGCGTTTACCTGTATCAGATTGCGACGCGGCGCACGGCGTTCGCGAAATCGTTCGTCTGGTGGATCAAGGATCGGCTCGATGCCGCGGCGATGCAGCGCGCGGCGCTCGCGATTCCGGGACGTCACGACTTCAGCGCCTTCACCGACAAGCGGCTGGCGCAGGATGAGTCGCGCATCGTCGTCGTCGAATCGTGCGATGTCGTGGTGGCCGGCGATCTGATTCTCATCCGGATCGAGGCGTCGCACTTTCTCTGGAAGATGGTGCGGAAGATCGTCGCGTTTCTCGCGGAGATCGGCCGCGGCAACATGCGGCCGGAAGAGCTCGCGCAGCGTCTCGATGCGCGAGCCGAACCGTTCCAGCCGACAGCGCCGCCATCGGGACTCTTTCTCGAATCGATCGTCTATCCGAAAGAGACGTTCGATCGTCCGCTGGTGCCGCTCGTTGCCGTGACGACGTATCTTCCGCGCCGCGAACGATGAGCGAGCGCGATCTGATCGCACGCATTCGCGACCGCTTCCCGCGCGCGGGCGACGACGCGGCGATCATCGGCAATCAGGTCATCACGACCGACATGCTGATCGAGGAGGTCGACTTCACTCGCGCGATTCCGCAGCGTTTCATCGCGCGGAAAAGTCTCGCGGTCAATCTCTCCGATCTGGCAGCGATGGGCGCGACGCCGTCGCATGCGGTGGTTGCGCTCGGTGCGCCGGACTGGGTCGACGTCGATGCATTTCTCGATGCGATCGCGGAGTCGGCGAACGAACATCGCATCGAGATCGTAGGCGGCGATCTGTCGCGCGCCGAGAAGTTCGTCATCTCGATCACGGCGATCGGAACGACCGACCGCCCGCTGTTGCGCAGCGGCGCGCGGGCGGGCGATCGCATTTACGTCAGCCGTCCGATCGGCGGTTCCGCGTCGGGACTGGCGTTGCTGCGGCGCGGCTGGTCGCTCGACCCGCCTTCGACGCTTGCCTACACGCAGCGCGAGTTCGCGGCGTCCGCGATCCGGCGGCACATCGATCCGGAGCCGGAGCTTGCGCTCGGCATCGCGCTTGGCGCGATCGCGGAAGTGACTGCTTGCATCGACATCTCCGACGGACTGTCGACCGATCTTCACAATCTCTGCGAGGCGTCGAACTGCGGCGCCGAGATCGAGCGCGAGCGGATTCCGCTTTTCCCGGATCTCCTCGGCTCCGGCACCGCGCTCGGCATTCGCGCGCAGGACGTCGTGCTGCATGGCGGCGAAGAGTACGCGCTGCTCTTCACGTCATCGCTGCGCGAGTCGGAGCTGAGCGCGCGCGTGCGGCGGCCGGTGTACGCGATCGGGAAGATCACGACGAGCGGCGTCACGATTAACGGCGCGCCGCTGGAAGCGAAGGGCTGGGATCACTTCACGAGCGGCGCGCGCTGAGGTTCGACGCCACGGCGCAGATGAACGCGCCGACGCCGAGCGTCGTTCGCACCGCGTGCGCGCGGCTCCAGTTCTTCACCAGCGACATCGAGCGATCGCTCGGATAATCCGTTGCCGGCTGCTCTTCCAGCTCTTTGTTGATCGGCACCGTCACCATCACCGTCGCGGCGAGCACGCCGGCGAGACCGACGGCGGCCGCGGCGTCGAGCAATCGCCGTGACGTTCCCACTCCGCGCGCGGCGACGGCCAGCGTCACCGCGGTTCCGAGCGCCACCGGTCCGATGGCGTTGAAGTACGCGGCGGTCTTCAGCGCATCGGCGCGGCTGTTCTCGCGCGCCACTTCGTTCTGCCATCCCGGCACGAGCGCCACTTCACCGAAACCGAGCGAGCCGGCGAGGAGGCCGGAGCTGGTGAGATTCACGAAGCGGATCAGCGATTCAATGTTGCGGTTCACTTGCGGGCGTCCTCGAGCTGTTTGATGCGGGTGACGATCTCGCGGTAGTTGGTGTTCATGCCGTAGACCTCCATGAACGCCTTCTGCGCGTTGTCGGTGTCGCCGACTTCGACATACGCCGAGCCGAGGTCGTACAGCAGGCCGACGTGTTCTTCTTCGGTGATCTCGGCGATCTCCAGTCCCTTGCGGTACCACTTGATCGCCAGTTGCGGCATTCCCTTTTCCAGGAAGCAGAGACCGAGCATCGACGCGCATTCGACGGCGCGCTTCGGATCTTTCGACGCCAGCTGAAACTCGCCGATCGCTTCATCGATGAGTCCCATCTCTTTGTACGCGATGCCGAGGTTGTAGTGCGTGTCGTAATCCTCGGAATCAAGCTGCTGTTCGACGCCCTTCTTGAATTCCTTGAAGATCTCTTCGAGCGACTGCTCTTCTTCGCTGAGCGAGATCTGTTCGTCTTCGTCGCTCAGCTCCGACTCGAGCTCGGCGGCGAGATCGAAGAAGTCGTCTTCGTCCGCGAAGAGATTCTCTTCGACGACGTCGGGCGCGACCGGCGGCACGAACGCAGCCGCGGGCGGCGGCGGGGGTGGCGGAGGCGGCGCGGCCATGCCGAAATCGTCGTCGTCATCGGGGAGCGCCGAAAGCAGCTCGCTCTCGATGTCGTCTTTCGACAAGACGGATGATGACGAAGATGAAGGCGCGGGCGCCGCGGCCGGCGGCATCATCGACGCGATCGCAGCGGCTGCCGCGGCGGCGGCTTCGAGCCGATCCTTCCGCTTCTTCAGATCGGTGTTGCCCTGATGGCGCGCGAGCATCAGATCGAGCTTGCCGCGCGCTTCATCGAACAGTTCCTGCTCGATGTAGAAGTCGACTTCGCCGATCTCTTCGACGGACGGACCGTCGTCGAACGCGACGCTTTCCGCTTCGACGCCGAAGAACGGATCGGACGCCGCCTGCGGCTCTGACTCTTCGACGTCATCGAACGCCAGGTCGCCGAGCGCCGGCTCCGGCTCGTCGAGCTCGAGGCTGGCGATGTCGAATGCAGGTCCGGTCGCGGCCGGCTCGAATGCCGGCTCGGGCTCGGGCTCCGGCGCGGGAACCGGTGCAGGTTCCGCTTCGAGCGACATCGAATCGAGATCGAATTCCGATTCGCCTGGCTCGAGATCGAAGCTGATCTCTTCTTCATCGGTGAGCGCGGACGCGAGCAGCGGTTCCGGCTCGGGCGCGGGCGGTGGAGGAATGGGACGCTCGATCGTCGGCGTGCGTGGCGGTGCCGGTTTCGCGGCTGCCGGCGCGAGCGAATGTCCGCGCGAGACGAACTCGTTTTTCACGGCGGTGACGGTCTCGCTCTCGCCGCGCTCTTCGAGAATGGCTACGTACTGATTCGCGGCGGCGCGTGCGCCGTCGATGTCGCCCTCATCGAGAAGAATGCGATAGAGCTTTTCGTGCGCGGCAATGTGTTTCGGCGCGCGCTCGATGACGGCGCGAAGATGCTCCGCCGCTTTCTCCGCGAGGCCGTACTTCGCGAACACCTCCGCTTCGGTGAGGTGCTCGGTGATGAAGTCGAGGTCTTCGCCGCCTTCGAGATCGGTGTCGAGCGACGCCATCTCGCCCATTTCGAAACGCGGCGGCGGAGCCTGCGTCGCGGGAGGAGGCGCCTCGGTGAAACCGCCGCCGAGGTCGAGATCGAGCGGCTCGGATGCATCGAGATCGAGCGACAGCGAATCTTCGCTGAAGCTGTCGAACGACGGCACCGGCTCTTCGATCTCCATCGACGGAATGGACATCGGAGGCAGCGGCGCATCGACCGTCCGTCCGCGCGCGGGAATCGTGTCGATGCCGCCCATCTGCGAGCGGACGAACTGCAGCTTCGTCCGGTGCTGTGCGTTTTGCGGCTCGCGCTGAATCAGCCGCTCGAGCACTTTCGACGCGTCCTCATACTGCGACCGCGACACGTGCGCCTCGGCGAGGCTGCTCATCGACGCGAGGATGTTCGTTTCTTCGTTGAGCCGCGTGTACAGCAGCACCAGACGTTCGAGCGTCGGCGTGTGACCGGAGTCGACGCGCAGCACGCGATTCAGCAGATCGACGGCCGCGCCGCGCTCGCCGCGCGCCAGCGCTTTCTCGACGAGCGGCACGACCATCTCCAGCGCCTTGTCGGGATTCGACTGGCGCAGATAGAGATCGGCGAGCGCTTCGCGAACGGACGCGTTGTTCGGATCGGCGGAAACGCCGCGTTCCAGCGCGGCGCGCGCCGCTCCCATGTCTCCCTTCGCCAGCTGCACGCGGCCGAGGAGCGCGAGGAGGCGCGGATTGTCGCGATTCGATTCGAGAGAGGTGTCGATGATCTGCATCGCGTTCTCGAAGTCTTTCGCTTCGAGCAGCGCGGTGATCAGCGATTCGACCAGCTCCACGTTCGACGCGTCGATCTTCAGCGCCTTGCGGAAGACCTGCACCGCTTCGTCGAGCATGCCGCGCTTGAGCAGCATCCGTCCGACGCGGTCGTATTCTTTCAGCGCCTCGGCGGTCTGATTGTTCTGCGAGTAAAGGTCCGCGAGCTTGACGTGAACGTTGATCGAGTTCGGGTCGAGCTCGGAGATCTTGCGATAGATGGCGAGCGCGTTGCCGGGATCGCCGTGCTTCAGGTAGTAGTCGGCGAGAACCTGGTACTGGCTCTTCGCTTCCATGGCGAGACCCTGTTTGGCGTAGAGATCGGCCAGCTTCGCGTAGATGTCGAGCTGCGACGGGTCGAGCTTGTTGATCTTCTTGTAGATCGCGATGGCTTTGAGGAAGAAGCCATCCTTCGAGTAATGCGCGGCGATCTTGCCGAAGACCTTGACCGCTTCATCGTTGCGATTGATGCGGACCCAGAGGTCGCCGATACGGTTGAGAGTATTGACGTCGTTGGGGTTGTCTTCGAGAAGGCGTTCGTACTCCTTGATCGCGGGTTCGATTTTCCCCTTCGCGACCAGCTTCTCGGCGCTGGCGATGACTTTATCTCGTTGGATCGCCATCTCTTCTCTCGACCGTCACATCGCGCCCGAATAACAGCAGTGGCTCCTCGACTCCGTCGAACGACTTCCGGTGAACCGGGCTTGGCCCGTAGAGTCTCAGAGCTGCCTGATGGCTCTCGGTTGCGTAACCCCGATTGTTTCGGAAATCGTAGACGGGGTAAAGGGCATGATACGACTCCATCAGCAAATCTCGATAGACCTTTGCAACGATTGAAGCTGCGGCGATCGAGACGCTTCGCATGTCGCCCTTGATGAGCGGTATCTGCGGCATGTCCACCTCGTCGATCGTGACGGCATCGAGGAGGAGAACGTCGGGCCGGACGCCGAGGTCGTCGACGGCATGAGCCATGGCCAGCTTGCTGGCGCGGAGGATGTTGATCCGGTCGATGGTCGCCGCTTCGACGACCCCGACTGCAACGGCGCGCGCGCAGGAAAGGATCATCCTGCAAATGGCGAGGCGATCGTCGCGATCGACGAGCTTGGAGTCGTTGACGCCGAACAGAGTCGGCTCGCAATCGAGGATGACGCAGGCGGCGACGACGGGACCGGCCAGACAGCCGCGGCCGACTTCGTCGGTGCCGGCGATCGTGCGAAAACCAAAATCGCGGAGCCGGCGCTCGATCGCTGACATCTCAGCGACGCGCGCCAACTCCGCGAACAGACGGTCGAGCAGGCGCTCGTCCGCGTCGGGCTTTTGCTTCTTAGCGCTTGCGCTTCTCTTCGATGCGCGCTGCTTTTCCGCGGAGGTCGCGGAGGTAATAGAGCTTCGCACGACGGACCCGGCCATGGCGTTCAACCTCGATACGATCGATCGTAGGCGAATAGAGGGGGAACATCCTCTCCACACCAACGCCGCCCGAAATCTTGCGGACGGTGAACATCTGCCGCGTGCCGCCACCCTTGCGGGAAATGACGACGCCCTGGAAGATCTGGATGCGCTCTTTGTCGCCTTCCCGAACCTTCACGTGAACTTTGATCGTGTCGCCCGGATCGAACTGCGGAAGGTCTTTCCGCGTCTCTCGCGACTCGACGATTTTCATGATGTCTTCAGCCATGACAGTACCTTTTTCTTTGCTGTTGTGAAGCGAGCCGCGCATGATGCCGCGATTCCGCTGATTTGGCAAGCCGGACGCGCACAGAACCCCGTCAGGACGAATGACATTCCTGGCGAAGCTTCGCCAGCATCTTCTGCGCTTCCGGATCGAGCTCAGCCGTCTCCAGCAAATCGGGCCGTTTCGCCAGCGTCGCGCGTAACGCCTGCTCTTTCCGCCACTTGCGAATGTTCTCGTGATGTCCCGACATCAGCACGTCGGGCACTTTCATTCCGCGCAGCTCGACCGGCCGCGTGTAATGCGGGTAGTCGAGCAGGCCGTTGAAGAATGAATCCTCTTCGACCGAGCCGCTGTTGCCGACCACGCCTTCGATCATCCGGCCCATCGCGTCAGCCATCAGCATCGCCGGCAGCTCGCCGCCGGAGACGACGAAGTCGCCGATCGACAGCTCTTCCGGCTGCAGCGCTTCGTGTACGCGGTGGTCGAATCCTTCGTAGCGTCCGCAGAGAAAGACGACCTGGTCGCGCGCCGCAAGCTCGCGCGCTTTCGCCTGATCGAATACGCGTCCCTGCGGCGAGGTCATCACCGTGTGTCCGCCGCCGGTCGCTTCCACGGCGCGCAGCACCGGCTCGGCGAGCATCACCATTCCCGGTCCGCCGCCGTACGCTTCGTCATCGGTCGAGCGATGGCGATCGCTGGCGTATTCGCGCAAGTCCCACACGCGGACGTCGATGAGTTCCTGCTTTGCGCCGCGTGCGATGACGCCTTCGGCGAGGAAGGAGTCGAACATCCGCGGAAAGATCGTGACGAAATCAATCCGCAACATCGTCGATGTTCTCCAGGCCCTCGGGGATCGCGACGACAATCCGTTTGTTCGCGAGGTCGATCTCTGTGCAGATGTCGGCCGCGAAGGGGACATCGAACGTCTTTCCGTCCGCGCGTTTGACGGTGAGGAGGATTCCGGCGCCGCCCTCGTACGCTTCGACGACGACTCCGCGCTCGCGCCCTTCGGCGTCGATGAGCGTCAGTCCGGCCAGATCGTGCAGGTAATACTCGTCGGCGTCGAGCGCGCGTGCGGCGCCTTTGTCGATCTCGACGGTCCAGTTGTAGACGTCGCGCAGCTCTTCGGGCGCGCCGAACTCGCGGAACTTTACGAGCGCGCGCTCTTTGTGCGCGCGGACGCTCTCGATCGTCGCGGGCCGCGACGTCTTTTCATCAGGAGAAACGAGCGTGACGCTCTCGAGGCCGGCGATGCGCTCGATCGAATCAGTCCAGACTTCGACGCTCGCTTCGCCGCGGACACCATGCGGCTTGCGAATCACGCCGATGGCGATGCGATCGGCCATGACGCGAGTCAGTCGACGATGTCGAGGACGTAACGGCGGCGCGAACGCTGCCCGGCCGCGGCAAGGAGAGTGCGGATCGCACGCGCGGTGCGACCCTGCCGGCCGATCACTTTGCCGAGGTCATCCTGGGCGACCTCGAGCTCGAGCACGGTCTGGTCACCGCGCTCGTGGGTGTGGATTTTCACCTCGTCGGGTTTGTCGACGAGGGATTTCGCGAGGAATTCGACCAGCTCTTCCATCGCGTGGCCGCCTTACGACGACGCTTTGGGCAGCTTCTTCATGATCGACTTGACGGTCGGCGAGAGCTGTGCGCCCTTCGAGACCCAGAAATCGACGCGCTCGCGGTCGATCTTCACGTCAGCCGGGTTCTTCTTCGGGTCGTAGTGACCGATCTGCTCGACGGTCGATGCGCTCGGCGTCTTGAGCGAGTCCGACACGACGATGCGGTAGAACGGTGCATGGGTCGCGCCCTGGCGGCGCAGACGAATCTTCAGCATTTGTGATGCTCCTTCGAGTAATGGGCCGGCAATCCTACCGGAGCCGCCCGCGAAACGGCAACAACCCTGTGAGAATTTCCTACTGCAGCAGCTCCGGTGGCAGTCCCTTCATCATCTTCCCGAACTTCCGCGCTCCGAATCCCTTCGAAAAGGTCTTCATCATCTTCTTCATCTGCAGGTAGTTCTTCAGCAGCCGATTGATCTCCTGCACGGTCGTGCCGGAACCTTTGGCGATCCGCTTCTTGCGATGGCCGTTGATGATCTGCGGAAAGTCGCGCTCCTTCTTCGTCATCGAATCGAGGATGGCCTGCATCCGGCCGATCTGCCCTTCATCGATGTCTTCTTCATTGATCTTTCCGGCGCCGGGCAGCATTTTCACGAGCTGCGACATCGGCCCCATCTTCTTTACCTGCTGCAGTTGCTGGCGCAGGTCTTCGAGCGTGAACTTGTCTTTGGCGACGCGGTCGGCGAGCCGCTGCGCTTCCTTCTTGTCGACTTCCGCTTCGACTTTTTCGATGAGCGAGAGGACGTCGCCCATGCCGAGGATGCGCGAGGCCATACGGTCGGGATGGAAGACGTCGAGGTCGGCGTACTTCTCGCCGACGCCGACGAGCTTGATCGGACGATTGACGACCGATTTGATCGACAGCGCCGCGCCGCCGCGCGCGTCACCGTCGAGCTTGGTGAGGACGATGCCGGTGACGCCGAGGCGATCGTCGAACTCTTTCGCCGACTTGACGGCGTCCTGTCCGGTCATGGCGTCGGCGACGAAGAGGATCTCGCTCTGACGCGTATCGCGCTTGATCGAGTCGAGCTCCTTGATCAGCTCGTCATCAATGTGCAGCCGGCCCGCGGTGTCGAGAATAACGACATCCGCGTTGTGCTTCTTCGCCTCGCGCACCGCCGCATTCGCAACTGCCACCGGATCTTTATTCGTGCGGTCCGAGTAAACCGGGATCTCGAGCTGCTCGCCCAGCACATGCAA